>JBJXFD010000465.1:0-12238 GCA_046153985.1 Saprospiraceae bacterium
AAAAACAGGACAAGCGCCGCCAGCAAAGCCAGCAATAAGCCTTGCCAGAGGGAGTGTAGGAGCGTCCAGCAAAAGGCCCGGACGCTCTCGTCTGAAAACAGCGGGTGATTTGAAAAAAGGCGCATAATGTGTGCGTTTTTATGCTTGATCTGAATCCATCTGGTCCAGCAGGTTCCGGATGGCGTCCAATTCTGTTTTTGACGTTTTTTTATTGCCCAGCAACTGCATCATCAGGCTGGACGGGGAGCCTTTGTACATCGTGTCCACAAAGCGATCCAGCAAAGCGCTTTTGGTTGGCTGTTCGTCAATGGCGGCGCTGTACACGTGTTTCATGCTGCTTTCGTCGCGCAGGAGCATGCCTTTTTCCACCATGAGTTGCATTTGCTTCAGGGTAGAGGTGTATTGCACCGCTTTTTTTTGCGCATTCAGCTTTTCATTCACGGCGCGCACCGTGGATGGGCCGTCTTCCCACAGCACTTGCAGGATGTCTAACTCTGCCTTGGTGGGTTCTGCTTTTTTTTCTGGATTGTCATTTAACTCGTTCATAAAACAAAGGTACGATAAAAATCGTACGTTGTAACACGTAGGTACGTTTTTTTTTCTCAGATGCACAGAAATTCAGAATCCATGCATAGCTTGCTGTCGAAAAACAAACGACGAATGAAAATTCTGATGGTATGTCTGGGGAATATTTGCCGCTCGCCTTTGGCGGAAGGAATCCTGAAAGCAAAAATCAAAGCGCGGGGATTGAACTGGGAGGTAGATTCTGCGGGAACAGGGGGTTGGCACGCCGGGGAACAACCGGATCCGCGATCTATACAAACCGCCCGGCGCCACGGTATTGATATTACCGATCAGGGCGCGCGGAAACTCCGGCCTGATGATCTGAAAAATTTTGACTTGATTTTGGCCATGGATGAATCTAACCGCAGCGATATTTTGAGATTGGCAGGCAGCGAAGCGCAACAGCGCAAGGTGGAAATGATCATGAATTTTCTTAATCCCCTTTCTGATCAGGATGTGCCGGACCCGTATTGGGATGACAATGGGTTTGAAGCGGTTTTTCAGATGCTGGATGGGGCTTGTGAGGCGTTGATTGAAAAATACCAGATTTAACACCGCTGGCGCGACGGCTCCGCCTCGTGCCTGTTATTCGGCGGGTTCCGCCCGGCCTTGTACAGCCAGCCAGAGGCTGGCAAATACCACACGCGAGGCGGAGCCATCGCGCGAGCAGTGCCATAAAAGTAATCTATGCAAGCACCAAAAAAATGGATAGACCGGCCGCAGGAAGTGCGCAGCGAAGACACGCTTGATCTGGCGGTGATCCGGAATTTCCTTGGCCCGCATTTGCCCGACCTGGAAGGGGAACTCCGCCTCCGCCAATTCCGGGGTGGCGCGTCCAACCTCACCTACCTGCTTCAATTTGACAACGCCGAATACATCCTCCGCTGTCCGCCGAAAGGCGCCAAAGCCAAAAGCGCGCACGATATGGGCCGGGAATTCCGGATCATGAAGCAATTAAAGCCCGTATATCCCTACGTGCCGGAAATGATTGTTTTTTGTGAAGATACCGCCTTGATTGGCCGGGAATTTTATGTGATGGAAAAACTCAGCGGCATCATTCCGCGCGCCAATTTGCCCAAAGACCTGAACCTTTCGCGCGAACAAACCCGGCAATTGTGTCTGAATGTGTTAGACAAGCTCATCGAATTGCACCAGATTGACCCGGAGGAAGCGGGGTTGCTGCAATTCGGCAAAGGTGCAGGCTACGCCCAACGGCAAATCGCCGGCTGGTCAGAACGCTACCGGAAAGCCAAAACCTGGAATGTGCCTTCCGGGCGTTTTGTCATGGACTGGCTTGCCGCCAATATCCCGGCAACAGAACGCACCTGCTTCATTCACAACGATTTTCGTTTCGACAATGTCGTACTGGATGCAGAAGACCCCCTGCGGGTGATCGGGGTTTTAGATTGGGAAATGGCTACGGTGGGCGACCCCCTGATGGATTTGGGCAATTCTTTGGCCTATTGGGTGCAGGCCGACGATGATTTTGTCCACAAAATGCTGCGCCGCCAGCCGACCCACCTGCCGGGCATGCTGACCCGGAAGGAAGTGGTGGCCTATTATTGCGAAAAAATGGGCTTTAGCGCCGAAGATTTTACTTTTTACGAAGTTTATGGGCTATTTCGCCTGGCCGTCATCGTCCAGCAAATTTATTACCGCTACCACCTCCGCCAAACGCGCAACAAGGCGTACCGGCATTTCTGGTTCTTAGCCAACTACCTTTTGTGGCGCTGCAAACGGGTCATTGCTAATCGAAATTGACCAATCGGGCAAACTGAAGGATGCGCTCGCTGATTTCCTGCTCCGTCAGCGATTTCAGGCGCTCAATGCTGAACGCTTCCACGCAGAAAGAAGCCATGGCGGAACCGTGAATTACCGCGCGTTTCATATTGTCGAAAGAGGTGTCTTCTGTTTTGGCCAAATAGCCCATGAAGCCGCCCGCAAAGGTATCGCCTGCGCCAGTGGGGTCTACGATTTCCTCCAAAGGCAAAGCCGGTGCAAAAAACACCTGGTCGCCTTCAAACAGCAGGGCGCCGTGTTCGCCTTTTTTAATGACCAAAAAACGAGGGCCCATGGCATGAATGGCCCGCGCAGCGCGAACCAAGGAGTATTCGCCGGATAGTTGGCGGGCTTCTTCGTCGTTGATGATCAGGATATCTATCATTTTCAGCACCACGAGCAGGCTGTCCATTGCGGTATTCATCCAGAAATTCATGGTGTCCAAAGCGATGAGCTTCGGGCGCTGGTTCAATTGCTCGATGACCCGTTGCTGGACCGCCGGGGTCAGGTTGCCCAGCATCAGGAAGGGCACATTTTTATAGGAATCGGGTAAAACCGGGTCGAAGTCGGCCAACACATTCAAATCGGTGATTAAGGTATCCCGTTCGTTCATGTTGTTGCGGTAGCGCCCGGCCCAGAAAAAAGATTTTTCTCCTTTGCGGATTTGCAATCCCTGCAAATCAATGCCCCTCGATTGCAAATAACTCAGTTCTTCCGTTGGAAAGTCGTCTCCAATCACCGAAACGATGCGGATGTCTTTCGTAAAATAGGAAGCAGCGAGGGCGATGTAAGTGGCAGCTCCGCCAACGACTTTTTCAGCTCTGCCACCCGGTGTTTCAATATCATCGAAAGCTACAGTGCCAACGGTTAACAAACTCATGATTCTAATAGATTGATTTTCAGCGACAAAATTATTATTGTCGCCTCTTTTGAAAAAAATATCGCGCAAAGATTGCGCTTTTAATCGGATCGTAATAAATTTGCGCTCGCCTTTTGAAGAATCGGCGAAATCAACCTTCAAAAAGCCTCCTTAGCTCAGCCGGTTAGAGCGGCGGACTGTTAATCCGTAGGTCCTAGGTTCAAGTCCTAGAGGAGGCGCAAAAAAGCTCCGACAGCATGTCGGGGCTTTTTCTTTTTTGGATAAAATGGGGGATTAACACCTTCCCCCCTTGACAAGCGTTCAAATCTTCCCTAACTTTCGAGTTTCTTAGTCTCTTACAGCTTTCCCCGGAAACCATTGCGTAACCTTTTCGAGCGTTCAGGCGTTATTATTAATTGACGTCTTTCGCATGGAAGGGGCTCAGATTTTTGTGTATTGCTGGTCTTTCCTCCTTTGTTCGTCAGCGGACAAAGCAGGCATACCAGCAAAAGACGTTCTCTAATCGTTGTTAAAAAAGTAGAGTAAGCGATGGCAATGCATGATAACTACCGCCTGTTAATTGAGAAGTTAGACCAGTTCATTCGCAAGTATTATATCAATCAGCTCATTCGTGGCGCGCTGTACAGCGTTGCGCTTATTTTGGTTTTATTCCTTGGGCTGAACTTCCTTGAACACTATTTCTATTTCCATGCAGGCACCCGGAAGGTGCTTTTTTATTCTTTTATCGGCGTCAGTGCGTTGTCGCTGGGCTATTGGGTGGTGTTGCCCCTGCTGCATTATTTCCGGCTCGGGAGTGTGATTTCGCACGAGCGGGCTGCTGCCATTGTAGGCGACCATTTTTCCGGAGTAAAAGATAAACTGCTGAACGTGCTTCAATTGCGCCAGCAGGCCGAACAGGTTGACCAAAAAGACCTGATTTTGGCGAGCATTGATCAAAAATCGGAAGAAATCAAGCCCGTTCCGTTCATCGCAGCGATTAATTTAGCCCAAAATAAAAAATACCTGCGCTATGCCCTGCCTCCCCTGATGCTGCTCATCGTGCTGCTGTTTGCGGCGCCAAGCCTCATCAAGGACAGCACGGCGCGCCTCATCAGCGGCAAAGAATTTGAAAGGCCGGCGCCGTTCCGGTTCAAAATAGACAAAGACGCCTTGTCGGTGATGCAGTTTGGCGATTACCAGCTTGACGTGACCATCGAGGGCGAACAGTTGCCAAACGAGGTGTTCATTGATGTAGACAACTACACCTACCGCCTGACGAAAGAAGCGCCGGATCGCTTTGTCTACCGGTTCAGCAATGTCCAGAAAGACGTGGAATTTGAATTGTCGGCAGCTACCGTGCGTTCGGATGCATACACCCTCGACGTGCTGGAAAAACCGAACATCCTGGGTTTTGAAGTGAAATTGGATTACCCAGGCTACACCGGCCGCAAAGACGAAAGTCTGAACAGCGTCGGTGATTTTGTCATTCCGGAAGGCACCAATATTGACTGGGTCTTTAATGCCCTCCACACAGACGATATCCATATTGCTTTTTCCGGCGACCAGCTTCGCAAGCAGCAGGTCAAGCGTTTTTCGGACGACCTTTTTACGTTCAAAAAGCGGGCGGGAAAAGACGAAGCTTATAAAGTATACATTTCCAATGCGCGGCTGCCCAATGCAGATTCGGTGAGCTATACCATTACGGTCATTCCCGATTTGTACCCGAATATTTCGGTTGAAAAATTCCAGGATAGCACAGACCGCAAGTTGCTGTTTTTTGCAGGCGAAGCTTCGGACGATTACGGCCTTACTGCGCTGACGTTTAACTACAGCGTTAAACGCTCGGGCGGCCAACCGGGTAACCTGAACACGGTGGTGGTGAAAAAGCCGGAAACGAAAGACATCCGCTACGATTACTCCTTCGACGCCACCAACCTCGACCTGAAACCCGGCGACGAAGTCACCTATTATTTTGAAACCTTCGACAACGACGGCGTCAATGGCCGCAAGTCGGCGCGTACCAGCCTGATGCTCCTTTCCATCCCAACGGTGGAGGAGTTCAAGCAAATGGCCGAGCAGAACGACCAGCAGATCAAAGACAACCTGAAAAAAGCGCTCGAAGAATCGCGCAAAATTCAGGAAGACATGAAAAAAATGCGGGAAAAACTCCTGCAGGAAAAAGACTTAGACTGGAAAAGCCGCAAGGAATTAGAAAAAATGCTGGATCGCCAGAAGGAATTAGAAAAACAAATTGACCAGGCTAAGCAGTCTTTTGAAGAAAATAAGAAAAATCAGGAGCAATTCAGCGAAACCGATCAGAAGATCGCCGAGAAGCAGGAACAATTGCAGGAACTCTTCGAGCAGGTGATGAGCGAAGAAATGAAGGAACTCATGGAGCAAATCGAAGAAATGCTGCAGGAGTTGGAAAAAGACGGTGCGCTGGAAATGATGGAAGACTTCCAGTTTGAAGACGAGGATATGGAAAAAGAACTCGACCGGATGCTGGAAATGTTCAAACAACTCGAACTGGAACAGGAACTCAACGAAACCATTGACGAGTTGAATAAATTGGCAGAAGAGCAGAAGGAACTGAGTGAAAAGACCGAGGAGGAGAAAGAATCACAGGAGGAACTGAAGAAGGAGCAGGAAGAAATCAACGAGAAGTTTGAGAAGCTCGAGGAGAAGATGGAGGACATCGAAAAGAAAAACGAAGAGTTGGAGTCTCCAAAGGAGATGGAAGATAAGAAAGAGGGGATGGAGGACATCAAAAAAGACCTCAACGACAGCCAGCAGCAATTGCAGAAGCAACAGAATAAAAAAGCATCCAAGGCTCAGAAAAGCGCTTCCGATAAGATGAAAGATATGGCCAACAAAATGGCCATGGAAATGGAGTCGGGAGAAATGGAGCAGATGGAAGAAGACATGAAAGCGCTGCGCCAGTTGCTGGAAAACTTAGTCGGCTTGTCCTTCGACCAGGAAGACCTGATCAAAAACTTCTCTGCGGTAGAAATAAACACACCAAAATATGTAGCCCTCGTGCAGGAGCAGTTCAAACTCCAGGACGACTTCCGCTTGGTGGAAGACAGCCTTCAGGCCCTGAGCAAGCGCGTATTCCAGATTGAATCTTTTGTGACGGAAAAGGTGTCCGACATCAAAGGAAACATGCGCGAATCTCTGAAAGAACTGGAAGAACGCCAGAAACTGCAGGCCGGCGAACACCAGCAGCGCGGCATGAAAAACATCAATGACCTGGCGCTTATGCTCAGCGAGGTGATGAACCAGATGCAGCAACAGATGTCGAGCATGATGTCGGGCGATCAGATGTGTACCAATCCGAACCCGAACGGCAAAGGCGGCAAAAAGCCTTCCGATAAAATGTCGCAGGGGCAGCAGGAGCTGAACGAGCAGATGAAAAAGATGAAAGACGGCCTGCAAAAAGGAAAAGGCGGGTCGAGCAAAGAATTTGCACAAATGGCCGCCAAACAAGCCGCCCTGCGCAAAGCGCTGCGCGAAAAGCAGCAGGAGTTGCAGAAAAAAGGACAGGGTAGCAAAGAGTTGCAGGACATTATGGACCAAATGGACAAGGTTGAAATTGATTTGGTCAACAAAAGGCTGAACAACGAAACCCTCAAACGCCAGGAGGAGATCATGAGCCGCCTGCTGGAACATGAAAAAGCGGAACGCGAACGCGGGCTCGATGAGCAGCGCAAAGCGGAAACTGCCACTCAAAAAGAGCGCAAAATGCCGCCCTCACTCGAAGAATACATCAAAAAACGCGAAGCAGAGATTGAGCAGTACAAAACGGTCTCGCCTGCCCTGAAACCCTACTACAAGCAATTGGTGGAAGATTACTTTAAAACATTGAAAGCCAAATAAAAGTGACTTCTCAGTAGCATGGTCGTCGGAATGCCCGGATTGTCAAAAGAGGTAAAATGAATACCTTACAGAGTATTGAACAATTATTATTTCTTCAACCGGAACACACAACTTAACCGAGGGATGAAATCAAACACACTACAAGCTGTCGTTCTCGAACTGCCCTCCAGACCCGGAAGTATCCGCACGATCGAATCGTGGGTTACGCGCATGGCAGAACGCTACCGCATCAGTCCTGACGTACACGGCAACATTTTGGTCAGTGTTACAGAAGCCGTTAACAACGCCATCATCCACGGCAACAACGGGGATGAATCGAAACTGGTTCAGGTACACCTGAAAAAACAAAATGATCAGATCGCGGTGCGCATTTCCGACCAGGGCTGCGGATTCGACCATTGCAAACTGCCGGATCCGACTGCTCCGGAAAACATTCTGACCCTCGGGGGCAGGGGTGTTTTCCTGATGAAAAGGCTTTGCGACGACATTAGCTTTGAAGACAACGGCAGAACCGTGGAAATGCATTTTAAGATTTGAGGTGTCAGACTTTAGACATCAGATTTTAGACATCAGACTAACTACATGCCTGCATCAATTGGCGATCACGGGGAGATAGAATGGAACGAAGAGGCGGATCATCCCGTCAACTTCTTTTCGGAAGATATTGAATTTGAACTGCCGGATGAAGTGCGCACCCGTGCATGGCTTGTTCAGGCGCTCGAACAGGAAGGCAAATCGCCTGCTGCAATCAACTATATTTTTACCAGCGATGCCTACCTGCACCGCATGAATGTGGAGTACCTGAATCACGATACCCTCACCGATGTGATTACCTTTCCCTATTCAGAATCCGACGAAATCGAAGGCGATATTTTCATCAGCATTGACCGGGTTCGCGACAATGCCCAACAATTCAGCGCTGTGTTTGACGTGGAATTGCGCCGGGTTATGGCGCACGGGGCACTGCACCTTTGCGGGTATTTGGATAAAACACCGGAAGACAAACAGCGCATGTCGGCCAAAGAAGACGAAGCTATCCGACTTTGGCCGGAAATGTCCGATTAAATGACCTCTCCTTTGCGTATCTTTGTACGCAATACTGCTGAATATGCTCAAGAAGCTCGACTGGTACATAATCCGAAGTTTTCTTTCTACCTTTTTTTTTACGGCCCTGATCTTCACGATGATTGCCGTGTCGATAGATTTTAGTGAAAAAGTAGAAAAATTCGTTGAGGAACCGATCACCAAAAAGGAGATACTGCTTGACTACTACCCGGGTTTCATCCTGTTCATTGATGGCTTGCTGTGGCCTTTGTTTGCCCTGATTTCCGTCATATTTTTTACCTCCCGGATGGCGTTCAACTCCGAAATCATTTCCATTTTTAATGCCGGCGTCAGCTTCAACCGGCTCATGCGGCCCTACCTTGTCGGCGCAGGACTCATTGCTTTTTTACACCTGGCGGGCAACCACTTTTTTATCCCTCGGGTAACCGAGCGCAAATTGGACATCGAGGGGCAGTATTTGGAAAAGAACAAGCGCAAGAAAGAAAAAAGCTCTGATTTTCATTTTTTCATTTCCCCGGATACAAAAATCTACATTGGCATTTTTAGCCGCCAGGATACCAGTGCGCAGCATTTCCGGATCGAGCATTTCAAAGACAATAAAATGGTCTCTGTGCTCAAGGCAGCCCGCGCCCAGTGGATCGGGCCGCCCAATAAATGGCGCCTGATCAACTATGAAATTCGCAATTTTGACGGGGATAAAGAAACCTTGATTTCTAATCGCAAGGATCAAAAAGACACCACCTTCAACTTTGCGCCTTCCGATTTTTTGGAGGCGGCAGAAGTCCATACGAGCATGACGACGCCCGAGTTGATGCGCTATTTAGCCAAGCAACGCGAGCGCGGGGTAGGGAATGCGCAGCGCTACGAAGTTGAATTGCAACGGCGTACTGCCGAACCCTTTTCCATATTCATCCTCACACTGATCGGCATGGCGGTTGCCGCACGGAAAGTTCGGGGTGGAATGGGCCTGCATTTGGCCATTGGTATCGCGATCGGCGCCATTTTCGTGTTTATCTCGCGCTTTGCCATTGTGTTTGCCTCGGGCAATATCATTCCGGTTTTGCTGGGCATCTGGCTGCCCAATATTATATTTGCCATACCGGCTTTTTACCTTATTCGCAACGCACAAAAATAAAGACGCATGGTTCCCGAGGCCGCACGACTGCATCTTTCCAACGACGAACGCCTTCGCCCTTTAGTGGCCGCCATACAACCGGTTGCCTCGCAAAGTGTCGGCGATTTATATGCCGAATTGGTGGAATCCATCATTTACCAGCAGTTGTCCATTAAAGCGGCAGCCACCATCCACAAGCGCTTTCTGGGCTTATTTCCGGAAGGCTACCCTGTCCCCGAAGCTTTGGTGAAATTGGATACGGAGTTGCTGCGCGGGGTGGGGCTTTCCTATCAAAAAGCCAATTACGTGCGCAATGTGGCGGAGTTTTTTATGGCTGAAAACCTAATTGGGTACAATTGGAATGACCACGAAGACGAAGAAATCCTTCGGCGCCTCACACAAATTAAAGGTGTAGGCCGCTGGACGGTGGAAATGATCCTGATGTTTACCCTTAAACGACCAGATGTATTCCCGATGGACGACCTCGGGGTACAAAATTCAATGATCAAATTGTACGGACTGACGGAAACCGGGAAAGCGCTCCGGCAGCGCATGATAGAAATTGCAGAGACCTGGCGCCCTTACCGGTCCTGGGCCTGCGTGTATCTCTGGCGTTGGAAAGATGCCGGGAAATAACCGGGCGACCGCGAGGGTGGGCGACCGCAAGGGGCGCCCCTACGGACGCGGGGAAATGACTTTCATACGGCCGATTTGATTTTCAAAGTTTAACTTTATCCATCTAAATCATCATTCACAAAAAATAATACAGTTATGTCATTTGAAGTGGAAGGCAAATTGATTAAAAAGTACGAAACCGAAAGCAAATCTGAAAAATTTCAGGCGCGGGAATTCGTCATCGAAGTAGCAAGCGGTAACTACCCGGAATTCGTCAAATTTCAATTGACGCAGGATCGCTGTTCCCTGATAGACGCCTTTTCGGAAGGCGAGCAGATGAAAGTGCATTTCGACCTGCGTGGCCGCGAGTGGCAGGGCAAATATTTCACCAACCTGAATGCCTGGCGGGTGGAAAAAGTGTCGCAGGGTGCCGTTGAAGGGCCGCCTGCTGCAACCGGCGATGGCGCCTTTCCAAGCGCCAGCGATGAGCCGAGTTATTCTGCCGCTGCTGGCAGCGACGATGACCTGCCGTTTTAAGAGCTTGTTGGAATCCCCAATATGCTCTAAGATACGCATCGCATCAGGAATTTCGTTATCCGTGTGGATCTTTCAATAACCTGAACCCATTTGTTATGACGAAATTCTTGTTGTATATAATCTTACTTTTTCCAGCAGCACAAGCTTCTGCTCAACTGCTGTCGGGAGCGGGTGCGCGCTGGAGTGATTCCTTCCGCGAATGGGTCATCTACGCCGGTGAGGATGAGGGCGACCTGCGCCTGCGCTGGCAGGATGCGGATAAATGGAATGAGTGGGACTACAACATCGCCGGGCTTAGCGGCGCCATCAAAATCAAGTGGCCCAACGATCCCGGCGAATGGGAAATCCGCAGCAATGAAGGCGAAATTGTCAGCGCTAAAATCCTTTGGAACAACAATTTCCGGGAATGGCGCATTTCCGACAACGACATCCAACTCACCTTGACCTGCCGCTACAACAGCACCTGGGACGAGTGGGAAGTGCAGGGCAATTACGGGAATATGGATATCTACACGGCGTTCACCGGTGATCCTCGTGATTGGGTGGTCATTGACGAGTTAGACAAAGACGTGCCCGCCGCCATGCGCATCGCCATTTTATTTATTGTGCTTTACCACAGCAGCCCAAGGTATTAACGCTCGCGCGATGGCTCCGCCTCGCGTGTACTATTCCGCCGGGCTCTGCCCAATTTTTAGGTCTGCCAGCTAAAGCTGACGACCACAAGTCTGCTCGCGCGTAGGCTCCGCCTCGCGTGTACTATTCCACCGGGCTCTGCCCGATTTTTGGGTCTGCCAGCTAAAGCTGACGACCACGAACACTCCAGTCTTCCTCCAAAAGACGCATAATTGTGTTAATTGTTCGGACATTTTCGGACATCTGCTCCCACCTGCACGGAATCCTCACTTTTTTCTAATAAAATAGCAAAAAAAACGAGGAAAGCTTTTCCTAATGGATGACCTACACAATCCTGCGACCCATGAAAAAATTCTTACAGGAATACTTCTACTATACCCGGCACGAGCGCAACGGTGCGTTTGCTTTAGTTTTACTCTGCATTTTATTGGTACTAACACCAAAATTATACCCTTTTTTCATACCCGAACCAAAGGCCGTGGATACAAGCGAACTTCGGGAAGCAACGAAAAGGATTGCCCTGTCTAGCGGAAACGAAGAAGAAAACTATCGGGCTGGCAGCAAAAAACCGGCGGGGAAATTGTTCAATTTTGATCCCAATACAGCAGATATCGCAACCTTTGTACAGCTGGGTTTGTCGGAGCGAACGGCGCAAACTATTCTCAATTACCGGAATAAAGGCGGCAAATTTTTCAAAAGTGAAGACTTTAAAAAAATATACGCCCTGCGCGAAGCCGATTACCTGCGCTTGGAACCTTATATCCGGATCGGAGGGAAGCAGGAATACGAGCGGGATCAACCGGGTTCCTACACTAAGGAAGATATGCCCCTTGGCGAACCGTTTAATTTTGACCCAAATACCGCAGACGAAGCGACTTTGAAGAAATTAGGCATTTCGGAGAAGGTAGCCCGGGTTATTCTCAATTACCGGGAAAAAGGTGGGCGCTTTCGTAAAAAAGAAGATTTGGCCAAAATATACAGCCTGCCCGAAGCCGATTATCAACGCCTTGAGCCTTTTATCCAAATTGACCCAGGCCAAACCGCCGGCAAAACTGCGCAACCTGCGGCTGCATTTGCCGCCGTCCTGATTGACATCAACAAAGCGAGCGCTGAAGAATGGCAGCGCTTGCGGGGTGTCGGCGCAACGACCGCAGGCCGCATCGTATCCTATCGCGAAAAATTAGGCGGTTTTGCCT
>JBJXFD010000470.1:0-9379 GCA_046153985.1 Saprospiraceae bacterium
GGGCAAAAAAAAAGCCCTTGCGACATTAGAAATGTGCAAAGGGCCCAAAAGTCATCCCTATGATTAGTTTCTTGAAAAACGTATTCATGTTTTTCAGGTCGAAGATACAGCAACTTCGTTAATCTGCAAAACAATCTTGCTATGATTTTTTTCAAACAGGCTATATTTAACGCCTATTCACTAAAAATTCAATAAGATGAAGCGATTTTCAATCATTTTTGGACTATTATTCCTAAGTATTTTTGTTCGGGCCGGCGAAGGTATGTGGCTGCCCCTGCTGCTTAAACAGTTGAATGAGGCCGAGATGAAAGGCATGGGGATGAAGATGAGCGCCGAAGACATCTACAGTGTTAATAAAGGCAGCTTGAAGGATGCGATTGTCCACTTTGGTGGATTTTGTACGGGAGAGATCATTTCCGGACAGGGCCTTCTGCTCACCAACCACCACTGCGGATACGGCCAGATTCAGTCGCACACGACTTTGGAAAACAATTATCTTCAAAATGGCTTTTGGGCAAAAAGCCAGAAAGACGAACTTCCCAATCCGGGTTTGTTCGCAACCTTTATTGTACGCATTGAGGACGTAACCGAGGCGGCGCTTAAAGGTGTTACAGAAACCATGAATGCCCGCGACCGGCAATCCCAAATTGATAAAAACTTAGACGCCATCCGGAAATCAGCGGTAAAAGAAACCTACGAAGATGCCATGATCCGGCCATTTTTTAAAGGCAATCAATATTTTATGTTCATCACGGAGACCTACCGCGACGTTCGTTTAGTAGGCACCCCGCCGGATGCCATCGGCAAATTCGGCGCAGATACGGACAACTGGGTTTGGCCGCGCCACACCGGCGATTTTTCCCTTTTTCGGGTTTATGCGGGCAAAGACAATAAACCAGCTGAATACTCCCCGGATAATGTTCCCCTGAAGCCGCGCCATTTTTTGCCGATTTCAATGGATGGCATTTCTGAAGGCGATTTTACGATGGTTTTTGGATTTCCGGGGCGCACCGACGAATACCTTCCCGGCGCCGCAGTGGCCATGCAGGCAGATGTGTTGAACCCCATTCGCATTGGCATACGGGATATTTCGTTGGAGATTATCGGCGAGGCCATGCGGAACGACCCTGCAGCCAGAATCCAGTACGCATCCAAGCAGGCGCGCATTTCCAACTCGTGGAAAAAATGGATCGGCGAAAGCCAGGGTATACACGCCACGGGGGCATTGGCAAAAAAACGACAGTACGAACAAACCTTCCAGCAACGCGTCATGGCAAATGCAGCCTGGAAAGATGCTTATGGCAATATCCTGCCCGAGCTGGAAGCGCTATACAAACAAATCGAGCCTTACGCGAAATCCCGGGAATACATTTCCGAGATTACAGCGGGGAGCAACATCGAGTTGTTCCAAATCGTGAACACCATGCAGCGTTTTTTGACCATTTACAAAAACAACGGCAACGCGTTGACGCCCAAGCAGACGGAACAAGTCAACAAATTTATTGAGGGTTTTGAAAAAGATTACCGCAAAGAAGTGGATCAGCAGATTTTTGCCCGGTTGATGGAGGTGTATTTTAACAAAGTAAAGCCGGAGCACCTTGCTCAATTTGCCATTGACCAGATCACCTATGCGGGCAAAAGTTATGAAGGATTGGCAAAGACCATTTACGAAAAATCAATATTAGCTAACCCTGCCTTATTAAAATCGGGGTTCACCGGGGATTTTGCGGCTGGCGTCGAAGGCGACTACGCTTTCCAGTTTTGTCGAAGCATTGTCGAGCACTACGAAAAAACGGTGCTGGCTACTTACAACGAGTTGAATGCAAAAATTGAAGAATTGCAGCGCAAGTACATGAAAGCGCAGATGGATGTATTCGCCGACAAGCGGTTCTACCCGGATGCCAACAGTACGCTGCGGGTGACCTATGGCAAAGTGGCCAGCTATGAGCCCAAGGATGCGGTAAAATATACGCCGGTTACCTACTTATCAGGGGTTATGGAAAAGTATAAGCCAGGTGATTACGAATTTGACGTACCAGAAAGGCTGCGCGAACTGCACGCGGCAAAAGATTATGGCCGGTATGCTGCTGAAAATGGGCAACTTCCGGTCTGTTTCATCGGTTCCAACCATACCACTGGCGGCAATTCAGGAAGTCCTGCGGTTGACGCCTGGGGCAACTTGGTGGGCCTGAACTTCGACCGTGTCTGGGAAGGCACCATGAGCGATTTGAACTACGACGCTTCCATTTGCCGCAACATCATGGTGGACATCCGCTACGTTTTGTTCATCATTGACAAATATGCCGGCGCCGGGCATTTGGTGAGCGAGATGAAATTGGTGAATCCGAAGAAGCGGAAAAAGTAAGTTATTGATGAGTTGAAGATTTGAGTATTTGAGTATTTGACGCTTGCGAATCGAATACTCAAATACTCAACCAATCAAATCCTCATAAAGACTACCGTTTATTCCGCCACCTCGAATACATGCTGGATGGCAATTTCAGCCGCTCGCTTTCCTGTTCGTAGGCTCTTAAGGCGATTACAGCGGCGATTTGTGCTGTTTCTTCATCGGCGGATTTGAGCAAATCCGGCGTGAAGTAGCGCTTTACAAAATTCGTATCAAAGTTACCGGAAAGAAAAGCTTCGTGCCTGCAAACAAAATACCCGAACGGCAGGGTCGTGGAAGGGCCTTTTATTTCAAAAGCAGCAATGGCGTCTTTCATGCGCCGGATCGCAGCATCCCGGGTTGGTCCCCAGGTTGCTAATTTAGCGAGCATCGGGTCGTAGTAGATTGGAATATCCATACCTTCTTCGTAGCCGTCATCTACCCGGACGCCTTCACCGGTCGGGCGCCGGTAGCGCTCTAATTTTCCGATGCTGGGCAAAAAATTGTCCATGGGATCTTCCGCGTAGACCCTCAATTCGACTGCGTGGCCATTGATTTTCAGATCTTCCTGCCGGATCGAAAGCACTTCGCCCCGCGCTACCCGAATCTGTTGCTCGACTAAGTCTACCCCGCTGATCATTTCAGTGACCGGGTGTTCCACCTGCAAGCGGGTATTCATCTCCAGGAAATAATAATTCAGGTCTTCATCCACCAAAAATTCTACGGTTCCTGCTCCGATATAGTCGCAAGCCTGAGCTACTTTAACCGCATCCTCCCCCATCGCGCGACGCATTTCAGGGGTTACTACCGAAGATGGAGCTTCTTCTACCACTTTTTGATGGCGGCGCTGAATGCTACACTCCCGTTCAAACAAGTACACCGTATTTCCGTGTTTGTCTGCCAGAACCTGGATTTCAATATGGCGGGATGTGGCGAAGTATTTTTCAATAAAAACAGCGCCATCTCCGAATGCAGACGTCGCTTCGCTGATGGCGCGGGTCATTTGTTCTTCAATTTCCGCTTCGTTTTCTACGATGCGCATGCCTTTTCCGCCACCCCCGGCAGAAGCTTTGATGAGGACAGGATAACCCACTTGTTGGGCTATGGCTTTTGCTTGCGCTACGTCTTTTATGGCCTCATCCAAACCAGGCACCATCGGGATGCCGAATTTTTTTACGGCTTCTTTGGCTGCGAGCTTACTTCCCATCACTTCAATAGAATAGGGAGAAGGGCCAATAAAAGTAATGCCCGCAGCCTCAACGGCTTCCGCAAACCCGGCGTTTTCACTTAAAAATCCATAACCCGGGTGAATGCCGTCTACGCCTAAAGACCTGGCCGCTTCGATGATTTTATCTCCGCGCAAATAGGATTGCGCCGACGGAGCAGGCCCGATGTGGACGCTTTCGTCGGCAAAGCGCACGTGGGGGGCATTGCGATCCGCATCAGAATATAGCGCAACGGTTTGAATGCCCATTTTGCGTGCAGTCCGCATCACACGCAATGCGATTTCGCCTCGATTGGCAACAAGAATTTTTTTCATATCCTGGACGTCAAAAGATTAATCAATCAGTCCTTGCTTACGCAAGTTGTCGAGATAGCGCACTTTGTTTACATTGTGCCCTTCCAGGGTTTCTGCAAACGCATGAAGCCCTGAGCCATCGCCGACTGCACAAAAATATACATAATTGTGTTTTTCGGGATTCAATACTGCATCTATGCTGGAAATGGAAGACATCGCAATTGGTCCCGGGGGCAATCCTGCATACATGTACGTATTATAAGGAGAGACAAATTCCTTATGGTAATTCAAGACTCGCCTGGTTTCAAAATCCCGGGTAGCAAACACGAGCGTAGGGTCGGCTTGCAGGCGCATGTTAATTTTCAGGCGGTTCAGGTAAGCTCCTGCAATGCGCGGTTTTTCAACATTTTTCAGCGTCTCCTTTTCTACGATAGAAGCCAGCGTATAGACTTCCTGCGGCGTCATGCCCATTGCTTTGGCTTTTTCCGCGCGATTTTCCCTTTCCCAAAATTTTTTATGTTCCCGAATCATCCTTTCAATGAACTCATTGGTGGACATATCCCAGTAGCATTCATAGGTATTGGGAATAAACAGGCTCATCAGGTTTTCACGGGTGTAGCCGATGGCATTCAGCAAACTGTCATTGGTAAAAGCGGCCATCAGCGTAGCGGAATCTGGTTCGATGAACCGACTAACCTTGGCTGCAACTTCCTCAATCATGCGTTCGGTTGTCAGGATGACTTTTACAGGATCTTGTCCGCCGCTGCGTAAATGACGAACAACCTGAAGTACATTCCAGCCTGCTTTCAGGCGGTAACGCCCACTTCGCATGGGTGATTTTGCATATTGCATCTGTTCGGCCAAATAGCGAAATGCCGCTTCATCTTTAACCAGATTTTTCGACTTCAGGGAGTCTAAGACTTGTTCGAAGCCTGCACCGGTCGGCACATAGACAATGATGGCATCCTCGCCTTGTTGGGTGACTGGCGTCGCAAGGTATTTCTGGTAAAGAATAACCCCTGCAATAAGCAATAAGGCAACAATTGCGCCTCCGATAATGAGCAATTTCCGGATCATGCTGTGGCAATAACATTAAGGTGTTAGAAGATTAATACTGCTCTTTTTCACTGGGGAAGTCCCGCGACTTGACGTCTTTAATGTATTCCCCTACGGCTTCTTTGATCGTATCAAAAAGGTTTAAATATCGGCGTAGGAAGCGCGGTTGAAAATCTTTGGTAATGCCCAGCAAATCGTGGGTAACCAAAACCTGGCCGTCTGCATCGCCGCCGCCACCAATGCCAATGGTGGGAATGATCAGGCTTTCGGAAACGCGTTTGGTCAACGAAGCGGGAATTTTTTCCAGCACAATGGCAAAACACCCGAGTTCCTGGAGCAGATGGGCGTCTTCAAACAGTTTTTCCGCTTCAGCTTCCTCTCTTGCCCGCACGGTATAAGTACCGAATTTATAAATAGATTGGGGGGTGAGCCCCAGGTGCCCCATGACAGGAACGCCTGCTGAAAGGATACGCTTGACGGAATCGCCTATTTCTGCGCCGCCCTCTAATTTTACAGCATGCGCACCGGATTCTTTCATGATGCGGATGGTGGATTCCAGCGCTACCCTTGAACTGCCCTGATAGGAACCAAATGGCAAATCTACGACCACAAGCGCCCGTTTTACCGCGCGCACCACGGAAGCAGCGTGGTAAATCATTTCGTTGAGGGTGATGGGCAAAGTCGTTTCGTGACCCGCCATGACGTTGGAAGCTGAATCGCCAACCAGCAGAATATCAATACCCGCTTCGTCCAGAATACGCGCCATAGAATAGTCGTAAGCGGTTAGCATGGATATCTTCTCCCCCTGCGTTTTCATCGCCTGGAGGTTATGCGTCGTGATCCGTTTGATCTCTTTATGGACAGACATACTCAAATGATATAGGCATTCTACATTATAAAAATGCCATAAACGCCTGATTATAAAATAATTAACACCAATGGCCTCAATTCCGGTAAACGCCTGCAAGATATTAAAAATCGCAACCTTGGATAGAACATTTTAAATAAGAGAATATTATCCACGGTCGGGAAGCCGTCAATCACAAGTGAAGCCGATCATCCTAAAACCAAAAAAAACACTTACTTTTGCAACCGCGTAAGCAATCCCGGCAAATAACTTGCTGACTAAAACGCGAATTTTGTAATATTTTGACCTATTGTCAAAGAAGAAGGACTTTATGAGAAAGATTTCATTTTTGGTATTGCCATTGTTCTTTTTTTGTGCAGCCTGTTCAACCGACTTTGATTTAGAAGCTGAATGGCGCGATATTCCTATTGTTTATGGATTCCTTTCTTTTAACGATACGGCACATTATGTTCGCGTAGAAAAAGCTTTTTTGCCGGAAGGCGGAGATGCACGGGACGTAGCCCAGATTGCGGATTCGCTTTATTACGGTGATAACGTGTCTGTTCAGCTTCAAAACCTGCGAACAGGCAACACAGTAACCCTTCAAAAGGTTGATGGTTCCCTGGAAGGCTACCCTCGGGAAGGTGGGCCTTTTGCCACTACTCCGAATTATTTATATAAGGTAAAAGCCGGCCCGGCTGGCATTTCTCCCGGCGATGGGATGAAACTCATCATCAACAGAGGTGATGCCCTGCCGGAAGTAACCGCAGAAACAAAAATGCTGGAAGCCATCACCCCGCTTGCCAATGGTCCGGTTACGCCAATCAGATTTGGCGATTACAGCAGAACGACGACCCTGCGCTGGACCGCCGGCCCAACTGCCAAAGTTTTCGACCTGCGTCTGATCCTCCATTACCGGGAAGCCAATGCAGCTAATCCGCAGGTTTTGGTTCCAAAACAATTGGAGTGGATCCTGACACAAGAACTGGAGCGCCCCAATACAACCAGCGAAACGCAAACGTATACGATCAACAACGAAGCCCTGTATATCTTCCTGAAAAACAACATTTCCATTGATCCTGGCGCCATTCGGGTCTTTGATTATGTTGACCTTCAGGTTGCGGGAGCTGGTCAGGAACTGGTGGATTTGCTCGGCATTCTCCGGATCAATGGCGGGATTACCAGCTCGCAGTCTATTCCAAAATACACCAATATTTCTGAGGGGCTGGGTATTTTTACGTCGAGGACGACCGCATTGCGCCCCAATCTTACGTTGGACGGCGTAGCGCTGGATACCCTGCGCCTGGGGATTCATACCAAAAACCTGAATTTTCAATAACCGCTTATGATTGTTGTGACCGGTGCTGCGGGGTTTATTGGAAGTTGTCTGGTGCGCGGGCTAAACGACGACGGCGTCATCAACCTGGTGTTATCTGACGACTTCAGCAGGGAGGATAAAGCGCGGAATTTGGATGCTAAGCATTTCATTGCGAAAGTTCACCGCGACGACCTGCCTGATTGGCTGGAACGCATGCACGCAGACATCCAGTTTGTTTTTCACCTTGGCGCCCGAACAGATACGACCGAAAAAGACGAAAAGATTTTTGACCGGCTCAATCTCCATTATTCCCAAAAGGTATGGGAGATTTGCACACGGCATCAAATTCCGCTGGTTTATGCCTCCAGCGCGGCAACCTATGGCTTGGGAGAATTGGGTTATGAAGACAACCACGAAATCGTCAGCCGGTTGAAGCCCTTAAATCCTTATGGTTGTTCCAAAAACGACTTTGATCAGTGGGCGTTGCAACAAACTACGGCGCCGCCTTTTTGGGCAGGGCTGAAGTTTTTTAATGTGTATGGCCCAAACGAATACCACAAGGGGCGCATGGCCTCTGTAATTTTTCACACCTTCCGGCAAATCAAAGCAAACGGAAGCATGAAGCTCTTTCGATCGCATCGGGAGGGCATCGCTGACGGCCATCAAAGCCGGGACTTTGTGTATGTAAAAGACGTGGTGGATGTGATGACTTTTTTAAGCAAATCCCGCCCCGCTAATGGGCTTTACAACCTTGGAACCGGGCAAGCGCGCACTTTCATCGACTTAGCTACGCTTACGTTCCGGGCAATGGGACTGACGCCCGATATTTCTTTTGTGGATACGCCTGAAGACATCCGGGACACCTACCAGTATTTTACTGAAGCAAATATGCAGAAGCTGATCCAGGCAGGGTATTCAAAGCCTTTTACCAGCCTGGAACAGGGCGTTTCTGCTTATGTAAAGGATTACTTGACCCCGGATCAGGTTTGGTAACTGCCTTCAAAAGGACAACGCATCAACGACGGCATCCAATTCCTCTATTGTATTGTAATAATGCGGAGACAATCGCAGGGCCGCGGGTACACCTTTTTTATCAAAATCAAGCAACGCCCCCTGGCGGTTGCTTACCCCGCAATTGATGTTCCGTTCATTCAACCTTTCCTGCAAGGCTTCAGCGCTGTAATCGTGATGGACAAGTGTAACAATACTGCACAGTTCCGGGCCTTTGTCCAACAAAGAAATGCCGTTGATCCCGGATAATTTTTCACGCAGGTAAGTACACAATTCCCTGTTTCTGGCAGCAATTTGTTCAATGCCGATGGCCAGCATGTATTCTATGGCAACTTTTGCGCCAAGCACCAGCGCGTATGGAAATTCCCAATCCTCAAAACGACGAGCCGTGGGATTGGGCTGGTAGCGCTCCTCTCCTACCCAATCGGCGCCGCGCATGTCAATAAACAAAGGCTCGAGGCCTTTTTGTAAAGCCCGGTCAGCCACGTACATAAACCCCATGCCCCGTGGGCCGCGCATAAATTTCCGGAAAGTGGCCGTCAGAAAATCGCATCCAATGGCCTGTACATCCAATGGCAACTGCCCTGCTGCCTGGCAAGCGTCTACCAGGTAAAGTACGTCGTGTTTCCGACATTCCTGCCCGATTGCCGCTATTGGCTGAACAAGTCCGGAATTTGTCGGAACGTGGGTGATCGCCACTAATTTTGGGTGCAATTTAGCAATGGCCAGGTTAAAAGCGCCGGTATCGAGTTGCCCGCGCTCATCGTTGGCAAACCGTTCGACGCGGATGCCAAAGCGCTTTTTCAAGGATAAAAAAGCGATGTGGTTGGAGGCGTAATCACTTTCTGTGGTCAGAATCAAATCCCCTTCCGAAAAAGGAATGGAGGACAGCGCCCTGGAGTAAGCGTCGGTTGCGCTGGAAGTGAGGGCAATTTCTTCAGGTGTGCAATTCAGATAGCGGGCCAACGCATTGTAGGCGCCCTGAATTTCTCTTGCTTTGAGTTTGTGTGCTTCATATCCACCAGCAATTGCTTCCAATTCCAAATGTTCGTGAATGGCATCCAGAACGGGTTTGGGCATCAAAGCAGCCCCGGCGTTGTTGAGATGATTTTTATGAGAACACCCCGGTGTTTCGGAGCGCAATTTCAGAATGTCCATATCTGTTTAAGTGGTTAGTGAGATCAGGGAACGATGTATTTCCAACACCTGGGGAACGAGGAGCCGTTCGCCGTCGTTGAAGAT
>JBJXFD010000472.1:0-16485 GCA_046153985.1 Saprospiraceae bacterium
CGGATTTTGCAGACATAGCCGGCAGCTATGGCGAAAAAATCCAACGAAGTATAAAATAAAATTTGCCGCCCACAGCCGATTGAGGAATTCCCGAACAAGCTCTAAAATCAACCGACAAAAAAGCTAAAGGCTATAAAAGCTAAAAAACATCGTCTTATTGATTATTTTTGCTACAGATTCAAATTTACAAAACCAAAGCTATGCCCACAAACAAACCTAATCCAGTAGTCTCAGGCATAAGCAAAACTGAGCAACGACAATTCAATATTGCCATTATCGAGGATGACCTCGATACCCGCGAGCTGTTGTCTGACCATTTTTCGCAATCCCAGCGCGTACAGTGTGTATTGGTAGTGGACACGGTTGAAAAATTCATCAAATTTCATCGCGATTTTTTCAATATCCACCTAATACTGCTTGATCTTCGACTTTATGCCAAGTCTGGCATAGACGGCATACCCTTGATTCGCTCCCGGGAGCCGAAGGCAGAAATTGTTATATTTACTTCCATGGATGACTACGACTCCATTTTTAAGGCCATTTGTAACGGCGCAACCGGTTATTTACTCAAAGACCTGCTACCTGCCGAACTGGAGGCCCGAATCATAGAAACCCTCGAAAACGGGGGCGCTTTGCTTAGTCCGTCCGTCGCCAAAAGGATCGTCCGGTACTTCGGCTCAAAGGTTTCAACCGGGCAACAGGAAACTTCACTCAGCAATCAGGAATCCTTAGTTGTCAGGTTGCTCACCGATGGGCTAAAATATGAAGATATCGCACAACATATCGGCATCAGCATCAACGGCGTTCGTTATCATGTCAAAAATGTATACCGGAAATTGCAGGTAAAAAGCAGAGCGGAACTAATGCGTAAAGGATTTTTTTTTGAATAATGACAAACCATTTACCGCCCCCGGCATACCGAAACGCCCGTAGCAATACCGACGCTATTGTTCCGGCTCCGCAATCGCGCTTTATCCGGCTCGCCGAAATACAGGCGGTATTCTTCCAGCGTTAATACATCGAAATCGGTTTGCTGAATGGATTTTTTCTGGCGAACCTCCAATCGTTTCTTTTCCTCAATGGAATCGTCGAGGGCGCCGCGCAGGTCAAGGCACAGTTGGTTGGTATATTGTGGCCGTCTAATACCGTCTGATCGAGAGGCGATTTGTCAATATGTGGCGCTGCGTTTGATGCTCGAGGTTCAGGATGGTTAATGCTGAATCGTTTTGCTGGCCAATAAACAATTGGTGGTCTAATGCGGCAAGGCTTCTGATATTATGTCCGGGCAACAGAGGCGTAGATAAATCTGCATGTAAGCTCACCTCCAAAAGCCCGTTCTGAAGCGGTATGATCAAAGTACCATCCGTTAGCTTTGATCTGGAAGACCTGCGCCCTTACGGACTGCTTTACCAAACCGGCTACCTCACCATTCTGAGCCGCGATGAATATGGTATTTATCAATTGGGCTATCCCAACTACGAAGTAGAAAACGCCATGCTCGCCTACCTGCTGGAGGCCTTCGGCGGGGTGCCCAAGGGCTCCGGGCTGGTCGCTGCCCTGCGGCTCGAAAAAGCCTTTGAAAAGGGAGAAATGGAACAGGTGATGGGATAGTGGCCATTCAAGACCAGCAGCGTATTTTATAGAAACAAGTTTACTTACAGACGCTTTGCCTATGCCACGTTTGGCCACCCGAATACAAACGACGAGCGCCGCCCCGGTTTCCCGGGGCGGCGCTCGCTATTTATGCATCATAGTATCCGGATCGGATTACCAGCCGTCATTCTGCTGAGCAGCCAATACCGGGTTGGTATTCAGCTCAGACTGTGGAATCGGCCATACGAAGCGGAAATTGTCATAAGGAATAGCAGCAATGCTGGTTGTTCCCGTGTAGTTGATGCCGTCGTGGTTGAGGCCAAAGCCCCAGCTTGCGAGGGTGGTATTACCAAAAGCAACTTTTGCAGGAACGCCTCCTGTGCTGAAGTCCGGATCTTTCGCTAAGCGGTGGATATCCGCCCAACGGCGACCTTCGCCTAAGAACTCGATGCGACGCTCGCGGATAATTGCAGCAGTCAACGCTTTGCCATCGGCAAAGTTACCAATGACAAACTGGTCGGCAGGAGTAGTAACTGCGCGGTTGCGAACTGAATTCAGCAAATCAAGTGCTGCCTGGCTGGGCGATGCACTCTGGCGGGACTGCGCTTCAGCCACGCTCAGCACAACTTCGGCAAGCCGAATGATTGGCGTGAAGTCGTCCTGAGTGGTAATCTTGCGGTACTTGTTAGAGAAGTTGCCATTTGCAGCAGATTTGGTCAGTTGTGCCCGACGCAGGTCGCTTGCTAACCAGAAAGGTGCATTGAACAGGATCGGGCTGATGGCAACCAACGCACGACCCGGAGCAACGCTGTACATTACAGGCAAAGCACCGTTTACACCCGGGTTGTCCGGCTGAGAGTTCTCGATGGAGAAAATAGATTCTGTGTTGGTGCCATTGCTTGCGAAAACGCCTTCTGGAGCTGCCATGAGGGAATAAGTCGTAGCGCCCAACAATTTGGTACCTTCAGAAATTACGCTTGCCCAGTCGCCTTTGTGCTGATAAACGCGGGTTTTCAAAGCCACTGCGGCTGCTTTCACAGCGCGCGTTATCCGGAGAGCAGCAGCGCGGGTTTCCGGCAGGTTAGCTTCTGCAAAGTTGAGGTCTTCGATCAATAAATCGTAGCACTCTTTTACGGTGTTGCGACCTTGCGCTGCAGCCTCTATCTGACGGTCTGCTGTATTTACTGCAATGCGGCGGTAAGGTACACCCGGGTGGGATGCATCAGCGGTATGCGCATAAGGACGTGCAAAATGGATCAGCAATTCGTGGTGTGCCAAAGCCCGCAGGAAACGCGCTTCACCTTCGTATTCAGCCGCTTTAGCTGCGGAAAGTACACCATCCGCAGCTGCTTTTTGTACGCCTTCGATAACGATGTTGGCTTTGTTGATTACGCCGAAAAGCGTTTGCCACATGAAGTCATTGTTGGCCGATGCTAAAGAATACGTGCCATCATACGTAAAAGCATAAAAAGCTGCCACGTTGAGCATGTCTTCTCCACGCATGTCGCCCTGTGATGTGCTGGCAGCGCCAAACGGATAGCCGCGTACCTGGCCGCCTGCGTAAAATCCACTTTGGGCGGCGTCATAAACGCCCACCATGGACAATTCGGCACGTTCCGGCGTAGCAAATGCCGCAGCTTCGGTGATCCGGTCAAACGGATCGAGTTCGGTCACATCCTTCTCGCAAGAGACAGCAATGAAAATTCCAGCTGTCAGGGTCAGGAGAATGGCCGCTTTATGAAAGAATGTATTTTTCATAATTCAGGAAATTTAAGATTAGAAACCAAGATTGATACCAGCGGAAATCACACGCTGTTGCGGGTTGCCGTTGAAATCTTCGCCAAAACCAGTGTTCGTGCTGAAGTTGGTGGAAGTTTCAGGATCGAGTCCAGAGTACTCCGTGAAAGTCAGCAAGTTTTGAGCTTGTACAAAAATGCGCAGCGACTCAAGGCCTGCTTTCATAATCGTTGTCTTCGGGAAGGTATACCCCAAAGAAACGTTCTGAACGCGCAGGAAGTCGCCTTTTTCTACCCAACGGGTGGATGCAAAATCCGGGTTGTTGATGAAGTTCTCGCGGTTAAGCCATACTCTCGGTGTTTGGCCGTCGCCCGGATTTTCAGCGCTCTGCCAGCGGCCCATAATACCTGCGCCGTTGTTGTTGAAGCCCTGGTTGTACAATTCAATTGCCGTACGGTTCATGATGTAGTTCCCACCAGAAAAACGGAGGAAAATGTTCAGGTCAAAACCTTTGAACGAGAAGTTGTTGTCAAAACCACCGAACCAGGTTGGCAAGGCTGAACCCAAAACGCGGCGATCGGCTGCTGCTGACAAGCTGGATGCTGTAGTAAGCTCAGTCGGGTTAGCCGGATCATACACAAAATAAGTTTGGGTAGCAATATTGCCCTGAATAAGCGTACCATCTGCTTTTTTGTAGATCGGGTTGCCATTCGCAGGGTTAACGCCTTCGTAGTCAAATCCATAGATCGCACGCAGCGATTCGCCTACCCGGATGATGTTGAAGTTAGAGGTGATGTCCTGGTTTTTGACCAGCGCCAATACTTCGTTGTCTTGGGTAGAGAAGTTCACACTGGCATTCCAGCGGAAACCACCTGCGTTTACCAACTGACCATCAATGGTCAATTCAATTCCCTGGCCTTTCACCTGACCGATGTTCTGGTTGATGAAGTTGCCCGGAATACCCAGTGAAGGAGCCGTAGGCGCCTGGAGGATAACGTCTTTGTTGTCCTGGATCCAGTAAGCTACCGAAATGTTGAAGCGGTTGTTCAACAGACCGATGTCAAGACCAACGTCCGTTTTAGCCTGCTCTTCCCAACGCAGTTGGTCGTTGCCGAAGTTGCTGTATGCAATACCGTTCTGAACGCCGTACAACGCTGATCCAAATGAACCAACATAAGGATAGTTACCAATGCTGGTGTTACCCGTAACGGCATACGAACCGCGCAGACGCAGGTCGGAGATCACATCGCGCAAGCCATCCCAGTAACCTTCCTGAGAAATGCGGTAAGCAAAAGAGAAGCCAGGGAAATAACCGACGCGGTTATCCGGCGCTAAGGAAGACAGAACGTCGCGGCGAATCAACGCGCTGACGTAGTACTTGTTGTCGTAGTTGTAGTTCACACGGCCTAAGTAAGAAGACAAGCCGTTTTCGCCGATACCCCCAAAAACCTGTTGGTTGGTAAAGGTTCCGGAAACGATATTTTCCTGGAAGAAACGGTCAGACAAGGTCGTTACAACAGATTGGAAGAACGTGCTACGCTCTTTCTGGAACTCCTGTACCAAAGTAACGCCGAGGTTGTTTTTGCCGAAAGCCTGCTGATAGTTCAGCACGTTCTGCCAGTTCCAGCGCAGGAATGGCGAAAATGCCTGTTGAACGCGACCTACAACCGAAAAGCCATCGCCATGACGCGGATCCTGAAATGCATAATCGTCCACCAAACTGCCATCTATGCCAACCTGTGTACGCAGTGTCAAGCCGTCTGCAAGGGTTGCCTCTAAGAATGCATTGCCCAGCAAACGCCAGGAAGTGGCAAGACGCCGATCGTTGTCGAGTACAAAACGGATGTTGGGAATCCCGTTGGAGATCACATCGTTGTTCGAGCCACGACCCAGCGAACGTGGGTTTGCATCGTCAATGTTGTAGCCAGTTGGGTCGTTTGCATCGAAAACGGCAACGTTCGGCAACATACGGATTACTCCAAAGGTGTTACCCGAAAGGTTGTTCGACCCCGTCAGTGGGCCTTCGTTATCCTGGCGGGTGACCCCTGAGGTGAATCCCGACTTCAGCCAACTGTTTACTTTCTGCTCTAAGTTGGCGCGGAAAGAATAACGTTGCAGGCTGTTGCCAAGAGCAATACCCGTTTGGTCAGAGAAGCCGAAAGAAAGGAAGTAGGTCATCATGTCCGTCCCGCCAGTCACCGAGAAAGAATGGCTTTGCTGCGTTCCGTTCCGGAATACAGCATCCTGCCAGTCGGTGTTGACGTCAGTACCCGCAGCTACCGGGTTAGAACCCGCATTGGTGTACTTTTCGTTGTTGATCGTTACGAAGTCAGCAGCTTCCAGCAGATCGAACAATTCGGTCGCCTGTGCCTGGCCTACAAATGCATCGTAGTTGAATTTAGGCTTACCTGCTTTACCGCGTTTGGTGGTGATGAGGATAACCCCGTTTGCAGCGCGCGATCCATAAACTGCAGTAGCGGCGCCGTCCTTAAGAATCTCGAAAGATTCGATGTCGGATGGGTTGATGTCGCCCAATGCGTTAGCCGGTGTGAAACCGCCCCTGTCGCCGCTGATGGCTGGTACACCGTCTATCACGATCAGTGGCTGGGTGCCGGAAGAGATCGAGTTGACGCCCCGTACGCGAATCTGGGGCGCAGACCCCAGGATACCGGAAGTGTTCTGAATCTGTACGCCCGCAGCACGGCCAGCCAATTGCTGTACAAAGCTGGGTGAGGCCAGATCGGAGAGCGTTTCTCCTTTTACTTTAGAAATGGAGCCGGTCACGTCGCGCTTGGCTTGTGCACCGTAGCCAACGACGACTACTTCGTCGAGGCTAACCCCTGCTTCAAGTTTGGCATCGAGAATGTTGGATGCGCCGATCTCTAATTCCAGGGTATTGTAACCCGTGTAACTGAAAACCAGGATTTTGCCGTCGGCTGGAACGTTGACTGAGTAGCCCCCGTTAATGTCTGAAACCGTACCGGTACTGGTTCCTTTGACCAAAACAGCCGCGCCGATCAGGGCTTCGCCCTTTTCGTCAACTACTGTTCCGGTGATGACCCGTTGCGCCAGGGTGATGGAGACGCAAAACAGGATCAGAGCGAAACTGAATAGCAATTTTTTCATACTAATCCCTAAGTTTGGTTAAGTAAAATGGTAGAAAGCACCGTCTTGCGACGGATACTTACCTCTTTGGTCAGAGCTTGTCCAGAGACTCTGAGCGCGCGAATTGATCACGATTTTTTTATGTAGCTTTTAGGATATATCCCATTGGGATGGCATAAATAAGCCCGCAATGTTACGAGTTTTTTATGCATTTCAAAACAATGAAAATTTGATGGTCAGGGGCAGCATCTGTTACTGAATGGTTAATGCCGTGATAGTAACGCTATCGGTGTACTGAACGCTGCCTGCCTGCGCTCCTTAGTTTTTCTTTTTCATATTCCCCTCTGTATCAATGCTCAGTGGGGTATCCGGAAAGTCGGCCTTTGTCAGTTCTATAATCTTATGGATGGCTCGTTTTTGAGGGTCTATTTTGGGGCCGTGCTGTTTCTGCTGGTAAGTTGGTACGATGCGACCAGACGCAAAAGCACCGTCTTTGGTGACTTCCAATTCGATCAGCGGTGCAATCCCCGCAGGGCCACTGAGGCTGAAACGCCCGTAGGTGCAAAAGTTTCCGAGGCTGTATGCAATGAACCGGTCTTTGTAAAGTTCCACCGCGCGGGTTACATGGGGGCCGTGGCCAAATACAATGTCCGCTCCTGCATCCACAACACTGCGGGCAAACTTCCATACATCGCCCCGGTTTTCACCATGAAATGTTTCTGTCCGCTTGGGAACGTGCTGGTGGACAGCGCCTTCCGCTCCGCCGTGAAAGGAAACCATTACAATGTCTACTTCTTTTACCAATTCTGCTACGATTGCTTTTGCCCGGGCAATATTGCGCACGT
Source organism: Saprospiraceae bacterium (assembly GCA_046153985.1). Taxonomy (GTDB): domain Bacteria; phylum Bacteroidota; class Bacteroidia; order Chitinophagales; family Saprospiraceae; genus JABWAJ01. The sequence continues at coordinate 7,281 of JBJXFD010000472.1, forward strand.
CGCAGGTGCCGCTGTTGGGGGCGAATGCGCAAAAGCCATATTTCACGCCATTCCGCTCAAAAATCACCGTTTCATCCGTACCTGCCAAACCGGCGTAGTGGATGCCCACTTCTTTCAAGGCCGCTTTGGTGCGCTTACGGCCTTCCGGCCCAAAATCGCCGGAGTGGTTATTGGCAAGACTCAATACATCAAAACCGGCATCAACATAGTGATTCACATAGCGTTCCGGCGAACGGAAAACATAACAAACCTTGGGATCTCTACAGGTCTTCGGCGTTCCCCCTTTGTCTAAAATGGCGCCTTCCTGGTTCCCGAAAGCGACATCGGCTGTCTGTATAATTTTGCGTACGTCGTCCAGCAGGTTTTTGCCGTCGTTGGCAGGCAGGTAACTGGCAGAAGGGTAATTGGTGCCGAGCATCATGTCTCCAACCCCGACGATCGTATAGGTGGAATCAAGCGGCAATGCGGCAGGCTTGGCCGGCATTGCCTGTGCAATTGGTGCAATAACTTTGGTTATTTCCCGGTCGTTATTGACCTTTTTTTCTACGGCACGTACATAAGCTGTGGCGCCAAAAGTGATGATCACAATTAAAAAAAGACTCCCAATACGGAAGTCTTTCTGTTGTATCTTATTCAACATCAAAAAGTTGGTTTTTAGTCAAACGATTGATTTGCCGTTTCGGCAGCCTTAACAAGGTCTTGATATTCGTCAGGCGTGAGGCCGTCAATGACATATTGAATCGGATTCACTTTGTCGCCGCGATAAATTACTTCATAGTGGCAGTGTGGTGCAGTTGCGGTACCGGTATCGCCAACGAGTCCGATTTTTTGACCCCGAACGACCGTCTGGCCCTCGCGGACATCCATTCGACTCATGTGACCGTATAAGGTGCGGTAGCCATAGCCGTGGTCAATTTCAACGCATAAGCCATATCCGCTGGAACGGCCAACTTTGACTACACGACCGGCGCCTGTTGCCTGAATGGGCGTGCCACGGGGCGCTGTAAAGTCAATACCGGTATGCATTTTCGGCACTTTGAAAACCGGGTGAATGCGGTATCCGAAACCGGAAAGCACTTTCACATCCCGGGCAAGTTTGTCAGAACGCACCGGTTTGATGGACGGAATGGCCGCCAGTAATTTTTCTTTTTCTTTGGAAATGCCGATGATGGTGTCCAAAGACCGCGACTGAAGGTCCATCTGATGTTTCAGCCGGTCAATTTTTTCGCGGACGTTAATCATCAGATCGCCGGAGTTCTTGAACTGGCGGTATTCTTTATAGGCATCGTGGCCACCGGTGCCGCCTTGCCAAACGCTCTGGTCAATTGGCTCCATGCCAAATACCATGCGGTGAGCGTAAGCGTCGCGCTTTTGAAGATTGTCGAGCACTTCGCTCAGGCGATCAATGCTGCCGGACGCTTCCGTAAGCTCTGCCTTTAAGTATTTGATTTCATTGAGCAGAACTTTTTCCTTCGGGGAAGGGAAAAGCCGATGGGAAACTAAGGTGAAGATGAATGCTGTAAAAACAGCGGCACAAACAAATCCAAAGGCACGTAAAAGCTTCATCCTCAAGGGTACTTTAGCTTTTTCGTATTGAAGCGTGTGCGTGTTGTAAATAAATTTTTCTTTACTCATGAATGTTGTTCTTAACCCAGAAATACCTTGATTGTTTGCTTAATAACTGTTCACAAGGCAAAGCATACAAGGAGCTTAATGGTCCCTCATATTAGTATGTTTGTTGTTTTTTTTACTGCTTGTTTGTTTAACTGAAAAGGAGCAGTAATACATCCGAGGTGGATCAAAATTAGCAGACGAATCCATATAAAAAAAACTTTAACACCTTTTTTAGACGATTGTGTTATCAAAAAAGTGAGATCATTGATTTTTAACATCAAATAGGTTTAAAAACCAAGTCAATTTTCACCTGTTTGTCGTTCGTTTAGCGAGAAGGGGGTAGACATGGGGTGACCTTAACTGCCCGATTACCTCTGAAAGCCAACCGATCCTTCCGAAAACGTCCTAATTCATCGCCACGGCGACATCAAGACGAGCCTAAATGGGGTAACTTTGCGGCATCATTATCGTATAGTCATTCAGACAAAAAATTAATCGCTCTATGAAAAAGGTAAACCTGCTCGCATTGTTGCTCCTGATGGCAAATTTTGCAATTTCGCAAGACAGCGCAAAGCGCTACATTATGCTGGAGCATTTCACCAACACCCGTTGTTCCGTCTGCGCCAGCCAGAATCCCGGTTTTTTCAACACCATCGCTAACTTTGAAGACGATGTTCACCACATCGCCTATCACCCGCAATTCCCTTACAACAATTGCTTGTTTTACCTGGCAAATCCGGCGCAGAACAGCGCTCGCGCTTCTTTTTACAGCATTTCCGGCACCCCGAGGGTATTGCGCAACGGAACCAATTCTTCCACGGCAGGCCAGGTCACAGCTGCCATTTTACAAGGACTTCAGGGGCAGACGAGCCCTATTGGTTTCACTGTTTCGGAAACTTCGGGCGCGAGCCGTACGGCAACGGTACAGGTTCATACCTTCGGCGATGCGCCTTCGGGCAACCTCCGGCTGTTCGTTGCCATAGCCGAGCGCGAGATCGCTTACAATTCGCCCAATGGCGAAACGCTGCACCACAACGTATTCCGGAAAATGCTGACCGATATTTCAGGCGATGCGTTCACCGCGGCAGCTTCCGGCAGTACAACGACCCTGAGCTTCCCTTACACCATCGAAAATGGCTGGAATGCGGACGAAATTTATGTGCTGGCTTTTGTTCAGAATATAGATACCAAAGAAGTGCTCAATTCCGGCACGCGTTTCGATCCGGTTGTTACCTCTGCAGGCGAAGCGAACCTGGCTTCTGAATTTAAAGTTTTCCCGAATCCGGCTTCCGGATTGACCAATATCCAGTTCCGCGAACCGCTCACGGGCCTGCTTTCGATCCTCGATGCCCGGGGTGCAGTGCTTTGGAACAACCGGATTGACCAGGTTCAAAACACCACAGCGGATATGAGCGCTTTTGCGCCAGGAATTTACATTTTGCGCGTGCAATCGGATCAGGGAATCAGTCAGCAGCGGATTGTGCGACAGTAGTAATCACGAAGAAATGAGACATCCCGAATTTTTTGGTTGAGAGCCTGTCCCGTGACAACGGGATGCAGCGCACCAATAACCTTTATAGATCGGGTAGTAAAGCCTGCCCCGCGCATAACTTGTCCCGTATAGCGGGAGCGGGGGTGCATCGCATTGCAATCTTGGCATATTGTGGCAACCGTTGTCACGGTGCGCTGCACCTACATGGCGCCATTTATCCCCAGAAACAGCATGAGCCACCCCAAAAATTCGGAATGGCTCATGTTTGCGTTGATTCCGGTAAAACTACTGCTTCACCGTATTCTGATATTCTTCCCAGCTTTTGGTCTTGTAGTGTCCTTCCGCTGTAAAGCGTAGTTCTTTCAGCAAACCAGCCGGTTCTTTGTAGCCCGGAGAAATGGAAATGCGTTCGATTTTTTCGTCCATGTACACGAAAGAGGGGTAGCTGAGTTTGCCGTCGAGCAGCGAATACGCCAATTCGTGGATGCCGTTGCGGCCTACGTTGCCATGGTATTTGAACGTATGGTTATTGAACACCACGTCGCCTTTTTGTTCAGCGTCGAATTTCACGGCGTAGAAATGGGCGTTCATGTATTTGGCTACTGCTTCGTCTTTGAAGGTATTGGCATCCATTTTTTTGCAATAGCCGCACCATTCGGTGTACAGGTCAATGAAGATCTTTTTAGGCTTTTTCTTATTCAAAGCGACGGCTTCATCCCAGGTATACCACTTGATGGCAACTTCTTCCGAATTGGATTGTTCGCCTTTTGGCAACACGAATGCGTAGAGTGCCGCGCCGCCGATTACAACGGCCAGAATTATCCATAATTTTTTCATGTAATTGCAGATTTTGTTTTGTTACTAAAGAATCCAAATCAAAAGTAGCAAGTGAATGGCAGAAGGGCGAGGGGATTAAGATATATTTAACGTGCCAAATTCAGGGGAATGAAAAAAATTGTGCTCGCCGTTGGCGGTTCCAGCGGTTCCATTTACGCAAAAGTCCTGATGGACAAATTGGTGCAGTTGCAGCCACAGCTCGCCGCCGTAGGGGTGGTGATGAGCGAAAATGCCCGCTACAACTGGGAGTTAGAGCTCGGCAACCGCGATTACGAAAGCTACCCGTTCACGTTTTACGACAAAAAAGACTTCATGGCGCCGTTTGCGTCCGGTTCTGCAAAATACGATACCCTCATCGCGTGTCCCTGCTCGATGGGCCTCATGGGCCGCATCGCTGCCGGCGTTTCGGACGACCTCGTCACCCGTGCTGCCGACGTCATCCTGAAAGAACGCCGCCGCCTCATTCTCGTCATCCGCGACACCCCCTACAACCTGATCCACATCAACAACATGAAACTACTGACCGAAGCCGGCGCCATTATCTGCCCGGCCAGCCCCTCGTTCTACAGCAAGCCGCAAACCATGGAAGCGCTCGCCGCCACGGTGGTGGATCGGGTGCTTGATCTGGCGGGGTTAGAGTTGGAGTCGTACCGCTGGGGAGAAGAGGATTTGAAGATTTGAAGATTTGAAGATTTGAAGATTTGAAGATTGTGCCCTGAACCAATTGTAGTTTCCTTTGGAATTGGGATCTTAAGAGCATAATCTAGGTTACTCTAACTTGTGTCTTTCCATTTAGTCCAGTGTCTGCTCTTTAGAGTTCGAGAGCAAGGCATGTTTGGCCCCAAAAATGGGAGTTTACTCGCGTACATGACCAATTTTGGGGCCAAACATAACGCAGCTATCGGACTATAAAGACAGACACTAACTACACATCATACGTTAACTCCACGCCTTCCCCGTCCGGGTGCGACTGGCAAGTGAGGATATAGCCCTGTGCCACTTCTTCATCGTCCAAAGCGTAGCAGGCGTCCATCGTGACTTTGCCGTTCAGCAGGCGGGCGATGCAGGTGGAGCAGGCGCCGGAGGTGCAGGAATACGGCGGATCGTAGCGGGCATCTACCAGGGTGGATAAAATAGTTTTTCCTGCGGGAACTGCAATTTCAATGCGTTTATCACGCAGGTGAACCACAACATTGCCGGCGGCGCCGGAGGCCTTCCCTTCCTTACTTTCGCCTGGAACGGCAGAAGAAAAACGCTCGGAAAGGATGTGTTTTTTGTCCACGCCCCGGGCGAGCAAGGCGGCTTCAGCCGTTTCGATCAGGGCGCCGGGGCCACAGAGGTAATACTCCGCTTCTTTCGTGCGCTGCGGATGCGTTTCCAGAAGCCAGGCAATGTGCGCAGGGTCAATGCGGCCTGACCGGCCATCCCAATTGGTGGCGCCTTTGCTGAACATGCCCAGCATGCCTTTCGCTTTTTCGCGCTTTGGTTGGCTGAGTACATGCACCACATTCAATTGTTCAGCGTAGCGTTGTTCCAGTTCGGCCAGGCCGTCTTTGAAAAGGATATTGTCTTCGCTGCGGTTGCCGTACAGCAAGTAAATTTTGCTCATTGGTTCCGCTTCTAAGATCGTTTTGATGATGGAATAAAGCGGGGTGATGCCGCTGCCGGCGCCGATGAGGTAGTAGGTTTTGCGGTTGCCTGCGTCGAGGGGCGTGAAGAAGCGCCCTTCCGGGGGATAAACTTCGATGCTTTGCCCAACCGTTACTTTATCGTTCAGGTAGTTGGAAACCAAGCCTTTTTTAACGCGTTTCACCGTCACGGCTAAGTACTCTTCGAGCGGGCTGCTGCACATGGAATAGGCCCGCCGCACTTCCTGATTATTGATTTTAACCTTCAGGGTAAGGTACTGCCCCTGTGTATATTGAAACGTTTCTTTCAAAGATTCAGGCACTTCAAACAGCAAAGAAACGGCATCTTCAGTTTCGCGGCGAACGGCTTTCACCGTCAATGGATAAAATTCTTTGATCATTGCTTACGATTGTTGAAAAATTTATCTTCAAACAGTTTTGTGTGAGATGAGTTCAGTTCCCATAAAAGAACCCATTTGAATCATTTTTCTTATTCGGCGTTCGTTGATTGTTTGGGCGACCGCGAGGGTCGCACCCTACCGGCTCTGCCCCGCGCTCAAATCCTCGCATCCTCAAATCTTCAAATCCTCAATCCTTAACTCACTTCCTCCGATACAACGGGTGATAACTCAACACCGTATCCCGCAAATAGGCTGTATCCAGATGCGTATAAATTTCGGTGGTCAGGATGGATTCGTGTCCCAGCATGTCCTGCACGGCTTTTAGGTCGGCGCCGCCCTCGATCAGGTGCGTGGCAAATGAATGCCGAAACGTGTGCGGGCTGACGTTTTTTTCGATGCCGGCTTTTTCCGCGCAGGCTTTCACGATCAAAAAAACCATGATCCGCGTCAGTTTCCCGCCCCGGCGATTCAGGAACAGGATGTTTTCGCTGCCTTTTTTGATTTGTTTCTGAACCCGCCGCACGCCTTCCTCATAAAAGCGGATGTGTTTGATCGCTTCTTCTCCGATGGGCACAATCCGCTCTTTGTTGCCCTTGCCGATGACCTTCACAAAACCTACTTCCAGAAAGAGGTTCGACAGGCGCAGATCCGTCAACTCGCTCACCCGGAGGCCGCAGGCATAAAGGGTTTCCAGCATCGCCCGGTTGCGCGTCCCCTGCGCTTCGCTGAGGTCAATGGCCGCCAGCATGCGCTGAATTTCATCGTAGGAAAGCACTTCGGGAATATGCCGTTGCAGTCGCGGGCCCTCCAGCGTTTCTGCGGGATTGGCGAGGATCAGGTCTTCTGTCAGCAGGTATTTGAAAAAGGTTTTCAGGGCCGACAGGATTCTGGCTTGCGAACGTGCGCCCAAGCCCAGGCCGTTAAGCCAAAAAATAAAGGCTTCCAATTGCCCAGTTTCCACCTGCGCGGGCGCCACCTGTTGTCCGTGGATAGAAAAATAAGCAACCAATTTGCCCACATCGCCAATATAAGCTTCTATGGTGTGCTGCGACAGTGCGCGCTCCAACATCATAAAAGCCTTAAAACCGTTGAGGGCAGGTTCCCAATTCATCCGTGCATTCGATTTGGCGGCAAAAATAAAGAAACCCGCACGAAAGTAAGTTCACATCTTTCAATAGCAATACTTTGTTTTTCGGCCAAACGTGCCTATTATTGGGCAAGGCAAATAAAAGCCAACGCATATGAAGCAGGAAGTCCATATCCTTTTAGGGTGCGCCGATGCACGCGACCTGAACCAGGTTCAAATTGACACCACCCGGGAATTCATCAAAAAATACAAAGAAAAAGGCATCCACATCGAAATGCGGGTGATCCGCATCGCCGGCTCTTTTGCATCCCGGGAAGCCATCAACGACATCAAGCGCACCATCGAAATCAACCAGCGGGAAACTTATGGCAACTTTGATAAAACTGAATATTACATTCATATTCAGACACATGGCCACTTAGACGACCAATCCAACAAAGACTACATCAGCCATATTTACGAAATGAACATCGTGCCTGGCTCCCCGCTCAATTGCGGGATGTTGGAAGCAGCCAGTGTGGGCATCGAAATCGAGCAAATGCTGCTGGACGAGCGCCCCTTAGTGGAAACCCCACGCGGCGTTTTCCGGATAGATACGGACGAAGACATTCAACGCCTGTTGAAAGACGTGTATGCCCACGAGGGCTATCTGGCCGGCGACTGGATTCGGAGCATAGACAAATTGCGCACCCACCCGCGCCTGCAAAAATCAGTGGTGGAGCAGGTTATTCGCACAGACCCGGCCATGAGCCGCCTGAACATCAAAATCACGGCGGGAATTCAGGATTATTCTATACACGGCCTCATTCGTCTGGACAACGGGATTCCTAAAGCGCCGTTTTGGGACGATGTGCAGCGCGAAATTCGCAAACGCAGTGAAAAGAAAAAAGCAGACCTGAGCCTGCAATCTCAAAAACAAAAACCTTTGGCCGGCTTGGTTTCGCTTTCCGATCCGCAGTTGTCTTCGCGGTCTTTAGCGGCGCAATACTATTTTGATCTGAAAGGCCTGGAAAACAATGGCGCCTACTTAGCCAATACGGTCTTTAATATTTCGGGCAGCGGCTTCGATTTGCCTTATGCGCCTTTTGGCCCTTATGCCAACGCAGGATTTTTCTACGGCGTAGCCCACCTGAATCTGACCGATCAAATGGTGATGGGCTACGATGAAGAGCAAACCGAACGCATGATAAAAAAAATCTCGAAAGACCCGATTATGGCACTGACGGTGAAAAAATTCGGCGTCAACCTCATTCCGATTAATCAAAAGGCCCTCCTTGAAAAATACAACAAGGTGGCGGAGGAAGTGGGGGAGGTGTTTTAGGAAAGTATGCAAGAGGCAAATGGGCAAGAGGCAAATTTTCAAACTTGCCTCTTGCCTCTTGCCCCTTGCCCTTTGCCAATTTGCCCTTTGCCTTTTGCAAACTTGCTTAACTGTGTCATAAAAATACCTCAGAAGCGTTAGCTTTGTGATTCATTCAAAAGCAGCTTTCATTGATACACAAGCTCATTTTTTCGCCTTTCGGCAAAACGTTCTTTGCCGCGTTGATCCTTTCAATCCTGCTTCCGGCCTGTGGAGAAGAAGGGCCCCTTACACCCAAGCCCCGCGGATATCCCAAAGTTGTTTATCCGGAAAAGGCTTACCAGGCTTTCGATGCCGATTATTGCAATTTTACGTTCCAATACCCAATATACGCTCAAATTCAACAAGATACAACATTTTTCGAAGAACGTCCGGCGCATCCCTGCTGGTTCAATGTCTACATTCCAGCCTTCGATAGCCGGTTGCACTGCACCTATACCCCAATTGGCAAAGCCAACAGTTTTGAGGAGCTGAAAGCAGACGCGTTCGAGCTGATGGACTGGCACAAAAAACGCGCCAACGGGATCCAGGAAATCCCCATCAACCTTCCCGGAAACGTCAACGGGTTTGTTTTTGATATAGAAGGGCCTGCGGCTTCTCCTTTCCAGTTCTATCTGAGCGACAGCACCAACCATTTCTTCCGCGGTGCGCTATACTTCAACACGCAGGCGCGCCCCGACTCGCTGGCGCCGATCTATACCTTCGTAAAAGAAGACTTGTTGAAAATGATTGAAACGTTTAAGTGGAATAAATAATCCGGTTGACGGTTGACGGTAGACGGTTGAC
>JBJXFD010000473.1:0-3479 GCA_046153985.1 Saprospiraceae bacterium
GGGATTTTGAGCCTCAGGTCGGTGAACTTGCTGTTGAGCGATCTGATTTCTACCAGGATGGTTTTGTCTCTGAAAGATTGCGATACGCGCCCGTAACCGGTCATTGAAAGCAGCATAAGGAAGCAGGTTTGATTCCCGAACCAACCCCACGGCAGTCAGAGAATTATTTTAAAAAGAAGCGCAAAGATAGAATTATTCCGACGCAGATGAGACAATATACAAGATAGTATGATGGAAAGGTCAGGTTTGAATGCCTGTAACAGGGGCCCTCCATCGGCCAGGCGAAAGCAGGCTCAAAGCTAAAAGATTGACTATTAATGAAAATTAAAGTAACTTTTATTTTTCCAGAACGAAAAAATTGCGATATTTGCCACTCGTTTTAAAAAGCATTTTGATTATAACTAATTATAAACCAGTCCATAACGATGAGAAAAGCTGATTTAGTCACAGCTATTTCCGAAAAAACGGGAGTTCCTAAGGTAGATGTATTGGTCGCTTTGGAAACTTTCTTTAAGGAAGTGAAAGGTTCCCTCTCTAGCGGGGAGAATGTGTATGTACGCGGTTTCGGCTCTTTTATCATCAAAAAAAGAGCAAAAAAAATCGGTCGCCACATCAAGAAAAACAAAGCTATCGAAATTCCGGAGCACTTTATCCCGGCTTTCAAACCAGCGAAAGTTTTTGTTGAGCAGGTAAAAGGAAACGTTACTTCGTTGCCGGAAGATGAAGGCGAAGATTAATTGCCTTGCGGCATAAAAGATAACTCAAAAGCGCTCCATGACAAAATTACAATTCACGGCAGTTTTTTCAGCTGCATTCTTGTTATTTGTCATGTATTTCGGTTGTGATACCAAAACAAAAGATATTCAACGCTCCGAAAAGTCGAGGGCATTGTCTTCCGAAAAAACAGACATCAACCTGCTGTTGAGGGGCGCGAGAACCGCCATCACTGAAGCACAGAATACTTTTGTGCTGACGCTGGAGGAAGAACTCGAAAAAACAAGTCCTGACTCCGCAAAGGTGAATCTGTTGAAACAGCTTTCTGGAAAGTGGTACGAATTTGGTCATCCGGCCATTGCCGGGCATTACGCCCAGAATGTTGCCGAATTGACGAACTCGGAAGAAACCTGGTCCATTGCCGGAACGACGTTTGCGATTTGTGTGCAAGAAGCAAAAGATGACATTGTCCGGGAATTTTGCAGTAAAAGAGCGGTTACAGCATTTGAAAATGCCATCTCGCTCAACCCGGAAAATGTTGCCCACAAAGTAAATCTTGCGCTGAGTTATGCCGAATTCCCGCCTGCCGGCCAGGAGATGAAAGGTCCGATGATGTTGCTCGAGTTGAACCGGGAGCAACCTGAAAATGTTTTGGTTTTGAATAGCCTGGCGCGCCTGGCGATCAAAACAGGCCAATTCGACCGCGCTTTGGCGCGCTTAGAAAAAGCTATTGCAACAGAGCCGGAAAATGTCAGTAGCAATTGTCTTTTGGCAACGGTTTACGAAGCCCTGAAAAAGCCTGCTGAGGCACAACAATACCTGGAAAAATGTCGCGCGCTTCAGGCGCGTTGAGGAATTTATAACAGGAACGAACCTATTTGTTCACCGACACCGTTCGGCGCTTAGTTTGTTTTAAACCCTTCCTTTTTCTTTGGGAAAGGTTATAAAGGAAAAAGCTGCTGCTTCGGCGAAAAAAAAGAAACGAATATGCCTTGTGGAAAAAAGCGTAAACGGCATAAAATTGCCACGCACAAACGCAAAAAAAGGCTGCGTAAGAACCGCCATAAGAAGAAGAAATAATCACGACATCCTCCGGGTATCAGACCCTGGGGAAATAAAGGTTATTTTTATTACTGCTCGCAGTGTGCCTTGTTTGTACACTGCGAGCCGTTATTGTTTATAAGCACCGAATAAAAAGGGTTGCCTCTGGTTCTCCTTTGCGCTGGCTTTTTTGCAAAATTGCCTTTATCTCTCCTCCCGCTGGAACCATGTTGGGTGTGTAAACTAAATTTCCCTGTGGAAAAAGAACTCATCATTAATTCTACGCCCACAGAAGTCGAAATAGCCCTGCTGGAAGATGGTAAGCTCGTAGAACTCCATTACCAAAAAACGAACAACAACTTTACTGTTGGCGACATCTTCCTGGGCAGGATCAAACGACTTATGCCGGGCCTTAATGCGGCCTTCGTAGATATTGGGCACAAAAAAGACGCATTTTTACATTACACAGACCTTGGGCCAAAATTGCGTTCACTTGCGAAATATACGGGCGGAGCTATTTCCGGTTCCATCAATTCGCACCGGCTGGACCAGTTCAAATTAGAACCCGAAATTATTAAAACGGGAAAAATAGACCAGGTGCTGGCCAAAAGGCAGCAAATTTTGGTGCAGGTGCTGAAAGAACCCATTTCCACCAAAGGCCCGCGCCTGAGTTGCGAAATGACCATCCCCGGACGTTATCTGGTGCTTACACCGTTTAACGACATCATTGCCGTTTCCAAAAAAATAGCCAATTCTGAAGAGCGCAAGCGCCTGCACGCCTTAGTGGAAAGCATCAAACCGAAAAACTTCGGGGTCATTGTCCGTACCGCTGCAGAAGGTAAAAAATCCGCTGACCTGCACGAAGAACTCAGCTTCATGATGGAGCGCTGGGAAGATATTTTCAAGCAATTGCACAAAGCGGAAGCCCCGATTAAACTGCTCAGCGAACTCGATAAAACCTCCAGTATCCTGCGCGATCTGCTGACCGATTCGTTCAACAAGATCGTCGTCAACGACAAAGACCTCTACCAAAACATCAAGAACTACCTCTATTCCATTTCCCCGGATCAGGTCAAAATTGTCTCCCTGCATAAATCCTCGAATAAACCGATTTTCGAGGTGTACGGCGTCACCCGTCAAATCAAATCCTCGTTTGGCAAAACAGCAACCATGCCGAGCGGGGCTTACTTAGTGGTAGAACACACCGAGGCCATGCATGTGGTGGACGTAAACAGCGGTCATAAAGTGGGAAGCGGTCAGGACGACTCGGTGCTGAAAGTCAACATGGAAGCGGCGGAGGAAATCGCCCGGCAAATGCGCCTGCGGGATATTGGCGGGATCATCATCATTGACTTCATTGATATGAAAAACCTGGAACACAAAAAAACGCTGGTCCAGGCGATGAAGCAATTCATGAAAAAAGATCGCGCTCAACATACCATCCTGCCCCTCAGCAAGTTTGGATTGATGCAAATTACGCGCCAACGGGTGCGCCCGGAAGTAAAAATCAATACATCTGAGGTTTGCCCGACCTGCAACGGCACCGGTAAAATCAACGCTTCCATCCTCGTGATGGACGAAATCGTACGCGACATGAACTTCATCCTCGGTTCGCGACTGAAATCAAAGCTTACGCTCCATGTGCATCCATACGTGGCGGCCTATCTGAGGCAGGGTTTCCCCAGCATACGCATCAAATGGTTTTTTGAGCATTACAAGTGGAT
>JBJXFD010000478.1:0-27728 GCA_046153985.1 Saprospiraceae bacterium
ACAATACGTTTGCTGGCTTTGGCCACTCGCATGCCACTTCTCGATTACACCATACATCTCCCCTGCGCTCCGCCGCAGACGTTTTTCTTTTCCTTCCATTTCTTTTTGTGGACAAATTTAACGGGCGATGAACCCGCTTGCAAGATGGGGATGGTCAGAGGGATACAATAATTCTATGAGCGTGGACGGTCTTTTGCATGTAGCGTTGCGAGCTTTTGCTGGCAAACAACATTTGCTACATTATTAGTCACCATGTTCATTCAAATATTTCAAAAATTTCGTTTCTTAATATTTCAATTTCTGATTTAGTATTGCACCCTTGTGCAAGTGATTTAATTTTATTTAAATAGTCTTTATTAGAGCCTACGACATATCTCCGGGATTGTAAAAAGATCATAATATCGACATTCACTCTATCTTCAGGTTGAATCTGTTTAATTTTCTTTCCTTTGTTATGATAAAGCATAATCCCCTTCGTTAAAGGAAAAATCAATTCCGTTTCAAGTATATTATTTTGAGGTTGATCTTTAAACACTATTGGATTGTCGCCTAATATATGCGATTGAATTTCGGAATCAGCTCTATAAATTTTCCAATGTTCTATACTGTTTTTCATATTTAACGACATAAAATCAATAATAGGTTTTAACAATTTGTACATTTCAACAAACCCATTTCTCTTTTTTACTTTCTCATAGAGATCTTCACTTGCTTCTTCTCCAGTTTCCTTATTGAAAATCTTTATAATTAAATCTTTGCGAGGAGTTGATTGTACAAAATTTTCAGCATTTACATCATTAAGCGGTAGTCTCCAATGAGTTAAAGAAACAAGTACAAGTAAATTAAAAATATCGTTAATGTCATATTTTATCCTTCCACTTTGCATTTTAATTCTATTGTAAGTTGGAGAAATCAAGCTTTCAAAATAACCATAAAGCTTCTCGACAGAATCATCCTTTTTACCTTCAACTAATAAAGTATTTCGATTCCATTCGAAGAATATTTGTTTGGGGCTAAACTCTTGTTTCTTGAATCTTTTTTCCTGTTTATCATAAACACTGATTTTATTATCAGAATTTACAAATCCATGAATATAAAATTGAGGCAAATAATGATGTCTATTGGCTTTCATTTTTCTTTTTTATATGGTGACTGGTGTATATGGCAACGCAGTGCCTATGTTTAGGAGGCATTGTCGTTTTTCACCGTATTAGGTGCGACCTCTTCTATTCTTCGAATTAAAGACAATGCTGATTCGCTGAGCTTATTCTCTTGAACAATTAGAGCATGTGCATCAAAAATTCCTCTCATTTTATAATCTTGAATATTATTCCATCGGTATTCAATTTTTATAGCTTCCCAATATTCATTTGAATCCTTCGTTAAGCAATTAATCATATTTTTTAATACCCCTTGAAAATTTCCAGATCTATATTCTTCTATTAATATAGACATATCTCCATTAAAAATCAATTTATTTATTGTATTATTTAATTCTGATCTTTGAAGTTTCAAATCACCACTTGGTTGCTTTGCGCCATTATAAATACTTGTTATTTTTTCTATTTCATGCTTTAAAATATTGTTATTCTGTAACAGGGCTGAATTTTCAGATTTCAATTCAGTAATCAGGGTTAATAGACTATTGTAATAATCCGCTGACATTTCTAACCTATTTTGTTTTTCTCGAATTATATACCATATAAAAGACAATAGAACAACAATTATCACCATAAGTAACAATGTCGAAATACTTGTATTTAGTATTTGGCTACCCATTGTTTGTTTTTACTTTTTCCGGTGGATAAAATTCGTTTTGCATCAACTCAATGATGCTTTTCCTAATCTCATTTCTTCTTTTATAATATACTGCCCCTTCGATTTCTTCTCTTATTTTAAGAGTATTATTTCGGGATAGTTTAGCAGCAATTTGTATAACTTTAGATGTACCAGCACTATTGTTAGTCGCTTTAAAAAATGAAATTAACTCTTCAACAACTTCTTCAATTTCATCTGATATTAACTGATTGAGTAGAGTGCTTTTAATTTCTTCAAATGAAAATTTATTAGTCAATATATGTTCTTGAATATTATCATTGGAGAGTGAAAATAGATTATTTATATTATTTTCTTGAGACTCTAATAGCCAACTAAAAGCCAATGCAATAAAGAGGATATTTAATGCAATTGAAGAAACTAAATATAGCACCAACGGAAACTTTAGGTCAATTTCAAATGGATTCATTAAATAACCAACAGTAGGGAATAATTGAAGAGATATCACAAAAACTGTTAATATTGCTACCCACAATAAGTTTCTTTTTTGAAATGTAAGAAACAAAGAAAATCCTAATACCAACAAGGTAATAATTGAAAAAACAGAATCAATCAGAGTGCTAATCAATTGATTATAATGGACATCTAAACCAATAAGCAGTAAGGCAGTAAAAGCGACAATAATTACACTTATATTCCAACGCTTTTTGATTTGTTTGTTTTTAAAAAACTTAAACCCATGTTCAAAGTATGGAATAGCTAATAAAAACAATCCATTATTTAACGATGAGAGTAATTTAATTTGAATACCCTGGAAGTTAAAAACCAATCTGCATATACCTGCAAATCCCCATATTGTCAATGCCAAACTCAAAAAAATCAACCCAAGATCCGGTGATTTTTTCAATATTCTTTCCTTACTAAATTTCAGGTTATAATACCATATGTATATTAAAAACAAGGCAGTCAATAAGCTGACTGAAATATGTATGATCGTGGAAAAGTCAAAAACATTGAGGTCGTTCATATTATCTACGTTCATTTTAAAGGAGTTGGAGAGGGCTGTCTTTGCCCCTAACTTTGCGTTGTCGTCAACTCACCCCATATAAGTATAAATGCGAGAATGTCAGTTTTGTAAACAGTTATTGAGTATACGCCAATTGCAGAAATCCAACAATCCCTACTAATAATATGCCATAACCGGCAATTTATACCACTCCTCCCGACCAAAAAGCACCTCCACATCCCTTTTAAATTGCTCCACATCAAATCGTTCTTTGAGCGGCAGTGTTTTAATCAGTTCTATACCTTGCAAATAAGCTGCTTCCATCAGTTTGATGGCTTCTGATTCAGTCGCATTCTTAAAAATTGTCCAGGGGATTTCAACCGATATTTCAGCTTCCTTCTTTTTGGCATGGAAATATTGCTTAGCAGGTCGGTTAATGATGTCGTCTGCCGGGACAATGATAAAGGTGAAATAAAATTTTCTGATCCCATTGCCATATTTCGAAAGGTCAATCGCGTCGTGCAAAGCATAAACGAAAGGCGCCAGGTTAAACTTGGGTTGAACTTCCTCCCAAATCCTGCCGGAAAGGTATAATTGCCTGTCTCCAGGTATTAACTTCATTAGTTTTCGTTTGATGCGGTTAAAAATTTTCTTAATAAGGAAGTTCCGACAAACAATCAACGAGTCATTTCGAGAATTAGAGCAATTACAACGCAAGTTAGGACACATCATCTGACTTTACAATACAAAGCTAACCAAATCACCATACTACTGAACATTTTTAAGAATCAAGGTGAAACGGAGCTACGTTTACTAAACTTTTAAAGTTTAGTAAACGTCATGTTGACAACCTAATCCCTCGTAGCCATCCCCTCCTGATCAATATGCTGGTAACAATTATTGCCCGGACACTTAAAACTCAATTCATTCCAGGCAGTCCCTTCTTTTCCTTCAAACTTCAGGCCTTCTTTTGTTTTTTTAACGGTGAACAAAAAATTCGAAAGGCTGTCGTTTTTTTCCGGTTGGTCTCTTTTCAAAGACGTCATTCCATATTGATCAACCGCTTGTGTTTGGTATGCTTTTAACGAGAAAGAAAGTTCTCCCCAGGCACATCCTTCCTGACAGGTAAGTTTCAGTCCATTCTCTGTGGTTTCCACTAAAATTAAAAAACCGGATACTGGAGCTTCAATTTTAGGAACATCGCAATAATAAGTTCGCGTTTTCGGCGTGGGGATTTTTCTATCGGACAAGGCGCGAGATGGGAGCGTAGCCAAAGCTACGTGACCAGCGAAGCAACGAAGTCCGGTGGGAAAAGCCACCGCCCAAATCGGGAAGTTATTATTGTGGCGTTCCTTAGCTTGTGAAAAAGCCAAAGTTACTGCCCCATTCATTAAAATAAAGGCAAGTGCAATTCTGAAGATTGCTGATGGATTGGTTTGGTTCATTGTCGTAATGGTTTTTATGATTTTTAAAGGTATTTAATGGTGCAAAATACTGGATTTACCTAAAAAAAGCAAACAGGAACGGAATGATCTTTATTCGGATACGGCCATTAAAATTTCTTAGCCAACCTCAGAATAAATTGCCGCGGCCGCAAGCGAAACCTGCCGAGTTCTTCATAAAAACTCTCCTGGGTGAACGTAATGAAATCCACTTCATCCGTCAGGTTGTTCAGGTGGAGGCTCACGTCTAATTTCCAGGCGGGGATGCTGTTTTTGTACCGGATGTTGAAGAGTTGATTAACGACGATTCGTTGGCCAATCGCCGTTCGGTAATGATCGAAACTTAGGTTGACATTGCCCCAATTCTTGGAAAACTGGTGAAAAAACACCCAGCGCAACTGCGTTTGCCACACCGGGACATCAGAAATGTTGCTCGCATAAAAATCCGCCCGGAACCGGCAGCTAAGTACACTTTTCCCGAAAGTATACACCAGATAAGGCTCAGCTCCGGCCTGATGAATAAGGATATTGAGGCGATTGCCGTTCAGGGCGCCCGGGCGTACCAAGCCCGTATAATTGGTTTCCAATTTGATTTGAACGGAGGACCAGGGAACCATTTCAAACCTGTTTTGCCAACTGCCCCGTTGTTGTAAATTGGAAGTTGCGGTCAGCAGCGAAGCTTGCCCTAAGGAGTCGAACACCGTAGTGGGGATAAAGTCGGCCCGCGTTGCGGACAGGTTAAGGCGGCTGCTGTAATACAGGCCGGATTGGGTGCTTTTCCCCTGATAGCGCAGGCTAAGTTCATACATCTCGCGCTGATTGACGGCGAAAACTTGCCGGTCAAATTGCCGGTTCGCCCTTAGTATGAAGCTGTTGTAAAAAAGTTGATCCTGATTATAATCATGGCTGAAGGTGAATTTGGCGCTTAGGCCGCCGTTACGGGGGAGATACTCTATATGTGGCTGGAAAACCATCAGTCCACGCCGCAGATTGGCTTCCCGCAGGTCATCCTCCAGGGTCAACCGGTGGAAGGCTGCGGGGATGTGTAGCTTCCATTCTCCTTTTTTTCGCATCCACGAGTAATCCTGTTCGAGGTATGGCGCCCATAGCATTTGGTTCATGTCGTTTACAAATAGTGAACCCAGGGAAGTTTGGCTGCCGTCTGCAGCCAGTTCGGCAAGATCGCTGGCAAAGCGATTGCGGCGCATTTGTATCCCGGATTTGAAATGCCCGATGAACTGGTTGCGCCGCAAAATAAAGCTGGTGTAAGTATCCGACGCCAGATTTCGCTCACGCACGGCTTGTATCGCCTGGGGCAACTGCCTTGCCGGAGATTCGCTTCCGACTAAGTCGAGCGGGCGCAATTCCAGGTCTATTGCTTCATCCCGATAGTCAATGCGGGACCAGAGCCGGTAGGCTTTGTTTCCTTTGCGTAAAATGGCTTCCCAACGCCCGTTTATGGTCAATTTATCGCGCTCAAAATCTTCCAGAGACCTCCGTGCGTTGATTTCGTTATCCACCGTTGTTGCGGTGTTGCCATTTTCGGATTCGATGGAAGCTTTGGTGTAGAAACCTGGCTTGTTTAGTTCGTATAACAACTTGCCATTCAGAAGATTGAGTACTTCCCCGGCTTGTAATAACTCATCAAAACGAACGGCTTGATCGGAATCGCGCCAGGTGCGCTCTTTGCGGCCACGATATTGCAGCCGATCCGAAGTGGTGAAAGCCTGAAATTTCAGTTGGCTGTGTGGGCTGATTCTGCGCAGAAAATTGACGCCGCCGGTCAACTCCTGATTGTCAAGCGCATTACTGCCCTGGAGACGAAACGGAGGCTGGATTACAGTCGGGCTGACAAGTATTTGCTCGAACGACACCTCGCCGTACAGGCTCCTGAAGTTGTTGCGCTGCTGCTCTCCGACATTATTGCCCATGCCCGACACATTGAATTGCTGGTGTTTCTGAAAACCAAATAGATTGCCCCCTGCTAAGTAGAGCGCAGGCGACAGGCCACTGCCTGCTTCCGCTTCGCCGGTGAAGACTACGTTCGATTTTAACCGCAGATTAATGGCCGCGTTTGGTGGGGAAATTAAAGAATCCAATGCCAGGATGGGTTGATGCTGCTCCAGAATTTCAATATCCCGGATCGCGTCAACATTCAGATTTCGGGTCGCCAAGGCGTAACGCCCTTCCAGCATATCCAGCCCCTCAATATAGAACCTGGAAATGGGCAGATCCTGGTAAAGTATCCTCCCGCCGGGTTCCACGGTGATGCCGGGGATGCGGGCCAGCACTTCCTCAATATGCTCATCCTGGGCCGTTTTAAGGCGATTAACGTCGAAAACTAAGGTATCTCCTCTGCGGATCAGAACCGGTTGGTTTATTGCAATCTCCGGAAGTTCGTACACCTGAGCGGCAAGCACCCAATCCAAACGTCTATCATGCCTGACGATCACTTTTTCCTGGCTGGCAAATGATAAATGAGATACCGAGAGCCAAAGGGAATCAGCGCCGGTCGTGAACGTCACTGAATATTCCCCTGTGGTTGCTGAAAGCGCAAAGGCCCTTATAGCCCCGTCCGGCTGCTCACGGACGATCAGGGACGCGCCTGCAATGGGCTGGCCATTTTCATTGGTTATGGCGCCACTCAGGGTCGTTTGGCACTGAGCGGGAAGCGCAGATAAGGCCAGCAAGGGAAATAGGATGAAGCCCTGCGCAGGAAACATCCCTAATAGCTTTCTAACAGCAAATAATAGCTCCATTTACGCCGTTCCTTCATGATCAATAACTGCTCTTCAGATGCGTCAACCACTGCGGGCATGCGCGGGTTATTTTTCTGTTTAATGGATTGATCCACGTAGCTTTTCCGGCTGATTACCTTGCTTTGGGGATTGAGGTAATTTTCTTGCCAAAAACGCTGTTGCGGAGACACGGAGAGTCCTTTAAGCCGAAAGGTAAACCAGCCTTTTTCGTCGCTGACCTGCACGATTAGTCCCGGCAGGCCGCCAAATACATAGGGGCCATCCGGGATAGGGATGCCAGGGGCAAACCATGCCGTGTAGTTTCTGCCCCCGTATGTTGTATGGGCGTTGTAGCAGTTAAGACCTGCGATGGTATCTTGTTTCTCTCCAATTTTCCAGGTAAGATTTAGCGACTCCTCCAAATGTTGTGGCGGAAAAGCAAAGGTCAAGGCATTCTGAATTTTTTTTGCAGCAAAATCTTTTCTTATCATATAGTTAACGGGCGCCGATTTTTTCCAATTTTTCATATCGGCTGTGAAATTGTTTATCGCTTCCTGGGCTTCTTCCTGAGTTTTGGGATTAGCATATTGAGGGTTCGCCAGGGAATAGGCGTAAGCCATAGAGTCGTTGAACTGTTTGTTGCCGGCGTGGAATCTCGATTCCCCATTGGCGTGAAGCAATAAGAATTCATAAGGGCCGCCAAAAGTGCCATTCAGCGTATCCATTACCGGGATGAAATCATAGTTTGCTGCATATTCAATTACTTTGGTATCCTGTGCAGCAAGCATTCCGGATAAAAAAATCAGGCATGGCAGTAATATTATTTTCATGTAGATTCAAGATTTTAAGGTTGTTCCAGGAAGGTGGGCAAAATCGAGTTGTTTTCACCCACCTCCGATTAGTAAATATCAATGATCACAAGCCCAGCTATCAACTTGCATGGCCCATTGCCCAAGCGTACCGTGCAGTCCTTCGTTACAATATTGCGTATTGTAGGTTCCGCCACATGAAACGGTGATTGCGACAATCCAGCATGCGGCCGGTGCAGCCAAATCCTCCTCAGGTGCAGCCACGGCCTCTTCCTGTGCTATAACCACATCAACCAAAACGTCGCCTATTGGCATTTCCACAGGCGTTGTGTTGGCAAAAGCAAGCGATCCGATTAGCATAAATGCTAAAGTGAAAAATACATTTTTCATTTTTTCAATGCTTGAAATTATCCCTACTTCTTTTCCGGTGGTTTCGGGATAGCCCACCATCGGATTCAATAAATTTTGGCGCCTTATATATTAGAATTGAAGCTTGGTCGGTGCTCCATACTTCCCATGAAAAAACTCAACTGAATCAAAAACCTGGTTTGACAGCGCGTCAACAAAATAAATTACGGTCCCGTCTGGCAGGTCATTCGTTTTACCCGGCAGGTAAAATTTCTCCGGCTTTAGGTTCGCGATTTTTTCCCGGCAGGAAAAAATTGACAGGAAGAAGGGAAAAAAGCTGATTAGCTTTTTCGATTTTTTATTTTTCATCAGAGAGTTCGTTTGCAAGGGGAGGTTAACTACCTGAAAATCTGTGGCGCAAATTCAGCAAGGTAAATTCTCCAGTTTTTCCAGATATGCCCGCCTTCTGTTTCTTAATAGTCATGCTTTTGTATCCATGGTGCCCGTGAAAGAGCCTACCTGAATGACGTTGGTGGTTTCGCTATCGTTCCGGATATTGTACAGTGCCTGAAAGGCAGGGGCGCGGGAGGTTGCCAGGATGATCCAGGCAATTGCGGTTGTGGACATCAGAAGAGATTTCATTTTAATGTGTTTTGATGGCGTTCAGATGTTCAATCGTGCAAAATACTTGATTTGTTTGAAAAATGCAAGTGGGTTGTAAGCGTTCTATGACATCAATGTCAAATTAGTATTTGGGATGAAAAAACTCAAACTCCCGCGCTTCCTTATTTTGCTTGCTCACCGCCTCATTCGCCCGCAATTCCACCCTCCTTATTTTTCCGCTAATTGTTTTCGGTAGCGTTGGCGTAAATTCAATAATGCGTGGAATTTTATAAGTCGCTAAGTTTTTTTCACAAAACTCAAACAAGCGTTCGGCTAATTCCAATCCGGCGGTATGGCCTTCCGCGACAATGACGAACGCTTTGACCGAATACCCCCTCAGCGCGTGCGGACTGGCCACCACCGCAGCTTCCACTACCGATTCGTGCTCAATCAGGATACTTTCCACTTCAAACGGGCCAATCCGGTAATCGGAGGCTTTGATCACATCGTCGTCGCGGCCAACAAACCAGATATAGCCGTCTTCGTCTTTGTAAGCTTTATCGCCCGTGTAATACAATCCGTTTTTGAACGACTGCTCCATGCGGTCGGGGTCGCCCATGTATTCCAGAAAAACGCCGTTGGCGGGCTGATTGGCCATTTTCACACAAATATTGCCCTCTTCTAATGGGGGTAATTCGAGGCCATTTTCGTCGGCAATCACCACATCATAAAGGAAAGTGGGTTTGCCCATCGAACCGTATTTTACGGGGGCGTCGGGCATGTTGGCAACCAGGCAGGTCGTTTCGGTTTGGCCGAAGCCATCTCTGATCAAAATGCCCGTCCCCTGCTTCCATTTTTCGATGATTTCCGGGTTGAGCGGTTCGCCGGCGGCCACGCATTGCCTGAATTTAAAATTGTACGGCGAAAAATCCTCCAGAATGAGCATCCGCAAAACTGTGGGCGGCGCGCAGAACGTGGTGATGCCGTATTTTTCAATCGTTTGCAACTGCTCTTTTGCGTCAAATTTATCTACCTGGTTGGCAAAAATCGTGGCCCCCATATTCCAGGGCGCAAAAAAGCTGCTCCACGCAAATTTGGCCCAGCCGGGCGCCGAAATATTGTAGTGGATATCACCTGCGCGCATGCCAATCCAGGAAGCGGTCGTCAGGTGCCCGAAAGGGTAGGTGAATTGGGTATGAACAACCACTTTGGGCAAGCCCGTTGTGCCGGAAGTGAAAAAATAGAACAGGTGATCATCCGCTGCGGTATCCGCTGCTTTTGCGGTGCGTGCTTCATCCAGAATAAGGTCAAAAGGAAACCAGCCGGCCCGTGCTTCGCCCACAATCATTTTTACCCGGACGGTTTTGTTCAACAACCGTTCCGCCGCTTCAATTTTGGGGGCATTGTGGTAGTCGGCAATCACCACTTCCGGAAACAGCGTTTCAAAGCGATAGGCAATGTCTTTTTCCGTCAGGGTGGTCGCTGCCGGAATCATCACAAAACCACCTTTGATGGCGGCTAAGGTGGCGATCCAGTTGGCCGGCACGAGGGGCAATTGGGTGTAAATGCGGTGGCCTTTTTCGATGCCCTGCTTGCTCAGGAAATTCAAAAACTGGTTGGTTTCCTGATAAATGCCAGCGAATGTATAGTGCTTTTCCAGTTCATTGTGCCGCCAGATCAGCGCCTTGCCGTTTGGGTTTTCGGCTACATTTAATGGATGAAAAATGTCTTCCACCCAATTGAAATGTACCGGTTTATCGAATGAATAAGTTGCCAGGTTATCGAACCGGTCATTTTCGATATCGGACCTTATTTGGTTAAAAAAGGCTTTGGCTGAATGTGTTGTTCTCTTCATTTTTGCTATTCTTTCCTGTCATAAACATACTCCATTGAGTTCTGAGGGTTTTTGATGTAAATTATACCCTGGTTTATTGAGTATTTAATTTCAAGATTTGGAACGATTTGGCCATCATTCATTTCATAAACGGAATAAAATGTTTTTCCGCCAATCACAAGGCTGTCTAAAAAATTAATTTGGGGATTGTTTCCACTTATATAGTAATTGAACAGCCCATCTTTGTCCTCAAACGAATTTGTAAATAATTCACCAAGTGACACCGCTAATGTTTCATACGCATCCCGACTTGGAATGATTGGATATTCAACGAGGTTGACGAAGATGGGGTCCGTTAATACCGCGCTATTGGACAATGAAAACGACAAAAGCTGTGAAGTCCCTATAACCGTCTGGCTTTGAGCAGGATCTACTTCGCATGGAAATGGAACCTGATAGGCGCCAATTGTTTCCTTTGATACGACTTCAAAGGCTATATCTGCACCGGATAAAGTTTTAAATATTATTCTGTTGGCATCCGCATAATGATTGATGTAAGTTTTGGCAGAATCACTGAGTAAGTAGTTCTCTCCTTCCTTTGGAGTCTCACATGGATTTATGTCTTTTTTACAGCCTTCAGCAAGAAACAGGGCTACTCCAATAGCGACTACGGTTAAAAATTTCATGCTTAAATTCATAAGACTCATTTTTCTTTAATTGATGAGAACTGCGGATAAATGCAACTCCTCCTGTATTAGGCTCGCAACAGGATTTGTATCCATCGCAAGATACAACAAACCAGCTTATTTTGCATTACCCCATCAACGAAACATACATCCAGTTTTTGTTGCCGGATATTCATATCCATGCTCATCAATAAACCAGAAGCTCCAGTTTATCCTATCCCAGTGATTTGTAATCCCATTAGTTTTAGATCTTCAATAACCCTTTTTTCATCAACAACGTTACCCATTAAATATAAATCCGGATTGTTAATTGAATTGTCCAAATATTGTTTCAGACAAGCAATTACGGCAATTGCAGTAAAATCAAAAGCATCAGACGAATTAATCTTTAAAGTAAAATTTCTTTTTTTGCCATCCTTAATACCCATAGCTTGCAAATAAAATTCTACCCCAGGTTTGTTATTGTAATATTTTTTTATTCCCCAATACATTAATTTTCCACAAAATCTCTTTCCAAATCCTTTTTTTAGAAATTGTAAAAACATAACGAATGGAAAAACAAAGTTGTCAATAAATGGATTAAAGCCTGCCGAATAAACCCCCATCTCTGAAACACCTAATTCCTTTTGCAAAGGATAGATTTCTCTCATTTGGAGAGGAAAACATTGCCGAGCACCAAATTTATCTGAAAATTGAATTTTCAATGCGTCCTTATATGTTGCTTTTTTCCAAATGCCATTTTTTAATATTTTAGCATTGCCTACTGCAATTTCATGTATAATTTCATGGGTAGATTCGGGACTTTCGAATAACGAATTCATAACCATCACAACATTGGCAGACTTATAATTATCAAATTTATTTTTTACATATTTTATTATTGGCGCAGGAAGCCCCGGATGAAATCCAGCTTGTGTAATGAAAATCCTTTTATTTGCAATTATTCTTTCACGGTATTTGCCAAGGCTATCTACTACATCACCCCGAACAAGAATATCAATCATATCTGTTTCAGATTCAAGCGCTGCTTCGGCAATCGTACCAATGTAATCTGGTGTTGTTGTGGTTATGATTACTAAATCCACGTTTTTGAATGCCTCAATCAAACTATGCTTTTGGGTTGCATCTGCGTAGCTCGATAATATTTGTCGTTTAGGATATTCTATCCTAAGAATACTTGCAATTTTTTCAGCTTTTTCCTTATTATGTCCAGAAATTGTTATATCAGAATCGGTATGTTTAAGAAGATTTCGTGACATTATTTTGCCAACACCTCCGTATCCACCAAGAATCATTATCTTTTTTTTCATAATCTTCTTGATTCAGTTCCATCGCAAGATAGGACACATCACCCTATTCTGCAATACCCCATCAGCAAAACATGCTATTGGCCATTTTCATTGTCGGAAAAATCCAGGGCGACCACGAGGGGCGCCCCTACCATCCGTCCCCCGGTGTCCAGGGTAGCCCGTCTACCGTCCCCAGCCCCTCCCCCACCATCTTTTTCCAAATTCTTCACAAAAAATGTACTTTTACGGCGCACTAAAAAAAGAAACGAATGCCGGAATCAGACAATAGCCAACCCGTGGGCGTCATCGGCGCCGGAAGCTTCGGTACGGCGATTGCCAATTTGCTGGCTTACAATACGGATGTGCTTTTTTTCAGCCGAAAGGCGGAGTTGGTAGCGACCATTAACCGGGCGCGCCACCATCTGGGGGTTGATATCTCCACCCGGATTCACGCCACGAGCGATCCGGAAGAGATTGCGGCCCGCTGCACCCTGATTTTTCCGGTGGTGCCTTCTGTGAGTTTTCGGCGCATGATGCGCAGTTTCGGGCCTTACCTGCGCCCTGACCACATCCTTATTCACGGCACTAAAGGCTTCGATACCAACGAAATAGAAGAAGATTTGATCCCCAAAAAAGGCATCAGCCGCAAGGATGTCAACACCATGAGCGAGGTCATTTTGCAGGAAAGTTCGGTGATTCGGGTTGGCTGCCTTTCCGGGCCCAACTTAGCCAGCGAGATCATGGAGGGACAACCCACGGCGACGGTCATTGCCAGCCGTTTTGACGAAGTGATAGACGCCGGACAGGCTGTTTTGAGCAGTCGTTATTTTCACGTTTTTGGCACTTACGAAATTCTCGGCGCGGAGCTGGCCGGCGCGCTCAAAAACGTCATCGCGCTTGGCTCCGGCATCCTGAAAGGCAAAGGTTTGGGCAAAAACATCCAGGCCATGCTCATCACGCGGGGACTCACCGAAATGGTGCATTACGGCCAACGGCTGGGCGCAGGCAACAAAGCCTTCCTCGGCACGGCGGGCATCGGCGACCTGGTGGCAACGGCAACCAGCAAAAACAGCCGAAACTTTACCTTTGGATATCGTTTAGGGCAGGGCGAAAAGTTTCAGGACATCCGCGATGACATGCCCGAATTGGCGGAAGGCGTGCGCACACTGCGCATTGTCCGTTATTTAGCCAAAAACATGAAACTGCGCGTGCCGATTATGGAAATGTTGTACGGCGTGGTTTTTGATGAGTTGGAAATTGAGAAGGCGCTTGAGTTTTTGATGACATACCCCTACGATATTGACGTTGATTTCATGTAATGTCTGAGTTTATAGCTCGATAGCTGCGTTATGTTCTGCCCCAAAATCGGTCATTTACTCGAGTAAACTCCCGTTTTTGTGGCAGAACATGCCTTGCTCTCGAACTCTAAACTCAGACATCGGACTAAATGGTTGCGTTATGCGAAGGCCCAAAAAACTGTCATTTACGCGAGTAAACTTCGTCTTTTGGGCCTTCGCAAGCCTTGCTCTCGAACTTTACAGCTCAGACATCCGACGCACTGGTTGTGTTATCCAGCGTCTAAAATCTAAAGTCTAACATCTAAAGTCTTTATACAATGAATCGAATGTTGAAAAAACTGTTGCCGCACTTTTGTGCAGTACTCTGTTTCCTCCTGGTTCTGGTCGCTTACTTTTTGCCGCAGATGGAGGGCAAAGTGGTCACACAGGGCGATATGGTGCAGTACATGGGCATGTCGCAGGAAGCGCGTGAGTTCAAAAAAGAAACCGGCGAAAACACGCTTTGGACCAATGCGATGTTCGGAGGGATGCCAACTTACCAAATCAACACGGTCAGTGACGGCAATACCCTGAAGATAGCGGACAGATTAGCGTCGTTGGGCATTAAGGCGCCGGTCGGGCGCTTTATTGTGGGCATGCTCGGCTTTTATATTCTGATGATTGTACTGGGAGTAAATCCCTGGTTGAGCATCGTTGGTAGCATTGCTTTCGGCCTGACAACCAATAGTTTGATCCTTTACGAAGCCGGCCATGAAACCAAGGTCAAAACCATTACCTATTTCCCACTGGTAGCGGCGGGCATGTTGCTGGCCTTCAACAAAAAACACTTGTGGGGCGCAGTACTGTTTGCAACAGGATTGGGGTTGAACCTCTACTCCAACCACGTGCAAATGACCTATTACTTTTTCCTGACGGTCGCTTTCTTAGGCATAGCGCAGCTCATTTATTCCGCTCAGAAAAACGAGCTCGCCGACTTTTTCAAAGCGGTTGGCGCATTGGCCATCGCCGGAATCCTGGCTGTTGGCGCGTCGGCCTCCAACCTGTGGATCACCTACGAGTACTCCAAAGATACGATGCGTGGCGACCCGATTTTACAAGCGGAAGCCAAGCCGGAAGGGGCACCCGACGATGGGATGCAGAGCAGCAGCGAAACCTCTGGGTTGTCCTGGGACTATGCCATGCAATGGAGCAACGGCGGCATAGACTTGTTTTCCACGTTCATTCCCGGAGCAGCAGGTGGCGGCTCGCAGGAAGCAGTAGATAAAGACGGTCCAATCGGTTCGGCGATCAAAGGCAAGGGCTACCGATTGCCTATGGAATTCAGGGCGCCGCTCTATTGGGGAGAGCTGCCCTTCACCAGCGGTCCGATTTATTTCGGCGCTGTCGTCTGCCTGTTCTTTTTTATGGGCTTGTTTTTGGTGAAAGGGCCAGCTAAATGGTGGCTTGCATTGGGCACGCTGCTCACGCTGTTGCTTTCTATGGGTAAAAACTTAGAAGCGGTCAACCGGTTTTTCTTCGAGTATGTGCCCTTATTCAATAAATTCAGGACGCCGAACTCGGTGCTCAGCGTTGCTTCTTTTTTAGTGCCGGCGCTCGGATTTTTGGCCATACATCAACTCATCAGCGGCAAATCAACCAGAGAGGAAGCGTTGCGAAGCCTTTATATTGCAGGGGGTATAACAGGAGGACTTGCTCTGTTCTTGGCGATACTCGGACCGGGTATGTTTAGTTTCACCAACCCGCAGGATGGGCAATTTGCGGCGCAATTCGGCAATATAGATCCTGGCGTATTTGCTGAAGAACGACAGGCTTACCTGCGCAGCGATGCTTTCCGAACCCTGTTGCTGATTCTTTTGAGCGGGGGGCTGATCTGGGCTTTTTTGAAAAACAAAATCCAGACTTCCTGGCTGATTGCGGGACTCGGAATTTTGGTTTTCTTTGACATGTGGACGGTGGGTCGCCGCTATTTAAACGAGGACAGCTTTACCACGAAAACGAACTACCAGGCAAATTTCCAGCCAAATGCTGCCGATCAGCAAATATTGCAGGATCAGGACCCGAATTTCCGGGTGCTGGACTTAGTGGGGCAAAATCCATTTCAGTCTTCACGCGCATCTTATTTCCACAAATCCCTAGGAGGCTACCACGCAGCCAAATTACAGCGCTATCAGGACGTCATTGACCGCCACCTGAGCAAGGGCAATCAACAAGTGCTGAACATGCTGAACACCCGCTACATTATTGGCGGCGAAAACCAGGAAACTGCAAAAGCCCAGTCCAATCCGACCGCAGCAGGGAATGCCTGGTTTGTGAACAGCTTCCAGTTGGTCCAGACGCCCAATGAAGAAATTGCAGCCCTGGATAGTTTTGTCGCCACCAATGAAGCCATCATTCACCAGGAATACAGCAATTATTTAGCGGGGTTAAACCTCCAGAAAGGCGGCGCTATCCGCCTCACGGACTACAAACCCAATCACCTCACTTACGAAAGCGACGCCCCGAGCGAACAATTGGCTGTCTTTTCGGAAATCTGGTACGGCCCCAACAAAGGCTGGCAAGCTTATATTGACGGGCAAGCCGCAGAACACATTCGCGCCAATTACCTTTTGCGCGCCATGCGGGTTCCGGCCGGCAAGCATAAAATTGAATTCCGATTTGATCCGCCCGCTTACCACACCGGAAAAACGGTGTCGCTGATTGCTTCAAGCCTCATCCTGCTCGCCTTATTGGGTTGTATCGGGTATTTTGGCAAAAACTATTACCAGCGTTGGTCGGAGATGGAACCGGAACCAGTGAAGCCGGTGAGCCCTGTGAAACCGGCGAGTACGGGCAAACCAACGAAAGGAAGGAAAAATTGATTTGAAAAATTGAGGATTTGAAGATTTGAGTATTCGAGTATTTGAGCAGACGTAGCCCCTCAAATACTCGAATACTCAACTCCTCAAATACTCAGATACTCAAATACTCACTAGTTTTATGAAAAACCACCTCATCCTCCTATTCTTACTCATCGCCTCAACGACTTTCGCTCAGGTGCAAAAAGCGCCTGACCGGAAAGAAGGCGACGGCCCATTTTCGCAATTGATCATCCGGGGTGTAACGGTCATCAATGGCAATGGCGCGCCGCCGATTGGACCAATGGATATTGTGGTGGAACAAAACCGGATCACCGCTGTGCGCTCGGTGGGCTATCCGGGCGTAGCCATAGATTCGACCGACCGGCCAAAATTGAAAGCGGGCGGGAAAGAATTGGACTGCAACGGCATGTATTTGTTGCCGGGCTTTGTGGACATGCACGGCCACATTGGCGGCAGAGCCCAGGGCGCTGATGCAGAATACGTTTTTAAACTTTGGCTGGGACACGGCATCACCACCATACGTGACCCTTCCTGTGGCAACGGGCTCGATTGGGTATTGGATCAAAAACGCCGGAGTGAGCGAAATGAAATTACCGCGCCACGCATCAAAGCCTACACGGCCTTCGGGATGGGGGCCGAGGACCCCATCATCACAGCGGAACAAGCGCGGGCATGGGTGCGCGAAAACGCAAAAAAAGGCGCCGATGGCATTAAGTTTTTTGGGGCCGCCCCGGAAATTATGGCTGCGGCATTAGATGAAAATAAAAAACTGGGGCTGCGTTCGGCTTGTCACCACGCCCAAATGGACGTTGCCCGCTGGAATGTCCTTAGTTCTGCTCGCGCCGGACTTACCTCTATGGAACACTGGTATGGCCTGCCGGAAGCGCTGTTTACTGACCGCACCGTCCAGGACTACCCATTAGATTACAATTATCAAAACGAGCAGCACCGCTTTAAAGAAGCCGGAAAATTGTGGAAACAAGCCGCCGAGCCCTACTCCGCGCATTGGAATAAAGTGATGGACGAGCTTTTAGCTTTGGATTTTACGATTGACCCGACGTTCAACATTTATGAGGCCAGCCGCGACCTGATGCGCACCCGGCGGGCAGAATGGCACGAGGAATATACCTTGCCTTCCCTATGGCGTTTTTACATGCCCAGCCGCATTTCGCATGGTTCCTACTGGCATTCCTGGGGAACGGAAGAGGAAGTGGCCTGGAAAGAAAATTACCGCTTGTGGATGACGTTCATCAATGAATATAAAAATCGCGGAGGGCGGGTAACTGCCGGTTCCGACTCCGGTTTCATTTACCAACTCTACGGTTTTGCTTACATCCGGGAATTGGAATTGCTGCGCGAAGCCGGTTTTCACCCGCTTGAAGTCATCCGTTCAGCCACCCTCAATGGCGCGCAAGCCATCGGCATGGAAGATCAAATCGGCACCATCCAGGTCGGCAAATTGGCGGACATGGTCATTTTGGAGGAAAATCCGTTGCAAAACCTGCAATTGCTTTACGGCACCGGCGCCATTCAACTGACCGAAAACAACGAGGTTGTTCGCGCAGGCGGCGTGAAATACACCATCAAAGACGGGATTATCTACGACGCCAAACAGTTGTTGGCCGATGTGCGTAAGATGGTGCAGCAATCGAAGCAAAAAGAGGATTTTGAGATTGAACAACCGGGAGAGAAGGGAAAATAGTTGGCAGGGTGATTCAGTTGGCAGTTGGCAGGATTTCAGTTGGCAGAGTACTACACTTTTCAATGATGGAAAACACCTTTCTGGTGTCCGTAAGAGGGATTGTTTCCCGCAAAGACGCAAAGCCAGAAGGCACCACGCTTTGCGGCCTTGGCGCATCCTTTGCGAACTTTGCGGGAAATTTTAGACGGGGTGCAAAGGCGATATCTATACATTCAAAACATTCTTTTTCAGCCAATTAATTCCATCTGGAGTACAAACACTCCTGCCAACTGATAGACTGCCAACTGCCAACTATTCAACACCGACTGTTAACTACCAACTTGATGAAAAAGCGCCATAAACTCCACATTTTTCTCCACGCCATCGGCCTCCGTGGAGGTATGGTCTTTTAGATCAAAGCCATTTTCGGCGGCGTATTCGCGCACGCGTTCCAGCACTTCGTTGCGCATTTGTTCGTCTTTGATGATCCCTTTTTTCAGGCGGCGTTTAAAACCCAGTTCAAATTGGGGTTTGATTAGTCCAACCACGTAACCGGTGGGCGCCAAAAATTTTCCGATGTATGGAAAAACCTTCGCTAAGCTGATGAAGGAAACGTCAATCACGATGATGTCTGCGAGTTGGCCCTGGAGGTGTTCCGCGGTTAGAGCGCGGATATGGAGCCCTTCGATGGAAACGATTTCCGGCCTGTTTTGAAGGGAAGGATGCAATTGTTCGGAACCCACATCTACTGCATACACCAATTTAGCGCCGTGCTGGAGCGCACAATCCGTGAACCCGCCGGTGGAGGCGCCAATATCGAGCACGATTTTCCCGCTAAAGTCTATGCTGAATGCAGTAATGGCCTTTTCAAGCTTCAGGCCGCCTTTGCTGACGTAGCGCAGGGATTCCCCGACAATGGTGATGACATCGCTTTCCAAAATAGTCTGAGCGGGCTTGGTTGCCGGCTGGTCATTCACATGCACCACTCCGGAGAGGATGGCATAACGCGCTTTTTCACGCGATTCGTAATAGTTGTTTTGAACCAACCATACATCTAATCGTCCCATTTCTAAGTTTTGATACTAAACGCTTTGCGATCTTTGCGAGAAACCATTGCGCCCTTTGCGGTAAACTAACCGCAAGGTACGCAAAGAGAATCGCAAAACTTGTCCCGTTCAGCGGGAGTGCGCAACGACGAGCGCCTGTAAATGGTAAGATACTCATTATTTAGGGCGTTGAGATAGAAACAGGCAAAATCTTCCCATTAAAAAACCGCCCGCCCTGCATCGCAAACCAGGCCACAAACGACCCCATATCCTCTTTGTTCACCTGCGCCTGGTAACCAGGAAAAGCCGTTGCCAGCATTTCAGTCTGCACGGCGCCCAATGCCAGACAATTCACTGAAATCCCACTATCCTTAAGCTCTTCTGCCAGACATTCGGTCAGGTTAGCCAAAGCCGCTTTGGAAGCGCTGTAAGCCGACAAGCCGGGAAATTTGGAGCTTCCCTGGAAACCGCCCATGCTCCCGATGTTGACAATATGCGCCGTTGCACTTACCTGTAAAAACGGCAGCACGGTTTGAATTAAAGAGACCGCTCCAAAAAGATTCACCGAAAAACTCTCCTGCCAATCCGCCATTGTCAGCTCCGCGAACGGTTTATTCAGCAGAAGTCCGGCGTT
Source organism: Saprospiraceae bacterium (assembly GCA_046153985.1). Classification (GTDB taxonomy): domain Bacteria; phylum Bacteroidota; class Bacteroidia; order Chitinophagales; family Saprospiraceae; genus JABWAJ01. Next base: position 20,049 of record JBJXFD010000478.1, read on the forward strand.
GTTAATCAACACATCGAGCCCGCCCTGCCGGTTGATCCATTCCAGCAGTGACGCCGTATCGGGTTGCATCAGGTCATAACACAAGGTATCGAGGCTGCCGGTTGCGCCTTCAGCAGCCGCTTGGAGTCTCGATAAGCCTTCCTCATCGCGCGAAAGCGCCAATACGCTGTATTCCTGCCGGCACAGTGCCAGCGCAGTTTCAAAGCCAATGCCTTTACTGGCGCCGGTGATGAGGATGCGGTTCATAAGTTGAGTATTTGAGTATTTGAGGAGTTGAGTATTCGAGGATTTGAGGAGCTGAGTATTCGATGAAACGAAATATTTGTCGGGAAGTGTCGAATACTCAAATAACCGAATCCTCAATTTTCGAATACTCAAATACTCAATCTTCAAATCCTCAACTTTTCAAATACTCACCTCCAGGCTCGCATTCCCTGCCACTAAACACGGCTTGCCATACAATTTAACGGTCAGCGTTTGGTCGGAATGGTTTGTAATCTGAACGGAGCCTTTCTTGGCTTCTACTTCCAAAAGCGCACCCCTGAACCGTAGGTGGAACGAATAGCTTTTCCACTTTTCGGGTACAAACGGGCTGAAATGCAGCATATTGTCGTAAACGCGCATCCCGCCAAAGCCCTTTATCACGGCGAGCCAGGCGCCAGCCATACTGGTAATGTGGCAGCCGTCTTCCGTGTCGTTGTTGTAATCGTCGAGGTCGAGGCGGGCTGTCCGAACGTACATTTCATACGCTTTGTCCTCTTTGCCCAAGCGAGCGGCCAAAATGGCATGAACGCAGGGGGATAAGGAGGATTCATGCACCGTGCGCGGCTCGTAGAAGTCAAAATTACGGCGGATGGTGTCGTCGTCGTATTGGTCTTCAAAGAAGTAGATGCCCTGCAATACATCGGCCTGCTTGATGAATACGGAACGAAGGATGCGATCCCATGACCATTTTTGGTTAATCGGCCGGTCTTCGGGGCGCAAATCGTCCACCGTGATCAGGTTTTTATCCAAAAATCCATCATGCTGAACAAAAATGTTCAGTTTTTCATCAAATGGGAGGTACATATTCCCGGCGATGTCCTTCCAAAGTTTCGTTTCGGTAAATTCGTAAAACTTAATTTTTTCCTCAATTTCCTTGTAGCGTTCCGGCGCCGAAGTTTTTACGTATTCCAGCGACTCCAGGGCATATTTCAGGCACCAAACCGCCATGAGGTTGGTGTACCAGTTGTTGTTCACATTGTTTTCATACTCATTTGGTCCGGTAACGCCATGCATGACGTACTGGCCCCTTCTTTCTGAAAAATGCACCCGTTGTGCCCAAAAGCGGGCAATGGCAATCAGCACTTCCAGACCATATTCGGTCAGGTAAGCCTGGTCGCCCGTATAGCGGATGTAATCGTAAATGGCGTAGGCAATCGCACCGTTGCGGTGAATTTCTTCAAAAGTGATTTCCCATTCATTGTGGCATTCTTCACCGTTCATGGTCACCATTGGGTATAACGCGGCGCCATCGGTAAAGCCTAATTTTTCGCCGTTTTCGATGGCTTTCTCCAAGTGTTTATAGCGGTAAACCAACAGTTGGCGCGCCACCCGGGCGTCTGCTGTAGCCATATAAAACGGGAAGCAATACGCTTCGGTGTCCCAATAGGTGCTGCCGCCGTATTTTTCGCCCGTGAAGCCTTTAGGGCCGATGTTCAGGCGCTCGTCTTCGCCGGTGTACGTTTGGTACAACTGGAAAATATTGAAACGGATGCCTTGTTGGGCGGAGACATCGCCCTCAATGACAATATCTGCTTCTTCCCATTTGCGTCCCCAGGCCTCCGCCTGTTCTTTCAGCATTTGGTCAAAGCCTTTGGCATAGGCCGCCTCTATGCGTTCTTCACAGCGGGTCTTCAACTCTTCTTTCGGATAATTCAGCGAAGCCACGTTGGCGCCGTATTTGTAAACGATCGTCTCAATGCCTTCTTTGCAATGCATATCCACACTACAGCCGATGTACTTCTCCCGTTGGATGCGATAGGAATTGAATTCGGTTTCTGCACCATCCTGAAAAATGGTAAATTTCATGCCTGTACAAACCTGGAACGCCGTTTTTTTAGTCTCTGCCACCACGAATCCTTTCCGGCGTTTGACGCTTGTTTCTATTTCGACCCAGAATTTTTCATCGTAGTTGGAATCCCGGTTAACAATATCAGCATCCACAAAAGGCGTCAAAGTGAGGGTGCCGGAAAAATTGAGTGGCGTCACTGCGTAGCGAATGGCGCCTGTTTCATCGTCCACAATACTGCAAAAACGTTTTGCCGCCACCTGCACTTCTTTTCCACTGACCAACCGTGCGGTGAACGTCCGCTCCAAATAGCCTTCCTTCATGTTCAGCACCCGGCGAAAACTGAGGACTTCACATTGGGCCAAATCCAGGGCTTCCCCGTCGAACTCCACTTTGATGCCGATCCAGTTGGCGGCATTGAGCACTTTGGCGAAGTATTCCGGATAGCCGTTTTTCCACCAGCCTACCCTTGTTTTATCCGGGTAATAAACGCCCGCGACGTAGCTCCCCTGAAGAGTTTCGCCGGTGAAATTTTCCTCAAAATTGGCGCGTTGCCCCATCTTTCCATTCCCGATGCTGAAAACGCTTTCTGAAATGCAGTTGTGCTCCCGGTGAAAACCGTCTTCAATGATGCACCACTCGTCCTGGGTAAGGTATTGTTTCATAAGTCAGTTATTCGCTTTTGATCAAATAATGAAGTATCCTTGGAGGTGGGCAATTAATTAATTGCCCTTACAATGTTATTGCCCTTACAATGCCAACGCCTGTGCGCCAATGTGTTCCAGTATGGTCTCAAAATGCACGCCGGCAAAGCCGGGAATGACCTCATGCGCGTGTCCCAACACTTCCGGGCTCCCGACGCCAACTGCATAAAAGCCCCCCTTCAGGGCTGCTTCCACGCCTTTTTCGGCATCCTCGAACACGATGGCCTGTTCCGGAGCCACCCCCAAGGCAGCCGCAGCCGTCAGAAAAACTTCCGGGTCGGGTTTGCTCCTGGTATGCCGGTTTCCGTCTATCACAACTTCAAAAACATCCGTGAGTCCAACCCGCTGCAGGATGGTTTCAGCATTTTTGCTGGCTGAACCGAGTCCAATTTTAACACCCTGGCTTCTGATTTCAGCTAAAAAATCTTCTACCCCTTCCAAAACATCTCCTGGTTCCATTTGCAGGATGTAATCGCGGTACCAATTGTTTTTTTGTTCGGCCAACGCTACTTTGGCAGGTTCATCGAGGGAGATCCCTCCCCATTGCAGGATCAGTTCGAGTGACTGGATTCGGCTCACGCCTTTAAGTTTTTCATTTTGAGCTTCGGTGAAGTCAAAACCCAGTTCATTGGCTAACCTGCGCCAGGCCAAAAAGTGGAATTTGGCGGTGTCTACGATAACGCCGTCCAGATCAAAAATACAAGCCGTGATTGAGTGAGCCATGTGCATCCGTTTCTTTGGGCGCTAAAATACTATATCCAATGGGTATTCAGAAAGAAATGCGCCTTAGTGTTACTGCGACACTTTATTTCTCGCGAAGTTTGTCGAGCAATCCGTTCAAAGCCCCCGCTTCTTCAGGGGTAATGGCCGCTCCATAGTTTTGTATCATCCGCTCGATCGCCATGCTGGCTTGTTCCAGCAATTCCAGACCTGATTTGGTGATCTGCACGTCAACTTTACGGCGGTCGTCGTCGGAAGCCTCCCGTGCAACGAGGCCCTTGGTACGCAATTTTTCTACTAAACGGGAAGCATTAGAGGTTTTATCAATCATTTTTTCAGTCAGCAATTTGACGGAAGCCGGCTGGGGATACCTGCCGCGAAGGATGCGCAGGATATTGAATTGCTGTGGGGAAATATGGAAAGGCTTGAGGGCTTTGAGTGTCTTCTGATTGAGAAACGAAGCGGTGTAAAGCACATTGATGTGCGCCTTTTGGAATTCACTGACGAATTGCTTTTGCTGGATCGCATCTTCAATTTTCATTTTGTTTTGTGTTTTTTAAAGCGTGACTGTAAAACGTAATAGTGTTTGTTTATTAGTCAGTGTTCGTTCAGATAAGTCCGAAATATAATCCTACAAATGCGATAAAACCAAACCTGCAAGCGCTTCTTCCGACGGCTGCGGCGCTACAGCTTCCGGCACAATGCGCATGTCTGAAAGCGCCCGCGCGGTTGTTTGGCCTATGGCAAACACCTTTTGACCAGGCAGCAGACGGTGTGCTAAAAAATACGCCTGCGCATTGAGCGGACTCGTAAAAATGAGCGCTGCTGCATCAGAAAACACAATTTCCCGGAGGGGTTCATTCTGATAAACAACTAAATCCAACGCTTCAACGGTATTCCCAAGCAACAGTTGCACCGACTGCCTGGAATCTGCTGCCCTGGGAAAAAGCACCCGTTTCCCGGCAGCGACCGTTCCAAAGGCCTTCGCCGTTGATTGAGGCGCCCCGTCTCCCACAAAGTGAACGGTTTTCAGCAACTTAGCTGTTCCGGGGCCAATGGCACCAAAACGGGTGTTCTCCGGCAAAACAACCCCGGTTTTATTCAAATGTTCAAAAAAAAAGCGCCCCCCCTGCCCGCTGTAAAAAAATACCCAATCAAACGACGCCGGCAACACAAATGGTAGGGCACTGAACGCCACCAAAGAGCGCCCGTCCACCTCAAAACCTTGCGGCTCCAGCAAACGGCGAAACACACTTTCGGGCGGCGCCGGACGGGAAATGAAGACTTTTTTGGCAGACATCCTTTGCATGGCCAGCGTTTGTTAAGCTCCTCCGTTTAAAGCGCTTACAACCCGCTCAGCCAGTTCAAAATGTGTGCTGGACGATAAGCGCACCCGGCGCACCGGTGCGTCCCAGGTATCCGCTTTGGCCGCCCAGACGTGGTAATTCCCTTGCGCATCCCGTTCGCAATAAGCGCCGAGCGGCATGTGGCAGCCCCCTTCCATCAGGTTCAGGATGCTGCGTTCGATGTTGGTGACGGCAGCCACTTCCGGGTGGTGAATTTGATGGAGCAGGCGACGGGTGGGCAAGTCGTCGGTGCAGGTTTGCCAGGCCACCACGCCCTGTGCCGGAGCAGGCACAAATTCGCGGGGATTGAAGCGCACCAGTTCAAATTCAGACAAGTCCATTTCTAAGCGTTGCAATCCTGCAGCCGCCAAAAGAATGGCGTCGTATTCGCCACGGCGGAGTTTTTCTACGCGCGTTGGCACGTTGCCCCGCAAATCTTTTAATTGAATATCGCTCCTGAAGTCAAGCATTTGCGCTTTGCGGCGGGCCGAAGAGGTGCCCACCAGCGCCTCGTTTTTCAGTCCAAAAAGTTGGCCTTCCTGAATCGCTTCTTTGCAGATGATGAGCCAATCGGCGGGGTTTTCCCGGTAGGAAACGGCTGTGATAACCAAGCCTTCGGGCGAAGTGGTGGGCATGTCCTTCATCGAATGGGCCGCCATGTCAATTTCTCCCTGAAGCAGCGCGTCTTCGATTTCTTTGGTAAAAAATCCTTTGCCTTCGATTTTGTCGAAGCTCAGGTCCTGTATCTTATCCCCTTTGGTTTGGATGATGACCAATTCGGATTCAACGCCTTTCTCGAGAAGTCGGGCCTGGGTATATTCAGCCTGCCAAAGCGCTAATTTGCTGCCTCGCGTGCCGATGCGGATTGCTTTACTCAAGTTTTTTTGATTTTAGAAACACAAAGGTAAGTGCTTCTGCTGATATGCTATTCGCTTATGATGCGTTTACTGTTCAATTTAATGCGCGAACCCTCTGCTATAAATACGGACAAAGGTTTCACGTCGCCCAAAAAATTAAACGAAGGCCCATAGATGGTTTCAAAGTCAACATCAACGGAAGACTCCCGAACGGAATAAACATCCCACCTCGGATGCTCAACGCCATATTCTGAAGTTTTTGCTGCTCCTAATTTGGTATAGCCCCAGTAATGCTCTGTGATGAACTCCGCCTCACTGCCGTCTTCTATTTTGGTCAGGAGATTCTCCGCAGTGGCTTTCATAGAATGCCAACGGCCTTTTTTCCAATTGTACTCAACGGTCAATGCATCATCCGCCAACGTCCATTGGTGGCGCATGGGCAGGGTTTCGTAGTGTTCCCCGTAAAGGGTATTGGCAACCAGGGTAAGCGCGGGTTTGGGCACAATTTCTTTGATAAAAACCACGCCCCGTTTCCAGGTATCGCCATCCCGGTAGCGCACGTAAAACCGAAGGTTCACTTCTTCAAAGTTGATGTGTAACGGAATCTTCAGGCCCATCATTTTGGTATTTAAAAACATAAACCCGACGAGGCTTGCATAACAGACGCCATTCCAATGATCCAGTTCCGTTTTGTAAGGCAAATATGGCAGCAGCAGTTTTTCGTCCACTGCGTAATTGAACATTAGGAGCTTCCGCCATTCCGCGTCCAAAAAGGTAGTTGCAGATTTTTTTTGTTTGATAGTATGTTCAGTCATTTCTATCTCAGGTTTCTTTGTAGGAATAACAATTTTACCGTCCTTTGGTTATCGCAGTATTTTGACCACGTTTACTAAACTTTAAAAGTTTAGTAAACGTAAGAAAATCAATCAGTTTAGCCATGATTTTTGATTTGAACTTTATCGCTGAAGGCGTTGGAATTCCCTTAGTTTTTCAACATGGCTTAGGTGGAAACCTCGACGTGGCAAAGAACATGCTCTCCGGCCTTGAAAATGTCCGGCTTGTGTGCATGGACGCCCGGGGGCATGGCCAAACGCTTTTTGATGAAACGACCTTGCCGTCCTTCAATCGTTATGCCGACGACGTCATTCGTGTGCTGGATCATTTGGACATTGAAAAAACCGTCATGGGGGGCATCTCTATGGGTGCGGGGATTACCCTCAACTTAGCGGTCCGCTATCCGGAGCGGCTACTGGGGCTGATCCTTGTGCGCCCGGCGTGGTTGGGCAAGCCTTCACCTCCCAGTCTGGATACCTTGGCGGAGCTTGCTCAGTACGTCCCCCAAAGCGATGGCCTGGACGCATACAAAGCGACCGAAAGCTATAAAATGCTGGAAGCGGAACATCCCGGAGTAGCGGTTTCCATTTTGGGGCAATTTACCCGCGAACAAAGCGCCCATACAGCAACTGTCCTGACCCGCATGATTGAAGATGTGCCCGTGCCAAATCTTGCCGGCCTGTCGGCTATTGATTTGCCTTGTCTGATTCTCGCCAGCGATCAGGACCCGTTGCACCCTTTCCATTTTGGTGAAGTATTGCGTGAAGCGATCGCTAATGCTGAGTTGAGGCCCGTAATTTCTCGTTATGTGGATGATGCGCGGCACAATGTTGAGGTAAAGGAACAGGTTGCGTCGTTTTTTGCTCAGTATTTTCTGCCTCAAATCGGGTAAAACCCGATAAATAGTACACGCGAGGCGGAGCCATCGCGCGAGCGAAGTGTGTTGCTTTGTTTATTGCCAAACATTTTTAGAATCGTTCAAAATAGCATAACTGTCTAAAAATCAATATCAAAAACAGAAAACAAAATTAAGTACACCCAAAGGCTAAACAGGTTTAGGTATTTTTTCTACTTTTATCGCCCTGTTTAAAAGACAACTTATAATTTTTGATCTATGATCCTGTTAAGTGAGTTTCAAGGTTTTCTTACCTCCCTCGATATCTGGGACA
>JBJXFD010000480.1:0-26412 GCA_046153985.1 Saprospiraceae bacterium
TGGATTTGGAGGAAGTGCCGGAAGAGTTCAAAGATGTGGCAGAATACCTTCGGCGCCCGCTCCAGGATGAAGATCAAAGGAATAAGTTGATGGCAGAAGAAGAATTAGAGCAACTGTTTGGTATGCAGGAAGCTGAAAAAGCACAGTTAAAAAATATGTTGGAGGAAGCCAAAGCAAGGGAAGAGGAAGCCAAAGCAAGAGAAGAAGGAGAACGGCGTCAAAAAGAGGAAGCGGTATATCAAGCGCGGGAAGCCAAACTAAAACTGGCTCGGCTGATGCGACGTTCCGGCGTATCGGTGGAGGAAATTGCGCTTGAAACGGGATTGACGAAAGAGGAAATCAATGAACTCCCGGATTAGCAGGCAACCATTATGAATGCAGGAGCTCCCGGCGATCAGATGCATTGTGGCAAGTGAACAACCTGCCCATTTCCTACTTTAAACTCATCTTCGACACCACCAAACAATGACTAATCGCCAAATCCTCTCGGTCATACGCACTGTATTTCCGATGCAGGCGCACGGAATGCAATGCCTCCAAATCCCCAGGCCGAAAACTGAGATCAGTGATCGGAATTCCGAGTTCGGTGTACAATTTCCTGTATTCACTCAGGCGGAAACGGTTCTGGGGTTGGATGCTGTTGTCAATCCAGGCCCAGGCGCGGTCAGAGAAGCGCAGGTAATTGTAAATGGTGATGGTACGGTCGAAGTGCGCGAAATGGTCGGACATATCTATAAAATGCGATAACACGCCCCCAGGAACTGCAATGCGCTTAAATTCAAGCAACAATGCTTTCAAGATAGACGGATAGACGTGTTCGAAGGTATTGTTGGAATGCACCAGATCTACTGAAGCATCGGGCAACGGCAATTGCCGGGCATCCTGCACCAAATAGTGCATTTTGAGCTTGTCTAACATGGTTTCAAAGGAAAGTTGGTCGCCGGGTGCAGCAATTTCCCGCAGGGCGGTCAACCGCTCCGGCAGGGCTTGCACGTAGTTTTCTAATTGTCCGGAGTCGGCGTATTCCAGAAATCGCCGGATGGTAGTGGTCAAATGCCCGGCATGGCTCAAACGGCTGATATCTATGGTGTAGATGCGGTCTGCACCCGACAGAAAAAGCGCAATGGGCACGACCGGATACCAGCCGGTGCCAAGTTCCAGCGTGGTTTTGCCCTGAATGGAACCCGCTTGTTGCTGATAGGCCGTGATGTGTTCTTTTGCGTGAAGCAAACGATCAGAAAAATAGTCGTCGCTGAGGTGAACGCCTTTCGTGACGTGCTTTTGGAAAAGGTAATTGAGCTGCTGGCTGTACGGCAGAAAGGAGATGGTTTTTTGGACAATTGCTTTTAAGACCCACTTCTTGAGCATGGACTGTTAAGATGTTAGACGTTAGATGTAAGATATAAGATATGAGACATTGGACGATGGGATGGTCTAATATCTAAAATCTTATATCTAAGATCTTAAAAAATGGCAAAAGTAGCAGATTAAAACAAGCTCACATAGCCCAAATGCACCTTTGGCGCGCCAAAATCGAGCGGGTTGTTTTTTCGGCTGCCAAAAGCTAAGCTGACCCCGAAAACCCCCGCACTCGTTTCAAAAGTGATGCCGGCGCCAAATCCGTACGGGAAATCTATGGTAGAGGCACCGGGCAGGGTGTTGGAAGTGCGTTCGTCCACGCGGGCGTAATCGCCGAAGGCATAGAGGTAGGAGTTTTGCTGGAGCAGCAGGCGGTATTCTAAGGTCAAAACGGCGTAATTGGTTGCAAAAACCAGTTCTTCATCAAAGCCCCGCAACAGCCGGTTGCCGCCAATGCGGTACTGCTCGTTGGCGTAGATGTCCTCGCTGGAAATGATCCAGCCGGTTTGCAGGGCAGTTTTTAAGGTCGTGCGGCGAAATAAGGGAAAATAGCCCTCGATTTTGCCCTCCAGCCGGTATTGAAAGGCGCGCTGTTGCAGGCTGTCGTACAGAAATCCCAGCTCTATATTTTCTATTTCCGGGTTGCGCCGGATGCGCCGGACGCCTGCATCTGCGTGCAGCATCAGGCTCCAGCCGCGCCTCGGATTGAAGCGGTAATCCAATTGCCGGCGCACGTATTCTACCCCAAACGCGCTGCGGCTGACGTCAAGGGTGTCGGGCAGAGCCTGCATTTGCAAGAGTTTGGCCTCGTCTATGTTCAGCAAAACCGACGAGCGGTTGCTCAAAAATGCTTTCAGGTAATCGCCGCCCTCCAACAGGTATTGCACACCAGCGGTGTAAGCCACATCCAAATAATTCGTGTCGCGTTTGTACAAATTGAACTGAAGGTCAGCGCCGAAAGGCAGGCCCAACAGGTACGGATAATTGAACTGGAGGTCGAGCAATTGGGTTTGCGGGCGCAGTTGTTCAAATTTGACATAAATGCGTTCGCCCTGCCCGAATTGTCCGTTCAATTCGCCCAAAAAAGAACCGGTGATGAGCATCTTGCCGGTTTGGGCGCTGTTGGGCAATACCCCGATCAGGAAGTCGAAACGGCTGGCGCGCTTTTGTTTCAACGCTAAGTTGATGACGGCGCCGTCTTCTTCAAAAGTGATGGTCGGGTCGGATTCTGCTTCCAGAAAAGGCAGTTCGCGCAGTCGTTCGCGCAGGCGCAGCACCTTCGAGCGGTTGTAGGGCGTGCCAGTTTTCAATCCGAGGTAATTTTCCAGATAAGCTTTGGAAATCCGCACATCTCCACTCACTTTGATTTGTTTTATAGCAACAAACCGCCCGCGTTCCAGCATGACTTGTGCCTGCACCTGTCCTTCGCGGATGCGGATGCTGTCCAAACGGATTTGTGCAAACGGAAACCCATTGTCTTCCACCTGGCGCAGCAGCGATTCCTGCAATTTGGCGATTTGGCGAATGGAAAAAGGTTTGTTGCGGTACAAGCGCTCCCGAAATCCGACTTGCGACAACAAGGCTTCTTCCACGTTGCCATTGCGCAGCAGCGCCCAACGGTAAGGAGCGCCCACGTGCAAAAATGCCGTAAAAATGCTGTCCTGCCGAAGCAGGGTATCCACCGAAGCTTCCAGAAAAGCCTGGCTTTGCAACTGCAAAATCACTTCTTTCAGCGCCGTTTTCAGGCTCCCGCTGTCGGGGTATACTGGTTTGTACTGGACGCGCTCCGCAATGAACTCCGGGGACTGGTCGAGGGAGAGCAGACGCAGGGCGTATTGCTGTTGGGCGCTAACCCAAAACCAATTGGAAAGAACGAAGCAGGTTACCAGCAGCGTTTTTTGAAATGGCCATGTTACAAATCGGTACCTCACTCCACTTTTATGATTAATTGGTAGTTTCCTGCTACCTGTGTCAGTCCATTGGTAATGTCGGCAACTTAGCGAACGATAACCACGAAGTGGTTGAAGGTGAATAGCCCCCGATGCAATCGGGGGTTGGTCATAAACGAAATGTAACGCCCAACCCCGAATGGGGTTGAATGTTAACACGCCACACTCCCTTGTCAATATTCAACCCCATTCGGGGTTGGTTCTACCTCACCACATCCACTTTTCCCCCGATTGCATCGGGGGCTATTCAAATTTGACCCTTCCAGGGTCGTTCACGTCGTTAAGTTGACGGCATTGCACATCAAGATACTACCGCACCACAGTCACATCCCCTTTATACTCCACCACCTCCCCGTCAATAAACGCCACTTCCGCCAGATAAACGAAAACACCGGGATTCACAAGCTGGCCTTTAAACGTGCCATCCCAGCCCAGCGAAGGTTCATTGGGCGGGAATTTTTTTCCAATGTAAACCAATCCACCCCAACGGTTAAAAATTTTGAGCGACCGAATTTCCAGGGCAGCCGGCCCGGTAAACAAGGTGAAACCATCATTGATGCCATCACCGTTAGGGGAAAAGCCATTGGGAATGTACACAGGGCGGTTTTTTACCACAAAAATGGTGATTTCGTCAAAGCCCACACATCCATCCTCATTCACTACGGTGATGGTATAAGTGGTGGTATTTACAGGATTAACCCCGGGATTCGGACAATCGGTGCAGGAGAGGAAATCCGCTGGCGTCCAGGCATACGTAACCGGGTTGTAATTGGCCACCGCGTTAATCTGCGTGGAGAAACCGAGGTCAATGAACTGATTCGGCCCTGCATCCACAATTAATTGGATGGGTTCCGTCACTGCTGTCTGGATCGTATCTACGCAACCCAAGGCATCCAAAACCGTGATGGTGTAAGGGCCCGCAAACAGGTTTTCAAACAAAGGTTCCATTTGAAATCCGCTGCCGTTGATGCTGTATTCATAAAGCGGATTTCCCCCGGAAGCCGATACTGCTATGCTGCCTTCCGAGTCACCGAAGCAAACGTTATTCACCACTTCTCCAAGGGTCAATACCAATTCCGGCGGTTGGGTGAGCAGGGTGTCTCCGCTGATGATGCAGCCGTTGCTGTCGGTCACGGTGACGGAATAGGCGCCTGCCGGAATGGGTTCAATTTCGCTCCCGGTCTGGTTGTTGCTCCAGGCATAGTTGTAAAGCCCGGTGCCGCCGGAAACCAGCGCGGTCACCCGACCGTCGCTTTCGCCGTTGCAACTGACATTGCGCGTATCAAACGCCAGTGCCAGCGGTGGGTAGTCTTCCAGCGTAAATTCAAAAAATCCGGCGCACAGGTTGGCGTCGCGCACTTCTACCAGGTAGGTTCCGGCACTGATGTTGAGCAGCGAATTTTCATTTACAAAACCGTTGCCATCGTTCCAATCGTATTGAAATGGCCCCAACCCGTTGTCAATGGCAACCACGATGGACCCGTCGGAAAATCCAAAACAGGAAGGTCGTGTGATGGCCTGAACGGCTGGATCCAGCACCAATTCCAGTTCCCGAACGGGTAAAACCAAAGAAACTGTGCAGTTGTTTTGGTCCCGAACGGTAACCGCGTAGTCGCCCTGCATGATGTTGTTCAGGAAATTGTTGTTGGAAAATCCGGTGTTTTGCCAATTGTACTGATAAGGTGGCGTGCCGCCGGAAACGACTAAGGTCACGGCGCCATCCGTGCCGCCGCCGCAAGTCGGTTTGGTGACGAGCGTATCAAACGCGAAAGCGGGCGGTCCGCCCACCGTAAAAGTTTCCGTTGTTTGGCAAGTTGCTTCATCGGTGATGGTGACCGTATAGGGCCCTGCTGCGACGCCGCTGATATCCTGTGTCGTCGGCCCGTTGCTCCATTCATAGGCATAAGGCCCGTAATCATTTGTCACGCTCAGGTTAATGCCGCCGGTCAATGCACTTGGACAATCGGTATCGGTAATGTTGGCATTCACGTCGAAATGGTCGTCGCAGCACTGCACCAGCACGGTCAGGACTTTGGTGACCAAACAACCCCGATCGCTTTCTACGGTGAGTGTGATTGATTTTAAACCCGGGCGGTCAAAAACAACGGTATGCGGGCCAATTGTGGAAGCGGCCACCGGAAAGGCGTGGGAGCCAAAATTCCAGGCCCAGCTCACCAGCGTACCCGTGAAAGTGGACAGGTCGGTGAGCGTGACTGGCTGGCCTACACAGACGGTAGCTTGAGGAGTAATGCTGAAATTAGCGGTCGGCCCCAGAAAAGTGCCGGTGCCGCCAAACTCCACAGAAAATCCGCTGCCGGAGTTGCTGAAATTATTGATGACTAATGCATAGCTTCTTCCTGCAACCATGTTGATGGGGGAAATGAAATTGTTGCTCCCCGCAGCGCAACCACAGGTTTCGTTGGCATCCGTTTGTCCAGTGGCCAGCCCCGTGGCGCCCACGCAGGCAATCCAGGTGGAAAGCGGCTGCCCGACGTTTTCACCCGAAGCCATGCATCGGATGGGAACTTTATCCGAACAGTTGTCAATGCCGTTGGGCAATTCGTAGACCACAAAATCGAGGTCGTCGGAAAGGTTGAGCGGGGTAAGGGAAAAAGTCAGCGTGCCCGCGTCTTTGCAGGTCCATTTGTACCAACTGGAGCTGCTTTCTTCAATATCGCAATTGCCAGTATTACAGCCTACATTGCCGACTTCGTTGTTGACCGAACCGATGCCGGTCACAAAATCCACGGTAAATGCCGATTTATCGCAAAGAATGACCCCGGTTGGGCAGTCGCCTGAGGGCTGGGGAATTTCGTTGTAGTTGTTGACGCAAAGTTGGAACGTGCCCCGGAAGCCGGAGCGGGCACTAATCCGGATGTAATACGTTTCGCCAATGGCCAGAGGACCTGCAAAAAACTGGGCAAAGTTTTCGTTCATGGCGTCCGAGATGCAGCCGATGGCGGTCAGGCCACTGCAGCCACCCGAATAAAGCGCGATTTGCGGGTTGCGCAAGGTGCCGCCGGTGGTCACCGCAGTAGCGCCGGTGACGCTGATGTTGACGGCCGAAGCTTCGGCGACAAAAGAAAACCAGACGTCATTCACAATCTGGTTGTTGGGAAAGCAGGTCGGATTGGCCACAGCCGAAGGAGTAGATGCCTCCGAAGTAAATCCAAACGGCACAGAGCACCAACTGGTGACGTCGGTCAGGGCGATGGCGTCCACGCACTCGTCGTTAACTGGCTGAGCCATCAGTGCGGTGGTGAACAGGAAGAAACACAGGGTAGCAAGTGGTCTCAATAGCATCATAATGGGTTTTGTCTTTAAGGATATTAGACTTTAGATGTTAGACATTAGACTCTGGAAGCGGTGTTTTGGGGTTTTATTCCAGGATTTAACGCTTTAACAACAAATTTTTCGTTCAGGTGATCACCAAAAAATTAATGTCGTCAACTTAGCGAACGATAACCACGAAGTGGTTGAAGGTGAATAGCCCCCGATGAAATCGGGGGTTAGTCGCATAAACAAAGTTTAACGCCCAACCCCGAATGGGGTTGAATGTTAATACGTCACGCCTCATTTTCAATATTCAACCCCATTCGGGGTTGCCTGTTACCTCACCACTTCCACCTTTCCCCCGATTGCATCGGGGGCTATTCAAATTTGACCCTTCCAGCGTCGTTCACGTCGCTAAGTTGACGACATTACACCAAAAGATTCATTCTCATCAAACGTCCGACATCTAAGATATTAGTACTAAGATCTTTTAATTACGCCAATTGTTGTCAGCATCGTGTTAAAAACGACTTAAAGTTACACGTCTTGTGGGTTAGGGGACAAAAATCGTATGAAAAGACTACCTTTCGGACTAAACCCGTTGGTTCTATGATAAAAAGAAACCTTCCCAATGCGATCACGCTGCTCAACCTGCTTGGGGGTTGTTGCACGGTCGTTTGTATTTTGTATGGTCAATTTGAAATGGCTTTTATTTTTTACGTCTTTTCCAGCGTCACCGATTTTTTAGACGGCGCATTGGCCAGAGCTTTGAACGTAAAAAGCGAATTGGGCGTTCAGTTGGACTCTTTGGCCGATATGGTTTCGTTTGGCTTGGTTCCCGGACTGATTTTTTACAGCCTGCTTGAGCCGGATGCGGTTCAGGCATTGCATTGGGCCGCGTTGCCCGGATTTGTGGTTACTGTTTTTTCTGCCCTCCGGCTCGGGAAATTTAATTTAGATACCCGCCAAACCGATACTTTCCTGGGGCTGCCTACGCCGGCTTGCACCATGTTTACCATTGGTTTGATGCTGATTGCGCATTTTGATTCGCATGGTTTGGGCAGTTGGGTGACGCAGCCGGTGTTTCTATATGCTTGTATTGCAATACTTTCATTCCTGTTGGTTTCGGAACTGCCCATGTTCAACCTGAAATTCCGGCAGCTTCAATGGAAAGGCAACGAGATAAGAATTATCTTTGCCGTCGCCGCAGCGGTCGCGCTGTTTGGCTTGCGCGAAGCAGCTTTTGCGCTCATCATCATCGCTTACATTGCGCTGAGCGTTGCAATTCATCTTTTCAACGGAAAACAAGCATCATGAAATTTGTCGCGGAAATTGACGTCATGCCCCACAAAGAACTACTCGATCCCCAGGGAAAAACGGTGGCCAACAACCTGTCGCACGTAAATATCAACGGCGTAACAGATGTACGCATCGGAAAACACGTGACCCTGACTCTGGAAGCTGATTCGGAAGAAACAGCTCGCACGACAGTGGAAACGGCCTGCCAGAAATTGCTGGCCAACCTGATTATGGAAAATTATACGTTTTCCCTCAAGGCGCAGGATTAAATGCTGGCGCGAGGCTCCGCCTCGTGTCTACTATTCAAAAGGCTCTGCCTTTTCCTGGCGAAGAACCTCAATCATTTCAAGATGCTCTACGTCGTACCCACGCCCATTGGCAATCTGGAAGACATGACCATGCGTGCCTTGCGCATTTTGCGGGAAGCGGCTTTCATTTTAGCCGAAGACACCCGCACCTCGCGCAAACTGCTCGACCACTACGGCATCGAACGCCCGTTGCGGGCTTACCATGCGCACAACGAACACGGCGTGCTTTCCGGCATTGTTTCTCAATTAAAAGAAGGGGCAACCGCCGCCTTGATTTCCGACGCGGGCACGCCAGGCATCTCCGATCCTGGGTTTTTGCTCGTGCGCGAATGCATCCGGCAGGGCGTGCGCGTGGAGTGCCTGCCCGGTCCGACCGCTTTTGTACCGGCTTTGGTGGCCTCTGGTTTGCCTTGCGACACCTTCCATTTTGAAGGATTTTTACCACACAAAAAAGGCCGCCAAACCCGCCTGCGCTACCTGTCCGGCTTGCCGCACACCTTCCTGCTTTACGAATCGCCCATGCGCTTGGTGAAATGCCTCGAACAACTCATCGAAGTCTGCGGCCCGGATCGCCCAGCCTGCGTTTGCCGCGAATTGACCAAAATCTACGAAGAAACTGCCCGCGGAACCCTGGCTGCATTGGCTGCCGATTTTAAAGCCCGCCAGGCAGTGAAAGGGGAGATTGTGGTGGTGGTAGGAGGGAGTGACAGCCCCCCGACCCCCGAAGGGGGAGGCACGCGTCGGTAATAGGATTTGAAGATTGGAGCGCGGGCAAAGCCGGTAGGGTGCGACCCTTGCGGTCGCCCACACGCAACGAATGTCCAATAAGAAAGATGCGAGGAAGTCAGGGATAAAAGGTAATTATTTACCACATAGACCACATAGTTGTTTTCACAATAGTTCACATAGGCGGCTTCTCCGTGCTATGTGGACTATATATAGAGTGCGGAGCTCCTATGTGAACTATGTGAAAACCCCTATTGTGAACTATGTGGTAAAAAAAAATAAAAAATCCATGTGGTAAAAAATCTCAGCATGAAAAAACAACGCGAACCCATCCAACTCATCAAGGTAGAACTCACCGAAGGCATGGAGCGCTACCCCGATGTGCTTTTTGAATATACGCCCAATTCGGTTGCAAAAGGAGTGGAAGAAGGCTCCGGCCGGTTCCTCTTTGCCTGCAAAAATGGGCTGGCGATGCGGCTGGAAGTGGTCAACGACGCAGTATTGCGGTTTCGCTACGCCCCAACCGGCATTTTTGAGCGTGATTTTTCTTACGTTTTGGAACCGGCGCATCCGGCAACCGGCGTCACATTTGCGGAAGCAACTGAACATTATACCCTCTCGACATCAGGCTTGATTTGTGAGATTTCCAAATCAGACCTCCGCACGCGCATTTCCGATCGCCAAAGCGGCAATATCCTCTGCGAAGACGCCGAACCTTTCTACGCCGCTTCCACCCAAATGAAGGGCCTTATCCAACTGCGCATCAGCAAAAAAGCACCCGCAGCAGCACGCTACTATGGGCTTGGCGACAAAACCTGCCCCCTGAATCTGCGCGGCCAAAACCTCCAAAACTGGAACACCGACGCTTTTGCATTCGATAAAAAAGCAGACCCGCTTTACCGCAGCATCCCGTTTTATTACGCCCTGAACGCCGGGGCCGCCTACGGCATTTTTTTGCACAATACCAGTCGCTCGCATTTTGATTTTGACTACAACCGCGAAGGGGTGATGCGCTTTTGGACGGAATGCGGCGAAATGGACTACCTGTTCATCCACGGACCTAAACTCGACGACGTGGCTGTTCGGTATACCCAACTGACCGGATTGCCCGAACTGCCGCCGCTCTGGGCGTTGGGCTTCCACCAAAGCCGCTGGGGCTACTACCCCGAAAGCCGCGTGTTTGAACTGGTGGAAGACTTTCGCAGGCATCAGATTCCCTGCGACGCCGTTTACCTCGACATTGACTACATGGACGGCTACCGCTGTTTCACCTGGGATAAGAGCCACTTCCCTGACCCCAAAGCACTCATCGCAGCTTTGCGCAAAGATGGTTTCCAAACGGTGGTGATGATAGACCCCGGCATCCGCGTGGACCCGGATTACGAAGTTTACCGCTCGGGGTTGGAACAGGGCTTTTTCTGTCGCCGCAGTTCCGGCGAGCTGATGACGGGGCCGGTTTGGCCGCCCTCCTGCGTGTTTCCGGATTATACGCTGCCCGCTGCGCGAAGCTGGTGGGGCGAACTGTACCGGGAGTTGTACAACGAGCAGGGCGTGAGCGGTTTCTGGAACGACATGAACGAACCCGCCGTGTTTAAGGTCAACAATATGACCTTCCCCGACGCGGTGCAACACCATTACGACGGCGATCCCTGCGACCATCGCAAGGCGCACAATATCTATGGTCTGCAAATGTCGCGCGCCACCTACGAGGGCCTGAAAACCCTGCAACCACAAAAGCGCCCCTACCTGCTCACCCGCGCCACCTTTTCCGGCGGACAGCGCTACGCAGCGGTCTGGACGGGCGACAACGTGGCTTCCTGGGAACACCTGCGTTTAGCCAACCTGCAATGCCAGCGCCTGAGCGTATCGGGCTTTTCGATGTGCGGCACCGATGTGGGCGGGTTTGTGGATCAACCCGACGGCGAACTCTTCGTGCGTTGGCTCCAACTCGGCATTTTTCACGGCGTTTTTCGCATCCACTCGATGGGCAATAACGCCAGTGGCAATGCTTCGGTGGATGAAAACGCAGTGCAGGAAGCCGCCCAAGCCGACCGCATGGATCAGGAACCCTGGTCGTTTGGCGAACCTTACACCGCCCAAGCCCGCCAGGCCATCGAGCTGCGCTACCAACTATTGCCTTACCTCTACACGGCTTTCCGCCAATGCGCAACGGACGGCACTCCCGTCCTCCGCAGCCTCGCTTTTTATGACCAGGAAGACCCGCAAACCTGGGACCGCGAAGAAGAATTTGTATTTGGGCCACACCTGCTGGTCGCGCCGGTGCTGCGCAAAGGCGCCAAATTCCAGCGCGTGTATTTGCCGAAAGGCCAATGGTTAGACTACCACACCGGCGAAACACTGGAAGGCGGTCGTTTGCACCGCGTTGCTTTGAAACCGGAAACTTTTCCGTTATTCGTGCGGGCAGGCGCGGTGATTCCCAACCACCCCGTTCGGCAACATACCGGTGAAGCAGTGGCGGAAGTTACCTTGCGCGTTTATTACGGCGAAGGGGCAGAGAGCACCTGGTACGAAGACGCCGGGGAAGGGTATGGCTATGCGGGCGGGTCGTATTATTTGCGGCATTTTAGAACCGAAAAGACCGTGAATGGTTTTCGCTTGACGCAAATGGTGGAGGGGGGGTATAAGGCTGGTTATGAACGAATAAGGGTGTTGTTTTTGGGCTTGCCGGATGGAGTGGGGGAGGTGTTGGTGGATGGGAAACAGGTTGCTTTTGAGGCTAAGGGGAATGGAGTAGAGGTGGTTTTGAGGGAGGATTTTGGGGAGGTGGGGGTTGTTGCTGTTTCGTAAAATAGCAAACGTCGGTAGCAAGCATTAAAAAAGCAAAATAAAAAAAAATGAGTGAATTCACACTTAACTTAAAAAGACTGATTGCAAAAGGAAATTTGGAAAATACAATTTCTCAATTACAAGATTCAGCAAGTGAGACACCTTTGTTGAACAACGTAATACTTCAGTCATCGAGATTGAGCAATCTTTCAAAGGAAATACATGAGGGGGTAATAAGGCTTGAGGATATTCAAATAGAGAGAAATAAGATTACAAAAGCAGTATTGTCCTTGATTGATGAAATTGACTATGAGATAAAAAATAATTATAAAATAAAAGAAGAAGTTGATAGATTTTTAATTTCCCATAAAAAATTGAAAGAAGATGAACGTAAAATGACTTTAGAAGAAAAAAAGGCAAGGTTTCAACATTTTGACAGCTACGATGATTTTATCAATTCTAAACCTCCGGAGGAAAGATTTAGCCTCCAAAAATTGAATAGCGAAGTTTATTTAAAGGATTTTGGATTGAGTATCAAAGATCTAAAGTTGAAATTAAAAGCGTTGAATTATTTCGATGGTGAATTAGACAATGATTTTACCAGAGAATTAGCTAATTCATTAGAAATGTTTCAACACGACAATAGCATGAGGCATATTGATGGATTTTTTGGGGAATTGACGTATGATATGATAGCTTTAAGATTGAAAGAAATGAATTGAAAAGCCTGCTCGCGCTGAGCCGGTAACTGAGCGAAGTCGAAGTTCCGCCTCGCGTGTCCTATTTTTCGGGTTTTACCCGTTCATCGTATTGATGAAAAGGAGCTACGTTTACCAAACTTTAAAAGTTTAGTAAACGTCTTGACAAGCAGCATCTCAAATTTCTCAAAAAAATGATTCGATTTCTAATTGTTTTGATGTTTTTAGTGGGTTTAAACCAAGTGGTGCCGGCACAAATCCTAATCCCTTTTTTAGCCCAAAACGGCAAGTATGGTTTTGCGGATGAGCGCGGAAAAATGGTCATCAAGCCAGACTTTGATGGTCGTGTTGAGCCTTTTTCAGAAAAAACGCTCGCCATTGATTGCCAGAAAAACGGCGAAACGGTGCGCCTTTTCCGGAATGGCCTCGTTATACCGAATCCGCGTTTGACGCTGCACCGCACCTTGCCCGTCCTCGATTATGATGAAAATGGAGGGCGCATGGACTCTATCTCCCATCTTGTGGCTTTTCAAGCGGAGCAAACCTGGAAAATCATTGACCTCCGGGCGGGCGGCAAAATCGCCGAAACACACCAGGAAGACTTTCTCAATTTGCCAAAGTGGGCTAAAATCAATGGGCCTTCGCTGACAAACGGCACTGATTTTCGATTCCAGCATGGCATGCTCCGCATTTTTCGTGCTGATGGTCGCGTCAATTTCCTGAACACCGCGCTCCGTGAAATTTTGCCAAAAGACGTGGCAGCAGGGGTTGTCGCCGATGCACAATACCTCATTTTTGCCGAAAGCGAAGGTCGTTTTGGCGTCGCGGACCGGAACGGGAAAACAGTCGTAGCGCCCGTTTTCAGGAGTCTCGAACCGAGCGGGAAAACAGGTTTTTTCATCGCCAACAAACAACGCGATGGCTCAATCGGTACAAAAGGACATTGCGGTGTCGTGCGGGCGAATGGCAAAATCGTGCTCGACACCATTTATTCAGACATCGAAAAAGTGGACGGCGCGGACCTGTTCCTCGTCCGGAATGTCGGAAAAACGGGCCTTTTTGATCACAATGGCCGTGAAATCGTGCCCATCGAAGCCCAATATGGCTACAAACAAGGCTTCGGTTTTTCGATTTTTAAATGGTCAAACGGCGACGCCAACCTTTTTGACCCTGGGTATTGGCGCCGAAAACGGGCGTTGAGTATTTGGTGTTGTCGCCGTTTCTGGTCGCCGAATTTCCGGCTGGCGCGCGGTCATCGAGCCACGAATTTTTTGAAGAAGGGCTGCGGCTGCATCGGGTGCAACAGGCAGCTAAAGGTTATTGTGAAGCAAATTGGCTGGGTCGCGACCGTTTTTCGAGGGAAGAAGGCAATAATATGAAAATCGGCAGGCTTCGCGCAGGCTCAACGCGGCTGGCCGAATACGTGTATTTAGACCACAAAGGAACGCCGCTCACCGATTGGATTTTTGAAAACGGGCCGGACTTCCTGAGGTCCAAAAACCTGGTCCAGATTTGGGAAAAAGACGTTTTGCGTGCGCGGCAGGCTGTAATAGACCGGAACGGAAAAATCCTTTTTGAGCTTGGCGATTTGATGACTGAAGACCCGCCGCACAAAAGGGCAAGCAACTGGAATTTGACGTATTTGGTCGTCCACGAGCGCAAAATGGGTGAAAACCTGCCCGAGGGTCTGATGGATTCGACCGGGCGATTGGTTTTGCCGCTCAATTTTTTTGACCTCAATGTTTGGGAAAAAGACCGTTTACTGACCGCCAAAACAACAACCGGAAAATTGGTTTTGATGACCATTGACGGCAAAAAAATCCATGATTTTGAGCCGAGCAAATCGGGCATTATGATGCAATCCACTGGTAAAAGCCCGAACAGCCCATTGGTGGTGTGGACGGAAAATGAGACCCTTTTGATTGATGCTAAAAACCAGTTAATCCGGCGCTTCGAGCTGCCATTTGGACGCGAAAAACTGTCAGAAAAAATGGCCGAACAGTTCGTTGTTTTGATCAAAAATAATCAAAAGGTGTGGGCGGATTATCGGTCGGGGAAAGTATTTTTTGAATAGGAGGTTGGTTGCGGAGAAAGAAAAACTGCTAACTTTGTTAACAGCTTACTGAATGTCAATGCACCGCGGCACGTAAGTCAAACAAAAGACTATGAAGGTAAAAATTTTCATTTTTGGGATGGTTTTAATGGCTTTTGCCTGCAAATCTCAAAACTCAGTGGCTACAAATCAGATTTTCCAAACATCAAATGGTAAGTTTGGAATAAAGTCCAAATCTGGCGAATTGCTCCTTGACTCGATTTACGCAGGAATATATTTTTTTTACAATGGAGGACGAAAAATATTGCCACCTAAGGATAAACCATCCAAAGAATTAGTTGAATACTATATCGTGGTCAATGATCGCCAGGAACCGGGCGTATTTGACAAAAACGGCAAGCAAATATTTGAATTTACGCCATGCTTCCAGATTGAAATAGACCATCATACCAAAACAATTGTAAAAATAGTGAAGCAGGAAGACAATTCACTAAGAAGTTATCTATACGGGTTTGACAATCAATTGCTTTTTGATTATTCATTTGAAAATATAGGATATATTAATGATTCAGATTTAATTGTATTAATTGTCGAAGACGGTCAGAATGATGAATTTTACCTGTATAATCCTTTTACGAAGTTAAAGTTAGGCCCTTTCAGTCATTTTAATGTTTTCAACAAGGACAGTGAACCACCTTTGGGCATGACAAGTGAGGGTTTTGAAAAATACAAATTACTGAATTTTATTACGGTAAAACAAGACCGTGATAGCAAATACATTTGGGGCATTGTCAATATGCGGGGCAAAGAATTATTGCCGATTGAATACAAATCATTCGGTTATATTGATGCGGTAACAAAAGAAAGATTTATTGACAAAGCAAATTCTAAGCCTGAGCATGTTGAATTTATCTTCTATTCCTATTTTTTCAAAAATACGCTTAATATGATTTTATTTGATAAGGATTTGAATAGATATAGATATGACCCCGAATCAAGGACAATAAGTAAAGACAACTAATAAACCATCACCAATGCACTCAAATAAGTACACCCTCTTACTGGATGTTTTCCCGTAATGAGACCTTATTGATTTTTAAAACCTATTAGGTCAAGCCCCGAAATGAAAATGTCCAGTAGAATGCTTAAAACCCCTCCAAATCAGACAATACGGACAGATGGCATAACTTATGGAACTATCCATGCGTTTTATTGTATTAGCACATGGTCGCATGCGTTACGCTCTTTCTGAACAATCTTTTAATTCCATCTTTTGAAGAAGAAAACATTATTATATATATTAGTTGGAGTAGTTGCGCTGTTTATAGTAGTTAAGCTCCTCATGATCATGGTTGTTGAACCCTGGTCGGAGCAGAAAATACAGGCTGCGTTGAATAAGGAGAACAGCGATTATGTCGTAAAAATAGAACAGGTACATATTTCTGTTTTTTTGGGAAGCATTGACCTGGAAGCGATTAAGGTGTACTCGAAACAGGATACCGGAATTAACCACGCGATCCATGGCGAAATAGCCTGGATAAAATTAGCGGGCATAAGCCGTTTTAAAGCCTTGTTCAAAAACGATTTCGATATTCGGGAAATATTCATTTCGGATCCTAAAATCAGCGTCAAGCTTCCACCGCCCACACAGGAAAAAAAGCCACACATCGTGTCTCCGGTTAATGTGCGTATTGGCAAAATTCATGTTGAAAACCTTGACTTAGCCGTAAAAAATCTCGGCGCCTCCAAATTCTTTTCGCTGAAAAATGGCCATTTAGAAGTACATGAGGTACAAGTTTCAAAAAAAGATACCCTATCTTCCCGGGTTGCCGAAAAAGTCAACTTTAACTTCAGGGAATTCCTTTTGATTTCGTCCGACAGCCTGTATAGTCTTACCCTAAAAGATGTTGATTACGACCTAACAAAAGCGATTTTTTCAATAGACACTTTTTTAATTCATCCGAATTATAAAGATTATGATTTTACATCGCGGCATAAATATGAAACGGATCGCATTGACGGAACATTTATCAACATTGCAGCGCACGATTTTTCTTTAGCCGATTATTTAAAATCCCTGGATTTTAAAAGCACGTATCTGGAAATCGGAAAAATGAACCTGGATGTTTTTCGCGACAAGCGCAAAGTATTTCCACCCTTTAACAGACCTACGCTTCAACAGCTCATTTACGATTATCCTGCGCTGTTAAACGTTGATTCAGTAGGGGTTTTAAGGGGGGATGTTTTTTACAGGGAACATGCAGAAGAGGCAAACGAAGCCGGAAGCATCAGTTTTAACAAAATCAAGGCTAAAATTTACAACATAACCAACGACACTATTTACAGAACCCAAAGCAAATTCCTGGAATTGAAGAGTGAAGCCTTAGTGATGGGAAAAGGCAAACTAATCATTTCAATTAAAGCAAAATTGTTCGATAAATTGGATGCCTTTTCCCTGACCGGACACCTTGCCGCTATGGACGCAAAAATATTAAACCCAATATTGGAGAAAAATGCCTTTCTGTTTGTTACTTCAGGGGATATAGATGCCATGAACTTTAATATTGAAGCAAATAATAATAGAGCAACAGGGAGCATGACGCTGCGCTACCAAGGATTGGATATTGCCCTGAAAAACAAGCGAACGGATGATACCACCGGCTTGAAAGAAAGAGTAGTTTCATGGATTGCTGACCTCAAAATCGTGGATTCAAACCCACTCCCGGGGGAAGCCGTAAGAACTGGGATTATAGATTATGAAAGAGATCCCCAAAGGTTTTTTTTTAATTATGCCTCCAAAGCCATTTTGACGGGAATTCAATCTAGTCTTGAGAAAAATCCCAAAAAGAAGAAAAAATAAATAGTGTCCGTTTTTATAGCTCGATAGCTGCGTTATGTGAAGGAACCAAAATCGGTCACTTACGCAAGTAAGCTCCCGTTTTAGGTTCCTTCACATGCCTTGCTCTCGAACTCTAAAAACAGACACAAAGCTAAATGGACGGACCTGCACGCACTGAAGCGGTAATTGAGCAAAGTCGAAGTTTGACATTGCGTGTTCTATTTTTCCTGCTCGCGCTGAGGCTCCGCCTCGCGTGTACTATTCTTCGGGTTTTACCCGGTCTCATAGCTCTGAAAAATTATAACTAAATTTGCCTCAGTATCAAAAATCGCACATCATGAAACCATTCTTACTCTTCTTCGCCCTGCTGGTTTCCGGTTGCAACCAAGCGCCTTCGGATGCTAATCAAACCGCGCCGCCTGCAGACCAACCCGCAGCAACGGATGAAACGACCCCAACCGGCACAGCGGGCGCGGTCGCTAAAATGGTCACCGGTAAGACATGGCAGTCACAAGCCAATCCGGACATCACAATGGAAATCCGCGACGGGCGCATGATTACCATGTTAAAAGGCGCCGAGCGCACCGAATCTCCTTTTGTGACGTTCAGCCAAAGCTGCCCGGGAAGCAAAGCACCGGGCGAAGGCATGAGCGGAGGGTTCCTTTGCTGCATGACGCTCGCGACAAAAATCACGACGCATTACTTAGTTTTAACCGCAGAAACGAACAAGTTTGAGTACATTCAGGACAACGCTCCCGATGCCAAACCGGAGGTTTTTACGCTTTTGGATTAGGAATATGCATACAAAATGGATTATACAACCTTGCCCAAAATAGAATTGCACCTGCACTTAGATTGCTCGCTGAGCTATGAAGTGGTGCAACAAATCGCCCCGTCCATCAGCTACGAAACCTACCGGGAATCCTTCATCGCGCCGCCCAAATGCACGGACCTGGCCGATTACCTCACCCGCGCCATAAAAGGGACGGAATTGATGCAAACCAAAGCGGAACTGCGTTTGGTGACGCTGGATTTATGCCGGCAATTGAAAAATGACCACGTGATTTATGCCGAAATCCGGTTTGCGCCGTTGCTCCACCTTGAAAAAGGCCTGACGCCGGTGGAAGTCGTTCAAACGGTGAATGAAGCAGCAACGGAGGGCATGGCAGAAACGGGAATCACCGTGGGTCTCATCCTGTGTACGTTGAGGCACTACACGGAAGCGCAAAGCATGGAAACCGTTCGATTGGTTGCGCAATTCAGCGGAACCAATGTGGTGGGTTTCGACATTGCTGCCGATGAAGCGGGTTTCCCGATTGACAACCACATCAGCGCGTTCGCTTTTGCCAAAGAAAAAGGGCTGCACGTCACGGCCCACGCCGGGGAAGCAAAAGGTGCGGAAAGTGTATGGGAAACGCTGAAAAACTTCCATCCGTCCCGCATCGGTCATGGGGTCAGGAGTGTGGAAGACCCGGCGTTGATGGCGTTTTTGAAAAAAGAAGCCATCCACCTTGAAGTTTGCCCGACCAGCAATGTCCAAACCGATGTGGTCGCAACCATCAAAGACCACCCTGCGGACCGCATTTACCGGAGCGGGGTTTCCATGAGTGTCAATACGGATGCCCGGGCCATATCCGATACGACGCTGACCCGGGAATACCAGCTCCTGCAGGAGGAATTTGACTGGGAAAAAGCGCATTTTTTGAAATGCAATCTGGAGGCCATCGAACACGCGTTTACATCCGATGGTATTAAGACTGCTTTGCGAGCTGCAATCATCAAAGCGTATTCCTAATCTGTTCCCTTTTTCATCGTAAGCAAAGCAACATTGCTGTGGAACGCCATTTCCCGGGTAACGCTTTGTCCAAACAACTTTTCAAAAAACGTCGGCTTGTGGGTGAACATGGCTAATATATTGGCCCCGTTTGCTGCAATGAACGCATCAATGGCTTCTACCACATTATCGCTTTCCAAAATGTGTACGGTGATATTGGGGTATTGATAATTGTCAATCAGCGCTTTTTCTAAAACTGTTGCAGAAACGGGCGATTCTGATCCAGGCGGGGCAATGTGCAACAAATGAATGGAGGCATCGAACAGCCGCGCAAACGGAAGCAGGGCTTCTATCTCGTTTTCAACATCCTGCAAATCAGATGCGTACACGATTTTATGGATGTTGTTGAAATAAGCGAACTCCGGTACTGCAATGATTGGAATTTTACTGTTGGAGATGACAGCCGCTGTGTTGCTGCCCATCAATACTTTTTTCAGCCCGGATGCACCTTTGGTGCCCATGATGATGAGGTCAATTTTATCGGCGGCTGCAAAAGTTTCCAACGCTTCTTTCATCGGGAGACCGACCTCTATATGCCAACTGACTTTAAGGTCGTCTCCAACGTCTTCTTTTAGCTTGATGGCTAATTCTTCGAGGTCAGCTAATGCATTTTCACTCATGGCAGTCATCAGTTGACCCGATTTAAACGAGGTAGAAGCCCGCGGCATCGCCTCCACGTATACCGCGTGGAACAGGATGATTTCCGCTTTGATCTTCCGAGCCAGCTTGGCGGCATAATATACCGGAATGATGGAGAGCTTTGAAAAATCGGTAGGCAGTAATATTTTCATTTTTAGCAATTTATACGATTAATTAAAAACAAAATAACAAAAATAAACCAGCATCCGCCTTGACATTGGTCAATGGCGCCATTGGCTTACATCATTGTTTTGTATAGTATTATAGAAGTACTTCCGTTACCGCAGCAAATTCACTCCGCCCTTTTCAATGCGAACCCGCTCCGGCGCGTCCGTCGTCAATTGGTAGGTTACCAGCCAGACGTAGTGGCCTTGCGGCAAAAAAATGCCGTTCAAACGCCCGTCCCAACCCCGCGTCGGGTCGTCGGTTTCAAACAGCAATTCGCCCCAGCGCGAAAAAACCTTTAGCCGGAAATTGAGCATCGGACAGCGGAAAGGCGCCAATTTGAATGCGTCATTCACCCCGTCGAGGTTGGGTGAAAAAGCGTTGGGCGCGTAAATGCGGCAGCAGGGCGTTTCGGGCCAGCTCACCTCAGCAACGGCTTCTCCGCAGCTATTGGTTGCCGTTATGCGGTAGGTTCCGCCGCCGGAAATGAAGATGGAGGCTAAGGTGTCGCCGGTGGACCAGCGGAACATTTCGGCATTATCGGATAAGGCGTTTAGCGTCAGGGGCAGCACGGCGCAAAGTTCTGTCACCGGCGCGTGTTCGATCTGAACCGAAGGCGCGACGCCAGGGTTGACGATGATGGTTTCCACGACCGTAAAGCAACCATTGGTCACACTGACACGGTAATTTCCGGGCGTTTCCGCAACGATGCTGTTCGTAGTTGCTCCCGTCGTCCACGCATAGGTTTCTCCCAGACATTCCGGTGTGAGGGTCAGCGGTGTGTTGGGGCAGAGCAGCTGTTCGGAGGTGTCTTTTTCCAAAGTGTGCAGCAGGTTGTCGAACCAAAAATCCGCTAAGTTATTCATAGCACTAAAACGGGCAGCGGTGCTGCTGGCGACAAAGGAAACGACGTTTCGTTCGACTTCCGGATTTGGGCCGTCCGGGCAATACACGGCGGACACCTCTATTTGCGGATTGGGAAAGTTTTCTTCGAGGAAATACAGGCTGCCGTCAGGACCGATGTGCATTTGGCGGACGAAAGCATTGCCCAGGTCGGCAAGCGTTTCCACACTTCCGGGAATGTCCGCCGCTTCCAGGTCGTAGCGCAGCAACTGCTTCGGTAAAAGTTTGCTAAACGTATACAGATAGCGACTTCCCGGAGAAAATGTGAACCCGTAATCGTAAATATCCGGCAGAATAACCGGGTCAGAAATGGCCGAAGTGGTCGGATCGAAGCGGTAAA
Source organism: Saprospiraceae bacterium (assembly GCA_046153985.1). Classification (GTDB taxonomy): domain Bacteria; phylum Bacteroidota; class Bacteroidia; order Chitinophagales; family Saprospiraceae; genus JABWAJ01. The sequence goes on from JBJXFD010000480.1 coordinate 21,173, forward strand.
GCACCTGACCGTCGCAAACATAGCGGCTGTCGGGCGAGGTTTTCAGGATGAAAGGAAAGTGCTCCAGCGTGCGGGTGTGCCGGACGGGTGTTTGGACGCCTTGCGCCGTGACCGGTACCGCCAATAAATCGCGGCTGTCGAAATCAATTGTCAAAATCCAGTAATCCTGCCCATTGCTGTGGCGCGCCGCCGTCAGGCATTCTGTGGCCGGGTTGAAGACACGGGTTTCGCCGGTCACCACTGCGCCAAGTCCGCCGTTTGCCGTCATGTCTATTTTGAAATAAGACAATCCCCGGTGTGAGGGTTGGGACAAGGATGGAAAGTGGTCAACCGTGAAGAGGTAGTAGCGGTTGGGGTTGGCCGGATCGGGCAGCGCCATGACGCCTTGTGCGGAACTTAGTCCGCCGCCACTGGTGGTACCGAGGTCCAGCATGATTTCCTGATTCCGGTTCCAGATCCTTCCCTGTTCGAATTCGTTGAATAGGTTTCCTACGGTTCCCCCGCCATTGCTATAAAAAAGCACTTCACCCTGCTCGTTGCACAGCACCGTCACGCCTTCGACGCTGCTCACCCGAACATTGGTGAGCTTCGCTGGTCGTCCGCAACTGAAGTCGAGGCCGTTGTTTTGGCCGAAATACCAGCTATTGCCGCGGCGTTGGGGTTGGGCGAGGGTGGTGGTTTGAAAAAAGATTAGGAATGCGAATAGGAGGCGCCAATTGAAACGTCGGATGTGCGTAAACGTGTTGGGTGTTGTCTTTTTCATACGAATTCAAATCAAAACAGCGTGATGTATGGAACAGCAAATGAGCATGCGGCACATAAGAATTGCAGAACTCATCGAAAGTTTGGAAAAATTGGCCCAACTTATTGATTTGCACAAGCAAACAACACGCAATGAATCCATGATTAAACAATACGAATTCAAGCGCCTGGAGCTTTTGACAGAACTACAAGAATTGTTTGATCCCCTAAGCTTAAGGCTGGAAGTGGCCTGATGCATCCAGCCCAACAAAAAACAAAACCGGCGCAACAGTTTCCCACCACGCCGGTTTCATTCATGTTGTAATACCGCGGCCTACTTCCTGCCCAGGAACCAGCCCACAATGCCACCTACAACACCTGTCACGACTGTGTTTGCCAGAATATTTAAGCTTTGGAGTCGCCTGCTTTTTTTATGATGACCCGCCCCATTTCGCGATTTTCATCAAATGGATTGGTGATGATTTCCTGCCAGTAGCCGTCGAGGGTAGATTCCCAGATGCTCCGGGTGAAGATGAGCTGGTATTTGCGGTTGTAAGGCGGCGCGGCCTGATCCTGCCCGTTAGCAGACCGCACTTCTTCAAAATAAATGGAGCGATCATCGTAAACCGTCCCTTCAATTTCCATCGTATGTATGGTATTGTCTTTGTGATAAACATAGGTTTTTCCACGTACTTTTTTGCCCTTGAATTCCAAAAGCAACTCAAAACGAAGGCCGTTTTGGGTGTGAATGTTGTTGGTAAGCGTGCCTTCCCACAAGCCGGTTGGCTTTTTTTGACCATAGAGGGAGGCTGTTGTGGCTAAGCAAAACAAAAAAAGATAGGGTATAGATTTCATAGCTGTAACAGGATGGTTAACGTTAATTTCAGACGAATATTAAAACAACTTTTTGGACAGCGTCTCCATTTAGATGACTAAGATAGTAGTTTTGACGTTTAAAAGCCAAGTGTACTTGAAAAAAAGAAAACGGATGAGGGACTTTCGACGCAATTGCAGGGTTCAGATATACGGGTGGATAAGGGGATTTGTCCTTTTTCCTTTGGTGGCTTTAATGGGGTTAACGGCCTTGAACGCCCAGGAAACAACGCCAAAATTATCTTTTTTTCAACCTGCCGACACGCTCAATAAGCCGCGCTTCTGGACGTGCGCAGGCAGCGGGGTCGCCATCTACGGCGCAGCATCCATCGGGTTGTACAATGCCTGGTACCGGGGCTATGAACTCACCGGATTTCACACGTTCGATGACTGGGGCGAATGGAAAGGCATTGACAAAGGTGGTCATTTTTTGACGACCTACACCGAAGCGGCCCTCATTTTCAAAGGCGCCCGTTGGACCGGTATGAATCGCAAAGCAGCAGCCTGGACGGCTGCGGGGGTTGGAATGGGATTGCAAACCACCGTGGAAGTCATGGATGGGTTTTCAGAAAAATGGGGCTTTTCCTGGTCAGACATGGCTTTCAATACCCTCGGTGCAGGCCTGTTTCTATCGCAGGAGTTGTTGTGGCAGGAACAAAAAATAGTGGCAAAATTGTCTTATACCCGCCCGAATTACCCGGTATTCCCAATACAGGCCAACAACGACGGCGGCGGCGTAACCACGCTGGCCGAGCGCGCTAAAGAATTGTACGGTGTTGCTTTTGTGGAAGGCTTTTTGAAAGACTACAATGCCCTCACCATCTGGGCTTCGGTCAACCTGCGTGCAATCACCGGAGAAAAATCGAGCTGGCTGCCGCCCTGGCTCAACCTGGCGGTCGGCTACGGGGCTGAAAATGTCTACGGCGGCTTCTCCAACAACTGGACGGACGATGCGGGCAACGATTTTTCCCTTGATCTGGTGTTGTACCCCCGCTACCGACAATTTTATCTTTCTTTCGATGTGGATTTATCGCGCATTCCCACGCGCAGCCATTTTGTAAAAACCCTGTTTACGATCCTGAACTGGGTGAAAATTCCCGGGCCGGCGTTGGAAGTCAATACGCTTGGCGGGGTGAAGTTTCATGGGTTTTATTGGTAACTACCCTCTTGGCAAAAACACAAACTCCGCCCCGGGATCGTTCAACACCAAAATGCACAAAAACTTTTTCGGGTCTTTGTAAACTTCGCGGAAAGCGTCCACTTTTTCCATTTGCATCACGCCGCGCGCCGTCAGTTCTTCCAAAGTAGAAGCCTGAATGCCCCAATCCTGTTCGGATTCTCCGGGTGCAATCAGCGGGATCCCGATTTCCACCTCCTGGCGGTAAGCAACAAATACCGGATAGGAAGAAATGTTTTGATCCATAATGACTTCTGCGGCGGCACCTAAGGTCTGTCGGTGTCCTTTCAGCCATTGCTCTAATTGGGCGTATTCGGTACTCATATTTGTTATCGGTTATTTGTTATTGGTTATTGGTCTGTTCTCGCATCCTTTTCTGGTTATTTGTTATTGGTTATTGGTCTGTTCTCGCATCCTCGTATCATTAAACCCTCAAATACTCGCATACTCAAATCTTCAAATCCTCAAATCCTCCCTTCTTCAGTTCCAACAACGCTACATTCTCAATATGATAAGTATGGGGAAACAAATCCACCGGTTGTGATTTTTTGACTTCGTATTTTTCGCTCAACAAGTTGAGGTCACGTGCCTGGGTGGCCGGGTTGCAGCTCACATACACGATGCGCGGCGCTTCTAATTGCAGCAGCATTTTCACCACATCCGGGTGCATGCCGTCGCGCGGCGGATCGGTAATGAGCAGGTCGGGTTTGCCGTGGCGTTCCGCGAATTCCTTGGTCAGGATGTTTCTGACATCACCTGCATAAAAAACCGTGTTTTCGATGCCGTTTACGGACGCATTGACCCGGGCATCTTCGATGGCTTCTTCCACTTGTTCGATGCCAACTACCTGTTTGCATCGGTTGGCCACATAAAGCGCAATGCTGCCCAGACCGGTGTAGAGGTCATAGACGTTTTCTGTGCCGGTCAGTTCCGCAAATTCAACCACCACATTGTAAAGCCGGATGGCCTGGGTCGTGTTGGTCTGGAAAAAAGATTTTGGCCCGATCCGGAACCGCACATGCCCCAATTCCTCCTCAATATAACCTTTGCCGTAATACTGCACGACGTCCAGATCCAACCAATAGTCGTTGGGTTTGGGGTTGATGCAATAGGCAACTGTGGTCAGGTCGGGAAAACGCTCGATGACCGCGTCGAGGAAGCGCTTGATGTTTTTTTCATCGCGTTCGCCAAAGCTCATCACGAGCAGGATTTCGCCGAGCGTAGTCACCCGGATCATCACATGGCGCAGGAATCCGGTATTGCGCACCACGTCAAAAAAACTAAGTTCCAGTTCCTGCGCTATTTCGCCAAGGGCATTTCGAATTTCGTTGGAAGGCGAATCCTGCAACCAGCAATGTTCAATGTGGAGAATTTTATCGAAAGCGCCGGCGCGGTGATAACCCAGCACGTTTTGGTCGGCCAGCTCGCCGAGGGCCATTTCCTGGGGCGTGCGCCATTTTTTATTGGAAAACGCAAACTCGAGCTTGTTGCGGTAATAAACCGTGCGGTCAGCAGGCACAATGGGCAACATGCTTTCAGTTTGCACTTTGCCAATTCGCCGCAATGCATTTTCAACCATGAGCTGCTTGTGCTCCAACTGGGCGCCGTAATTGATGTGTTGCCACTGACAGCCCCCGCAATCCTGGTAATGCTGACAGAAAGGCTCCGTCCGAAGCGAGGAATATTGGTGAATGGAGAGCAATTGCCCCAGCAGGTAGTCGTCTTTTTTCTTTCGAACCAGCACATCGGCCACATCGCCGGGCGCTGCAGCTTCTGCAAAAACCACCTGTCCTTCCGGGGTGCGGCCCGCACATTTGCCTTTGTCGGCCATGCCGGTGAATGTAACTCCCTGAACCGCAAATGGTTTTATTGTCCTTCGTCCCATGTTTTGATGTTATACTGCGCGCTGTTTATCTTCCTGGTCGCTTTTGAAGTGCGAAGTAACAAATTATCGCGTCAGTACGATGTAATCCCGGATCAGCGTTTTCAAAAATTGTTCCCGGTCGCGGGGAAATACCGGAATATCCAGCAGCTCCATCAGCCGCAGGATCATGTCATTGATCGCTTTGCTATGCGCTTCATTGGGGAATTCCCGGTAGCGCAGCAGGGCATTTTTCACCAGCAACATATCCTGTTCGCTCAATTGGCGAACCTGGTGATAGACGGGCGTATAACTTTCGGTGCTGTCAATGCGGAGGATGTCTTTTAGCTGGAACTGAATTCTTGGATTTGTTTTTACCACGGTTGTATTGGCCGTCATATCCCCCAGGCGCTGCCCTTGTGCGGAAGCGCTGACACAAAGTACGGCGATGATGCCTGCGGAGGTAAATACGTCTGCGATGTAAAAAACAGTGCGCAGCAAATAGTCCGTTATGCCCGGCTCGCGTCCGTCCAAACTCACCACCCGGATGCCTACGCCTTTTTTTCCCCAGGTTTGTCCCCCCATCAT
>JBJXFD010000481.1:0-3147 GCA_046153985.1 Saprospiraceae bacterium
CTCCTCGGCTCGCCGCTGATTTTTGCCTGGTTTTCAAGCTCAAGACATAGGGTTACCTGGCTTCTGATCCTTAAACAACCGACTCAAAGAGATCTGAAAGGCAAAAATAGGCGCCCTCACCCGCAACCCAGCCCACCGCGAGCCGATCCGCCTTTCGGGGCGCTGTATGGCGATTCCATGCGACAAGATCGCAGGTTCCAATGATGTGCTGACAAGCACGTGTTCATAAATGGTGTGTCGAGTTTAATTCATTGCTTTCTTGCACTCCCAGACTCCGCGGTAACAGAACCGAGGGTTCCAAAATTAGGAATGTCTCATGTTTGCCTATTGCCCTTTGTGTCTTACTTAGTGTCTGTTCTTTAGAGTTCGAGAGCAAGGCATGTGGAAGCCCAAAAACGGGAGTTTACTCGGGTAAGTGACCGATTTTTGTTTCGACTTCGCTCAACGAGCGGTCATTGAGCGAAGTCGAAATGAACGCAGCTATCGGACTATAAAGACAGACACTCAAGAGCGTTCCTCCCAGATCGCAGCCAGATGAATCAGCGTCTCCACCGCTTTTTCCATGTCCTGAACCGACACCCATTCCTGGCGGGAATGGAAGGCGTGTTCGCCGGCAAAAATATTCGGGCAGGGCAGTCCCATGTAAGACAGCCGAGAACCGTCGGTGCCGCCGCGGATGCTGGACAGGTGTGGTTTTACGCCTGAACGGCGAATGGCTTCTACAGCGTTTTCAGACACCTGCGGGAATTCAACCAATACCTTTTTCATGTTGCGGTATTGTTCCTTGATTTCAATGGTCGCTTTGGAGTGCGGATAGTTGGCCACCACGCGGTCAACGATATTTTGCAGCACCGCTTCGTGTTGCTCAAGGGCTTCGTCTGTGAAATCGCGCACAATCAATTGGATGGTCGCTTTTTCCACGCCGCCGCTGATGTTCACGGGGTGTAAAAAGCCTTCCCGCCCTTCGGAGCTTTCGGGCGACAGGAAGTCTTTGGGCAAAGCTGCAATAATTTCGGAAGCCATTTTGATGGCGCTTTCCATTTTGCCTTTTGCAAAACCGGGATGCGCGCTCACGCCATGAATAGTAACGGTCGCTGCGTTGGCAGAAAACGTTTCGTCTTCAAACGAGCCGAGGCGCTCGCCGTCTACTGTGTAGCCAAAATCGGCGCCAAGCTTTTTAAGATCCGCTTTATCCACGCCCCGGCCAATTTCTTCGTCGGGCGTAAACAGAATTTTAATTGTTCCGTGTTTAAATTCGGGGTGTTTCATAAAAAAATGTGCGGCATCCATAATTTCTGCCAGTCCGGCTTTGTTGTCGGCGCCGAGCAAGGTCGTACCGCTGGCCGTGACGATGTCGTTGCCAATCTGGTCGGCCAAATCGGGGTGCTCTGAAAGGCGGATCACTTCGCTGGGATCGTCGGGTAGCACGATGTCGGAGCCATCGTAATTCAGGTGGACGATGGGGTTTACGTTTTCGCCGCTGCAATCGGGCGAGGTATCCATGTGGGAACAATAGCAGATGACCGGCACTTGTTTATCCGAATTGGATGGAACGGTGGCATAAACATAACCGTGTTCGTCCAAATGCGCATCGTCAATGCCCATCGCCAGCAGTTCCTCCACCAGCAAACGCCCGAGGTTCTTTTGTTTTTCAGTGGACGGTGTGGTTGGCGATGCCGGGTCAGATTGGGTATCAATGACTACATAGCGCAAAAATCGTTCGAGAACGGTGAAATGGATGCCTGGTGCCTTCATGAATGTGGTGTTGAATTTGGTTGAGCAATTTGCAAATTTCCGAAAAAAAAGCAACAATCAGCCCCAATCCGTCGAATTAGTCCTGCTGAACTCAGATTCAGCAGGACCGTACCCGGAAAGTGTTCTAATTTCCGCCGAATCGGAGTTCGGCGGTACATGCTCGAAGTTTGGGAGCGAGCCGTTGAGGAAAAGAAACCCTTGCCGCTGATTGTACCGATTATCGTGTATCACGGGAAAACGAGGTGGGATCTCAAGCAGTTCAGCGACAGTTTTGAAGATTGGGATGAATCCCTACGACCTTATTTGCCTGCTTTTGAATATTTGTTGACGGATTTGTCGAGATTGACAGACCAGGCCATCCTGGGGTTAGATGCTCAATTCCTGATTAATGTATTAATATTGCTTAAACATCAGGGAGATAAAGACTACATTAGAGCCAATATCCGGCAGATATTTTTTCAATTAGCAGGGCAGAACAAAATTCGAATGCTACTCGTTTATATTTTGTTTACGACTGAATTCAACAATGAAGATTGGGATAATTTGGTCGAAGAAACACCGTCACCTGTAAAACAATTGGCTATGAGTACGTATGATATGCTGATTAAGAAAGGTAAAGAACAGGGCATCGAGCTCGGTAAAGAACAGGGCATCGAACTTGGTAAAGAACAGGGCATTGAGCTGAAAGCCCGCGAGGTCGTCCTGGCCTTACTCCTCGAATTTCCTGAATTTTCAGATGCCCGGATTGCCGCTTTGGCGAAAGTGGAAGAGCGGTTTGTGAAGGCGTTGCGGGGGTGAGGTATCCCTGAACGCTGTTCAGGGAAAGCCCTGAGCCGACCATTTAGGGAAATTTCCTAAAACTAATTATCTTGGCAGGCATATTCATCTTTTTTCAAAATGCTGCCCAATATGCAAACCGCGCTCCGATTCCTGCTCTTCAGCCTGTTGATGAGTACCCTTGCTTTTTCTGCCAAGGCTCAAACCACTTATTACACCAATACTATTAGTGCCCTTCAAAGTGAATACGGTATCACCGGCGGAACCTGGGCGTGGCCAGCCAACGAAATGACTGCTTTTTCTGCAGCCGGCGGATGGGGCGCCAACCTTACTTATCAAAATATCTCAGGGCAGCCGTTCACCCGTTTTGCGCGCGTTCAGGTTGCCGCCGCGCAGGAATTCCCCTGGGGAAGCGGCTGGAAAAGCAATAACCTGACGGCTTTAGACGCCGGCGACCGCCTGCTGGTGGTCATCTGGGTGCGTGCTGAAAACCCGGAGGGCGGGTTGGTCAATCTTTTTTTAGAAGACAATGTCACCTATACGAAAGAGATGATTTTTACCATGCCCATCAGCAATACCTGGACGCAGTTGCTGATCCCGGTTGAACTGGAAGAT
>JBJXFD010000493.1:0-7465 GCA_046153985.1 Saprospiraceae bacterium
AAAGGGCTTCCCGTGCTGGGCAAACAGAGCGAAGAATTGGTCGGACAAATCACCAAACTGGAATTCGAACGCCAACGCGCAGCAGCTAAAAAGATGTCTGCCGCTGAATCTGTCGGCCGAATTAAAAAATACGAAGGAGACCGCGAATCTCGAGATGCCAGAGAAATCCAAAGTCGGCTTTTGGAGAAAAACAACACCGCCGAACAGATGGAACGCGTGCGAGATCTCACCCGCCGCAATGCCGAAGCGGGCGGCAAAAATTCTGAGTTGGCAGAAGAACTCAGTGCGGCAAAATCTGAATTGGAAGAGGCCATGCGCACTTCTGCCCGTTCGCAAGGTCGCCCGCGCAATGAAGAAGGCAAAAAAACTAAGGAAGATCTTTACAAAGATCGGGTCGACAACGACCTTGACCGCATCGAAGCAGAGGAAAGTTATAAGCGCACGAGCAGCGAGATCTATTCCCTCAAAAATAAACTCAGCAGCATGGTCGTCAGCGATGAAGTGTTCTCCAAACTTCAGGCTGAACAGGACAATGCACAACTGGAATTCGACAAAATCAATGACGAGTTTATCAAAGCAAAACTCACCCTCGAAAACGCTGAAAATCCGCTTTCCGTCGTTCAATTTGCGCAATTGCCAGAGTGGCCTGAACCTGATCGCCGCACGTTGATTAGCATTTTCGCGGCAATTGTGGTTGGCTCATTGACCACTATTTCGTTGTTTGGACTGGCCTATATGGATAGCAGCATTCAATCTCCGGACCTGTTCAAAAAATATACCGAAGGACTTCCATTGCTTGCTTCCATTCCTGCTGTTCCGGTCAAGGGGTTTGACTTAGAACGCATTTTTTTAGACAAAAATCCGAATACAGCCATTACTGCTTTTCGCGAAAGTCTGCGCAAACTCCGAGGGCAAATAATCGCCTCCGGTGGCGGTAATATCCTGATTGTCAGCCCAAAAACAAAAGAAGGAAAAACCTTCACCATGCTTTCTTTGGCCCATTCATTGGCGTTCAACAATAAGCGGGTACTCATGCTTGATACCAATTTTAAGGCGCCGCTGCCAGAAACTTTTACAGACCAAGCAAGTGCCAATAAGTCTATTTTGAACAAAGCCCTCCAAGATCATGGACTGACCGATGTGTTCCAGCTCAAAACCCAATCTGCGGAAAAAAGCGAAACCCAAATTGTCGACATACTTGGAAACACGGGCCTTCCAAAATCGCCTGCTGAACTCCTGGATCCTGTGCAATTCAGCGCATTTTTAACCGATCTCCGCCAACATTATGACTACGTGCTGATGGAAGCTGCTGCGTTAAACCTGTATTCCGATGCGCAAGAACTTGTTCCCTTTGCAGACAAAGTTTTGGCAGTTTTCAATGCCAATTCAGTGTTGAAAACCGCAGATAAAGATTCGATCCAGTTCCTTCGGTCACTCAACAGTCAATTTGTTGGCTCCGTACTGACAGAAGTAGACGCTCGGAATGCGGGCTGAGCCATAGTAGGTATAGCTGTCCAAGGTTATTCGGTTTATGTCGATCGTTGAACAACTTATGTTGAAAATAGGACATTCCATCTCAGAAACAGGGCATTTTGTTCGGTTATTTCTGACCTTTGTCCTTCCAAAGACTGATTTCTTACCCACCACCTTCCATTTTTTATGAAAAAAATTATTTCCCTCCTTATGCTGCTGGCATTTGCGGCAGCCCCCATTTTTGCACAGCACGGTAAAACAAAACCGTCTACGACTGCCCCGCCTTCAAGTTCAGAACCAAAGCCAAATTGGCCCGGCAAAGCCATGGTGCCGCCTGCAACCAATCCATTTGGCGTTGCTACCCAGCGGCCCAAACCAATGCCTCCACTTCAGACTTCAGCGGGTTTAAAACCCTCCGAGGTTTCTGTTGTGCGCGGTGAAAACGGATTGCCTATCTTTTTTGAAGGCAAGACGGCCGCTTCCGGCACGGCTACAGAAAGCCAGTCTTTTGACGAACGCGCGGTCAACTATTGCGCCAGCCTGAATCCGCAAGGTATCGCTCAGCCTGAAACAGAGTTTGTAGCAAAAACCACTGAAACAGACGAGCAGGGCAATGCGCACGTTCGTTTGGAACAGATGTTCAACGGCTTGTCCGTTTGGGGCGGTGAGGTAATTTGCCACACAAAAAACGGTTCGTTTGACCGTATGAACGGGCGATATTTCCCTACGCCGAAGCTTGCTTCCATCGTTCCTTCCGTCAGCGCGGATGCGGCTATTTTGAAGGTTAAAACTGAAATAGGCGTTTCAAATATCAAAACCGATTGGACGGCAGAAGACCTGAAACTGATTGACGGTCAGCCTTTTTCGGCTAACTTGATCGTTTTTCACCCGAAGGAAAACCTCAGTGGCGAACGTTTGACCTGGCACGTAGCTGCCCGCCCAAATATTTTTAGCCGCTCCGAATGGTTTATAGATGCCATCACAGGCGAGGTGCTGAATCAATTTGAGCACACCTGCAATTTGCTTGGGCATTATCATGGTTTGATTAGCCAGGATGCAAACAATAGCGAATGCACGATTCGTGCATCACCAAATTATCCAATCGCCCCCGACTTCGCTATGGCTACGGCGGGTAAAAAATCCATACTAATGGATGGCCCAATAAACATCAGTGGTACCGATCTTCTGGGTATAACCCGAAATTTCACCCTCGGTGGGTGGCAATTCGGAAATCAATTCGCCTTGGAAGACGCTAGCAAGCCGATGTTCAAGCCTAACTCATCCAACATGCCTGGCGATCCGGTTGGCGTAATAGTTACTTTAGATGCCTTTAACACCTCGCCAGAAAACCAGAATTTCAATGCGGATATTGTTGTTTCAAATTCAGCTACGTTCTCTAACAAGCAGGCGGCAATCAGTTCACATTATAATGCCATCAAGAGTTTTGACTATTTCAGATCAAAATTCACCCGCAATTCAATTGACGGAGTTGGTGGCAATGTGATCAGCATTGCCAATGTGACAGAAGCGAATGGCACTTCTATGGAAAACGCTTTTTGGAATGGCCAAGCCATGTTTTACGGCAATGGTGGCAGCACGTTCAAACCCCTTGCACGTGGTCTCGACGTGGGTGGCCACGAAATGACCCATGGTGTGGTAGAAAAAACCGCCAACCTGGTTTACCAAGGCGAAAGTGGCGCCCTTAATGAATCCTTTGCCGACATATTTGGTCAAATGATTGACGGCGATGCGAACGACTGGAAAATTGGCGAAGACGTGATGCAAAGTGGCGGCGGACTACCCACAGCCTTGCGCGACCTCTCCAATCCGCACAATGGCCAGCCGACCAACAGTGGCTTCTGGCAGCCCAACCACACCAATGAACAATACATGGGTAGCCAAGACAATGGCGGCGTACACATCAATTCAGGGATCACCAATCGCGCGTTTTTCCTTTTTGCCAGTAATGCATCGGTAGGAACGGCCAAAGCGGAACAAGTATATTACAAGGCACTTAAAGATTATCTGGTGAAATCCAGTAAGTTTATTGACTGCCGTATCGCGGTGATTCAGGCGGCTACGGATCTGTATGGTGCCGCCGTTGCGAATGTTGCTGCGGATGCGTTCGCACAGGTGGGTATTGGGAGCGGCGCCCCGAGTGGCAATTATCTTGGCCAATTGAGCCCAAACCCTGGAACAGATTATATCCTTTGTACGAGCAATAATGGCAACAATCTAGATTTGGCGAATGGGACTGGGCAAATAATCACGTCGCTTTATACAGAAGGCGTTTATAGCCGCCCAAGTATCACAGACAATGGCGTAAGCCTTGTGTTCGTGAATGATGCCAAAGAACTTATGGCGATTGAGTTCGATTATGCGCTTAACCAGTTCGTCGTATTTCAGGTGTTTCCGGGGCCCTATCGTAATGCTGCGATTTCAAAGGATGGACGATTTGTTGCAGTTCTTGATGAGTTTGCCGCACCGCGCATTAAAATCTATGACTTCGCTGATCCCGACGTGTCGTTCGAGACGTTTTTCTTATACAACCCGACCTATACTCAAGGGCAAATTACAGGCGACGTAGAGTATGCCGACGTGATGGAATTTGATTATTCTGGTCAATACCTGATGTACGATGCGCACAATGACCTGGACGGTGTGGGTTATTGGGACATTGGTTTTCTTCAATACTGGGAGAACGACCAATTCACCGATGGCGGCGATGCGTTCATCACCAAACTCTTTACGGGTCTGCCAGAAAAGGTAAGCATTAACAACCCGACGATTGCTAAAAATTCGCCTTTTGTTATCGCCTTCGACCTAATTGACGAGGTTAGTACCCTGCGCTATGATATTATGGGCGCAAACTCTGAAACGGGGGATTATGATGTTATTGTTTCCAATAATGGCGAACTAGGCTGGCCAAATTACACCCGCCTGGACAACAAATTGATGTACGAAAAGCCAAATGCGACGGGCTATGACCTGCGTTTACAGAGCTTGAATCCGAACAAGATTCAGCCGCAGGGCAATAGCAGCCAAATCGTATCAGCGCACTACTGGGGCGTATGGTTTGCGAATGGTGTACGTGATCTGCAAGTGGGTACAGATGAACTTGAAGGCCAAAATTTTGACCTGAAAATTTCGCCAAACCCAACGGCAGATTTTGCACAATTGAGCCTCCGCGCGAACACAGCTTCCGACGCAATCATCAGTCTCCACAACCTTTTAGGTGAAACGCTGATGACCCGTAGCATCAATCTTTCCGAAGGCGAAAACCTGCTGGATATTGACCTGCAACACTTGCCTTCGGGTAATTATGTGGTGCGTATTGCTACTGAAAATGGTGGCGGCGCGGCTTTGAAGGTGGTGAAGCAGTGAGGCGAATGAACTAAAAACTTAGGTCCTTCTATCAATACATTTGGTAGGAGGACTTTTTTATACCTAATAATCGGCTTTCCGGTTTTCCTGTTAAATTTCTCCTTCGACGACTCATTCTCACTCCCCAAATCCCTCCACCGCCGCCATAAAAGCCCCTGCTTTAATCCTCGTCTCCCGAAGTTCATTTTCCGGCACAGATTCATAAAGCAGCGTAGCGCCAGCAGAGAAGGATAATAACCCATCGCGCACATGGGCCGTGCGGATCGTGATGGCGGTATTCACGTCGCCATTGAAGAGCAGCCAGCCGATGCTGCCGCCGTAGTAGCCGCGCGAGTGCTGCTCAATTTCCTCAATGTACTGCATGGCAGCAATTTTGGGTGCGCCCGTCAGGGTCCCTGCATTCAGGCTGGCGATGAGTGCATCGAATCCAGAATAGCGCGGCTGCAGCGTTCCGCTCAACTGTGCCACCGTGTGGGTCACGTGGGAGTATTTTTCTACAATTCGGTAGTGTTCGATGTCGATACCGGGCTGACAAATCCGAGCCAAATCATTGCGACCCAGGTCAATCAGCATATCCAGTTCGGAATTTTCCTTGGGATCGTTGAGCAATTGCATCATCAAACGGTGGTCTTCGATGGGATCTTGCGAGCGGCGGATAGAGCCGGAAATGGGACGCAGGGTAGCGCGGCCATTTTCGTAGCGGAGCATCATTTCAGGGCTTGCACCGAGCAGCGTTTCGTCGCCAAAATCAAAATAAAACAGGTAGGGAGATGGGTTGATGGCTTTGTAGCGTGCGTAAAGCGGGAGCAGGTCGCCTGTAACTGAGGCGGTGAGTTTTCGGCTGAGCACAAGTTCGAGCAGTTCGCCTTCATTGCACAATTGGATGCCGCGTTGCACTTGTTTTTTGAAGGTTTCATCGTCGGGCGTTGACACAAATTTCCCAATACGCAGCGCCCCATCTGACCATTCAGTATCGCCTGACAGTTGCGCTGCGTCACTCGGGTGTGTGTTTATTTTTTGCAGCAGACTTTCCAAATCTTGTTGGGAAGTCTGCTCGTTTGCTCGCGTCACATAAAGCGTGAGATCCTGGGTCAAATGATTGAACAACAGGAGATTGTCGAATAAAAACAGATGAAAATCTGGTTCCGGGCAAGCTTTGGAGCATTCCAGATCCTCGAACTGAAACACGAACTGATAGGCTAGTGCCCCATAAAAACCCATAAAGTTCTTGTCGGTAGTTTTGAATTCAGCGAGCAGACTGCGAAGGGGCTGCACGATGTTTTGGCGCTCCAGGCGATCTTCTTCTGCGCCCTGGAAAGGCGTTTTTGGGATGCGGAGCAAAAGCCTTCCCTCGCGTTCGCTTTCTACAAATGAGCTAAAAGCCGTTTGTACAAACGCATAAAAAACGGCCCCGCGCGGGTCGAGTAAGCGGATATCCAGATGTTCATCCTTACCGATTAATTCCAGCGTCGGTTCAAAGCCGATGACCGAAAGTCGGCTGGATTTGTCGGTTGCCGAAGCCGATTCAAACAGGCAAGTAGGGCCATTTCCTTTCAATTGCCGATAGATGGGCAAGGCATCGGAGTATGGGAGGCGGGCGGTGGAGGTGTGCATGACAGGATGGTTTATTGGTTGACTGGTTTATTGGTTTATTAGTTGACTGGTGGATTGATTTGTGATTTTGAACTGGGCTTACTTTTCAATTAAAACCGCGTAGCGGTGACATTTTGGAAAACGTATCATTGTATCGGTACGATGATGCAAAGGTTTAAAAAAAATCCGACAACGCAAGGGCGGGTCGGATTTTTTTTGGAGGAGGTTTTTTACAGGCTCTCCGTTTTGAAATAAATATCGCGCATAGAAATCGTGCAGCCAATGGATTTCAGTTCAATGTCTTGATCTAGTCCTTGCACCGTACTTAATTGCCAAAGATCGGATTCGAGTTTCATAATGTAAACTCCCCAAAAGGACGGATCGCGGAACAGCGGTCTGGATCTTGACGCAGCAACGGCCTTGATTGCCGCCCTTTTTCCTGAGCCTAGACTACGCCTCGATTTTTCATCCGTATATGCAATTATGGGTGGCGAACGGGCATTTGCGGCAAAGATGCTTGAGCACACGCGCTCTATGTCGACTTTGATATGAAAGCGGATATCACGGGCAACACTACCCCTGCGGCGTGCGCAGCGCGATGATGTAAAACCCGTCCATCCCGCCCTGATCGCCCCAGTAATCCGGGCGCAGGCGCAGGCCGCCTTCCATCGTGTGCCAGTCGCGGGCCAGCCCGGGCAGGTCGAGCGCGCCGGGCAGGCTGCGCAGGCCCTTGTGGCGCGACAGGGCGGCCAGGGCCTGGGTTTCGCCTTCCTCGGGCAAGAGCGAGCAGGTGCAATAGATCATCCTGCCGCCGGGTTTCAGAAAGCTCAAGGCCCGGTCGATCAGCGCCTTTTGCAGGGCGACCAGCGCGGGCAGGTCGGCATCGGATTTCACAAAGGGCAGATCGGGGTGGCGGCGGATGGTGCCGGTGGCGGAACAGGGCGCATCGAGCAGGACGGCATCGAACAGGGCCTCGGGCTGCCATTGCAGGGCGTCGGCCACCACCACTTTGGCG
>JBJXFD010000508.1:0-21312 GCA_046153985.1 Saprospiraceae bacterium
TGTTCTTTTAACTTTTTTGTGGCATATCGCCGGATGGTCTCCTTCATGTGTTCAGGATAATTTTGAATACAGGTTCAATATTAAGCCTTTTTGGGTATAGAGGGCAAGGTTTTTTAGACAAATCAACGAAAACACCCACCCAACGATGTTGCTTTTCACAAACTTATTTTTCTGCTATCTTTGTTGCAAAACTCATTCCAATGAAAGTCAAAATCCTTTTCTTGTTCCTGACTGGCGCCAGCTTCTTTTCCTGCAAAACAACGCCGACACCTTCTGATTCGGTGGACTATTTTGTGTTTGGATCCGGTTACTGCCATTGTATCAACAATTGCGGTACGTTCTACAAGTACACCCCCACTGCTTTAGTGAAAGGCGAGGGCCAGACTTGTCAACGGACGGATTACACGTACGGTGGTGCAGCCCTCCCAGCAGCAGACCTTGCGGCGGCAGAAGCGCTGTTGAAAGCTTTACCTGATGAATTATATACGGCGGCGGATACCACTTTCGGCTGCCCGGATTGTGCCGATCAAGGGACCTTTCATATTGAAATCAAAAAAGGCGAAGTAGTCAAGGCCTGGAGATTGGACACCAACGAAGGCGCGCTTCCTGCATTTCTGGCGCCTTTTCAGCAAAAGGTCAGAGCGACCCTCGAAGCGTTGAAAGAATAAATTCCACAATCTGCCTGGTAGCTCCCTGATTGTTCAGGAGGTAACTTTTCGCGGTTTCAGACGACTTTGTATAAAATTCGGGTGCTTGTAATTGGCGGAAAGCCACGACTAAAGCATCCTGGTTTTGTATAGAAAAGCCACCTCCATTTTCAACCAAATACCTCGCTTCCTCAAACTTTTCGTACTTCGGACCAAAGATCACCGGCAATCCAAACGCAATGGGTTCCAGCGTGTTGTGGATACCTGCGCCGAAACCGCCGCCGATATAAGCCACCGTGCCGTATTGGTACAGCGAAGACAGCATTCCCACATTGTCAATAATGAGGAAACGCGCCGTTGCTGCGTTTTCGGTGGTGGCCCGGGAATACGGAATGGCCGCTTCGCCCAACGTGCGCAAAACCGGCTGCACGTGCGCAGCATCGGCCTGGTGCGGCGCGATGACCGCTTTCCAGTCCGGAGGCAAATTTTCAAGTAAAAATGGGAGCAACAGGGCTTCGTCTTCTGGCCAGGTGCTGCCGGCGATCAGAAGTTTTGCTGATCCCCGGAAGGCTTCCACGATGGGGTATGCGGAGGCGCTTTCCGCCAATTGCATAACGCGATCCACACGCGTATCGCCGGCTACGGTGACCGCTTTCAAATCCAATTGGCGCAGCAAGGCCGCAGACGGTTCATTTTGGGTAAAAATATGGCTGAAAGCGCCGAGGGCTTTGCGGAACAGGCCGCCGTACCACTGAAAAAAGACCTGTTCTTTCCGAAACAGCGCCGAAATGAGCAGGGTTTGAACCTGCCTTTTTTGTAACGCCTGCAAGTGGTGGATCCAGAATTCGTATTTCACAAAAACAGCCAGATCGGGCTGCACCAAATCCAAAAAATGGGCAGCATTGCGCCGGGTATCGGTGGGCAGGTAGCCAATGAAATCGGTCTGCGGGTAGTTTTTGCGGATTTCATAACCCGACGGCGAAAAAAACGTCAGTACGATGCGCACCTCCGGGTTTTGGCGTTTCAGCGATTCGATCAGCGGGCGGCCTTGCTCAAACTCGCCAAGAGAAGCGCAATGAATCCAGACTGTAAACCGCCGTTCGCTCGTTTTCCACGCAGCGGTGGCTTCGTTCAGGCGCTCAAACAGGTTGCGCCTGCCGGCCACCCATTGCGCCGCTTTGGGTTGGAACCCGACTGCCATGCGAATGAGCGCGGTGTACAGAAATATGGCGACGTCGTAGAGTAAGATCATCAATAATAATAAATCGAATCAGGATTAGAATTCAGGTAAAACGGCAACGTCCAGCCCACCCGGATGCCAAAAAGCAAATCGAGGCGTTTGGCGGTGTCGCTGCTCCGGGTATCAAAGTTGAAATCGCGGCGGCTTTGGGTGAAGCCCTGCGAACACTCAATCCCCGCAAAAAAATTAGCGCGCCGGTCAGCGCCCAGGTATTGATACCCGATGAACTGCGTGAGCAAAAAACCATTAGTCAGCCGGTCGTACCCTTTTTTGTATTCATCCGACAATTGGGGCACGCTGCGCGAGGGGTCGTCCTGAATTCGGATGCTGTGCTGGATGAAGCCGCCGCCTATGGTTGCCCGAATGCCCGAACGTTTGTTGACTTCGGAAAGCGAAAAAAGCTTCCCAAAAAGCAGCGTGCTGTGAAATCCACGTTCCCTGAGCTGGATATCGGCGTAAGCGCGGTCGTTTCCAATGATGAACCCTTCGGGGGTGCGCAATCCGGCCAACACATCCGTTTTGACCGTCGAGCCGAACAGGTAGCCGCCGTCCAATCCGAAAATCCAGTTGCCTTTGGCCGTCATCCATTCCAAGCCGCCGCCCACGTCATAATTGTTTCCAAAGCGGTCTTTCAAGTCACCGCCCGGGGTTTGAAAGGCATACGAAATGTGCAGCAGCAGGGCTTTGTCGGTGTTGGCCGGCGCTTGAGAAGCCCTCGGCTTCGCTCGTTGGGATGGCATTTGTGCAAAGACTGGACCGGTCATCAGCAATGCCGGAAAAATGGCCACAAAAAAGTGTTTTACAATCGTTTTCATGCTTTATCATTTATCATAAGTATACTTCACGCTGCTTAGTTTTGTACATTGTATTGAGTTTAAATACATGATTCGCAGCGTTCAGTATGACAAAAAAGGATTCGCACCCAACGGTGCGAGATTTTAGTTCAGGGGCGCAAGATCGGCATATTTTCAATTTCCGATTATCTTTGTCCCACTGCATTTTTTTTGTCATCAAACCTGCCTGCCGTCAGACAGGTCAGAATCAAGCTTTTGTGAGCAAAATTCTCATTACCGGCGCTGCGGGTTTTCTGGGATCACACCTTTGCGACCGGTTTATCCGGGAAGGGTTCCACGTCGTTGGTATGGACAACTTGCTCACCGGGAATATTGCCAACATCGAGCATCTTTTTCCGCTCAAAGAATTCGAATACTACCACCACGACGTCACGAAATTCATCCATGTGCCCGGCGAATTCGACTACATCCTGCATTTTGCTTCGCCGGCCAGCCCCATTGATTACCTGCAAATGCCCATCCAAACCCTGAAAGTAGGCGCTTTGGGAACGCACAACCTGCTGGGATTGGCCTTGGCGAAAAAATCACGCATCCTCGTGGCTTCCACGTCGGAAGTGTACGGCGATCCTTTGATCCACCCGCAACCGGAATCGTACTGGGGCAATGTAAACCCGGTTGGCCCGCGCGGCGTTTACGATGAAGCCAAGCGGTTTATGGAAGCCATCACCATGGCGTACCACAATTTTCACAAACTCGACACGTGCATCGTCCGCATTTTTAATACCTATGGCCCGCGCATGAGGATGAACGACGGTCGCGCCCTGCCGGCTTTTTTTTCACAGGCCATGCGGGGCGAAGGGTTAACCATCTTTGGCGATGGCTCGCAAACGCGCTCTTTTTGCTATGTAGACGACCTTGTGGAAGGCATCTACCGACTGCTGATGAGCGATTACCACCTACCGGTGAACATTGGCAATCCGGACGAAATCACGATCAAAGGAGTCGCGGAGGAAGTGGTGCGGTTGGTTGGCAATCCGAATGCCTGGATAGATTACCGGACATTGCCCCAGGAAGACCCGAAAATCCGGCAACCGGACATTACCAAAGCCAAAAAATTACTGGGTTGGGAACCCAAAATCTCCCGAGATGAAGGTTTGCGCATGACTTACGAATATTTTCAAAAAGTTATCGTTGTTTAAGGGGTGTCTGTCTTTATAGTCCGATAGCTGCGTTCATTTCGACTTCGCTCAATGACCGGAGCGCTCGAACTCTAAAGAACAGACACCAACTAAATGGACAGACATTGACTAAATACTAAACATGAGCTACAAAAACATCCTGATTACCGGAGGCGCCGGGTTCATCGGCTCGCATCTGGTGCAACTTATGGTTGCGCGTTACCCGGAATCGCGCATTGTCAACTTAGATAAGCTGACCTACGCCGGCAACCTCGAAAACCTTCGGGAAGTAGAGTCGGCGCCCAATTACACGTTTGTAAAAGGCGACATCAACGACCCGGATACGCTGGATCAACTCTTCGAAGCTTACCGGTTTGACGGCGTCATCCACTTAGCCGCCGAGTCGCATGTGGATCGCTCAATTGAGAATCCGATGAGTTTTATTGAAACAAATATCGTCGGCACGGTTCAGTTGCTCAACGCAGCGCGGCGCCATTGGAAAGATTTTACGGGTAAGCGTTTTTACCAGATTTCTACCGACGAGGTTTATGGATCGCTCGGAGACACCGGTTACTTCACAGAAAAAACCGCCTACGATCCCCGATCACCCTATTCTGCCTCCAAGGCTGCGTCCGATCATTTGGTGCGCGCCTATTTCCACACCTATGGCCTGCCTGTGGTGCTGTCGAATTGTTCCAACAACTATGGGCCTTTTCAATTTCCGGAAAAACTCATTCCGTTGATGATCAACAACATTCGCATCGAAAAACCGCTGCCGGTGTATGGCGACGGACTTTACACCCGCGACTGGCTTTGGGTGGGGGATCATGCGGGCGCCATTGATACCATTTTCCACAAAGGAAAAATCGGAGAAACCTACAATATCGGCGGCAACAACGAGTGGAAAAACATTGACCTCGTACACGCGCTTTGCGATATTATGGATGAGTTGATGGACCGGAAACCCGGCACTTCCCGCGGGTTGATCACGTTTGTGAAAGACCGCCCCGGGCACGACCGCCGCTACGCCATTGACGCCTCCAAAATAAAAGACGAACTGGGCTGGACGCCTTCTATGGATGCGCTCCAGGGCTTGCGCGCAACGGCTGCCTGGTATTTAGACAATGACGCGTGGTTAGAAAGCGTTACCAGTGGTGCGTACCGACATTATTATGAACAACAATATGCTAACCTGTAAGCAAACATGCTAAACGCTTTTCAAAACAAACTTCAGTTCTTTCGTTTTTTGGCAATGCTGATCGTGGGCCTTCCGGTTTTGGCCGGAGCGCAGGACGAAGGGCTCCGCTATGAGAACTATGTGTATAAACCCAATATCCGGACGGTGCGCTTTCATGCACCGGAACTCTTTCTGACCCAGCCCATTGTGGAGCTTGGCCGCGCTTCCCAGTTGGTGCTGTCTTTCGACGACTTAGACGCGGACGTGAAAGATTATACGTACAGCATCGTCCATTGCGACATGAACTGGCGCCCCTCCGACCTTTCGGAAATGGAGTACAATGATGGGTATTCCGAAGACCGCATTGACCGCTTCAGCTTTTCTTTTAAAACCCTTCAGACTTATACACACTACGAGCTTTTTCTGCCCCATGAAAACATGAACTGGACCAAATCGGGCAACTACCTGCTCAAAGTGTACGAAGATGAGGACGAAAAAACGCTGGTCATCACCCGCCGCCTCATGGTGGTAGATCCGAAAGTCAGGATCACCGCGCAGGTGTCCCGGCCAGCCATGGTCAGTAAAATGGATACGCATCAGGAGATTGATTTTTCTGGCGATTTCGAACGCTTTCCCATCAAGAGCCCCCAACAGGAAGTGCGGGCCGTGGTGCTGCAAAATGGCAGATGGGACAATGCGGTCAGCGGGGTGGCGCCACTTTTTGTACGCGCAAACAATATGATCTTTGACTACCAGGATAAGGTGGTTTTTCCTGCCGGGAAAGAATTCCGGTTCTTCGACTTCCGGAGTTTGCGGTACCGGAATGACCAAATCATATCCATTGACCAATTCCCGGATCGGTATGAAGTTATTTTGGGCAAAGAGGTCAAGCTTTCCGGCAAAGTCTACCTCAACAGTCGCGACATCAATGGCAATTATGTGGTTGAAACCGTTGATCAGGACAATTCAAATTTAGCCAGCGAATATGGCCAGGTGCTGTTCAGCCTTTACAGCCCGGAGCCCTATTACGAAGAAGATGTGTACTTAGTTGGGGCGTTCAACGACTGGCAACTGATGCCGGAATACAAGATGGTTTACAACCCGGCCATCAATGGTTATGTGGTGAAAACGCCGCTTAAACAGGGGTATTACAACTACGCATATGCGGTTGCGCCACGAAAATTACCGGCGGTTACGGCGCCGTTGAATTTGAGTGAGATTGAAGGCGATTGGTACGAAGCGGAAAATGAATACACCATTTTGCTCTATTACCGGCCTTTTGGGGGAAGGTATGATGAGCTGGTTGGGTCGTTGACGTTTAGTTCGACACGGTAATTCAATCTACGATTCCTACAAAATTATGCGGCGTAATCTTCCTTAACTCCTCCCGCACCTCAGCACTCACCTTCAAATGCCCAATAAACCCCTCAATATCCCCTTTTGTAATCGCCGTCTTCCCCCGCGTCAATTCCTTCAGCGCTTCATAAGGCTGCGGATAGCCTTCCCGGCGAAGAATGGTTTGGATGGCTTCGGCTACAACGGCCCAGTTGGCGTCGAGGTCGGCGTGCAGGCGCGGTTCATTCAAAATCAATTTTCCCAATCCTTTCGCGATGGCCTGAAAAGCAATCATCGTGTGCGCAAATGGCACGCCGATGTTGCGCAGTACCGTGCTGTCGGTGAGGTCACGTTGCAGGCGGGAAACGGGGAGTTTATCGGCTAAGTGTCCAAAAATGGCATTAGCTAAGCCGAGGTTTCCTTCTGCATTTTCAAAATCAATCGGATTCACTTTGTGCGGCATGGCCGAAGAGCCTATTTCGCCCGCCACAGTTTTTTGCTTGAAATATTCCATCGAAATATACGTCCACACATCCCGGCAAAGGTCAATGAGGATGGTGTTGATGCGCATCATGCCGTGGAACAACGCGGCCAGGTGGTCGTAATGTTCGATTTGCGTGGTTGGGTGGGAACGGGTGAGTCCCAGGTCTTTTTCCACAAAATGATCGGCAAACGCCCGCCAGTCTACATTTGGATACGCGACGAAATGCGCGTTAAAATTGCCGGTAGCGCCCCCGAATTTGGCTTTGTAGGCTACGCCATGCAGCAGGGCCGTTTGGGCATGCAGCCGTTCGGTGAACACCCGGAACTCCTTGCCCACCGTGGTCGGAGAGGCCGGTTGGCCGTGGGTATGCGCCAGCATCGGAATGCCGCGCCAGGATTCAGCGAGCGCTTCCAAACTATGCGACAACTGCGTTAGCGCGGGGTAATAAACCTGTTCCATGGCGTGTTTCAGCAGCAGCGGGGTGGCGGTGTTGTTGATGTCCTGCGAGGTCAGTCCGAAATGCACAAATTCTTTGTAGCGCTCCAGCCCAAGTCCGTCCATTTTCGATTTCAGGTAGTATTCCACCGCTTTCACATCGTGGTTGGTTTCTCGTTCGATGTGTTTCACCGATTCCGCTTCTGTTACGTCGAACCCTTCGGCTAAGCGCAGCAGGGCGTTGAGTTTTTCGGCTGGAACCTCCTGCAATTGCGGCAAAGGCAGGCGGCACAGGGCATTAAAATAGCGCACTTCAACTAAGATGCGGTAGCGGATGAGGGCAAATTCCGAAAAATAGGCAGATAACGGGGCTGTTTGGCGGCTGTAGCGACCATCAACCGGTGAAATTGCTGTGAGCATGTGGGCTGGTATTAGTTTTGGTGCGTAAAGATAAGCGGTTGCATAACTCTTTACCACATGTGGTAAAAAAACACCCTATGCGGTAAAAAATAATCCCCTTCTTTAAAATTTAAACAAATTCCATACCTTTGCGCATGGAAACAAAAAATTCAGACCGCAACAAGTTTCTGGGTGAAGCGCTCACCTTCGATGACGTGCTTTTGACGCCCGGCTACTCCGAAGTCCTTCCACGCGAAGTTGACATTTCTTCACAATTTACCCGCAATCTTCGACTCAACGTACCCATTGCTTCGGCAGCGATGGACACCGTCACCGAAAGCAAATTGGCCATTGCGATCGCCCGGCAAGGCGGCATCGGGATCATCCACAAAAACATGACGATCGAGGAGCAGGCCGCGCAAGTGCGTTTGGTGAAACGCTCCGAAAGTGGCATGATTGTGGATCCGGTGACGCTAATGGAAGACGCCCTTGTCAGCGACGCGCTGTCGTTGATGCAGCAATTCAAAATTGGCGGCATTCCCATCGTCAACCAGCAAAAGCGGCTCATTGGCATCCTCACCAACCGCGATTTGCGCTTTGAAAGAAACGTAAAGCGCCCCATCCGGGAGTTAATGACGACCGGTAATCTGGTCACAGCGCCTTTGGGCACTACGCTGGAACAAGCACGCGACATTTTGCAAAGTCGAAAAATTGAAAAGCTGCCCGTCGTTGACGACAACTACATGTTGGTGGGGTTGATTACCTATAAAGACATCATGAAGCTGCACGATTATCCGCGTTCCTGCAAAGATTTGCTGGGCCGCCTGGTGGTTGGTGCAGCGGTTGGCGTGACGAACGACGTGATGGAACGCATCGAAGCGCTTGTGAAAGTGAGCGTGGACGTTGTAGCGGTGGACACTGCGCACGGCCATTCGAAAGGCGTACTCGACGCAGTAAAACGCATCAAAAAAGCTTACCCCGAATTGCAAATCATCGGCGGCAATGTCGCTACCGGCGAAGGCGCCAAAGCGCTTGTGGATGCCGGCGCTGACGGAGTGAAAGTGGGCGTAGGTCCCGGAAGTATCTGCACCACACGGGTTGTAGCCGGCGTTGGCGTACCGCAATTGTCGGCCATTTACAACGCAGCAGCTGCCATCAAAGGCTCCGGGGTTCCCATCATCGGAGACGGCGGAATCCGCTACACCGGTGACATCGTGAAAGCCTTGGCCGCAGGCGCCAGCACCATCATGGGGGGCAGCCTTTTTGCCGGAGTGGAAGAAGCGCCGGGGGAAACCATCATTTTTGAAGGCCGAAAATTTAAAATCTACCGCGGCATGGGCTCGCTGGGCGCCATGAAGGAGGGGTCGAAAGACCGCTATTTTCAGGATGTGGAAGACGATATCCGGAAGCTCGTTCCGGAAGGCATCGAAGGCCGTGTGCCGTATAAAGGAACGGTGGAAGAAGTGATGGTGCAGTACATCGGCGGCTTGCGGGCAGGCATGGGTTATTGCGGCGCGCCAACGGTGGATGCGCTTTTTGAGCAGGCCAATTTTGTCAAAATTACCGCCTCCGGCATCCGCGAAAGCCATCCGCACAATGTGATTATTACGAAGGAAGCGCCGAATTATAGTAGCAGATAGATCAGTGGATTCCATGCTTTCATCCCAACTTAATGACCATTTTATCTCAAAAAACGAAGGAAGCAAGGTTAAGCACTGACAAAAGTGTAGATTTGCGCAGTTTTGAGAATGCCGGCTTTTCCGGGTGAAAAAATCGAACAAATAGTTCATTCAGACATGGATAGAAATACCATTATAGGACTTTCCCTCATTTTTGCTTTGCTCGTGGTGTGGCAACAGGTGATGGCGCCTTCTGCGGAAGAAATGGAGGCGCAGCAGCGCAGTGCAGACTCGATTGCGCAGTTGGAAGCCCGCCAACAACTGCCCGACAGCTTAGCGAAACTGCCAGCAACGGACACCAATGCGCAGCAAACGCCTGCAACTGTAGTGAGCGACTCCGCAAAAACAGCCCAGGCAAGTGCTGCCTTCGGTTCTTTTGCGGCCGCAGCGGTAGGGGAAGAAAAAACCACCGTTTTGGAAAACGAGGTGATAAAGGTCAGTTTCAGCAACAAAGGCGGGCGGATTCAGGAAATTGAACTCAAGCAGTATTCCAAAGTGCTGGAAGATTCGGCGTTTGTCCAAACCAAAATTCCGGTCAAACTGCTGGAAGACAAGAAGAACAAATTCGAATACTTTTTGCCGATTGCTTCCCTTCCGGGGGGCGGGATTTCCACCGGGCAACTCTATTTTGAAGCAACGCAGGAAGGTACCGCCATTAAATTCCGTGCTTCGGCAGGAGAAGGGCGCTACTTCGAGCAGACCTATACCCTCGCGCCGAATTCGTACAAAATTGATTACGATATTCGCTTTGAGGGCCTGAACAGCCTGATTGCCAACGACGCACAGGAGATCAAACTCAACTGGGTCAACTTCCTCGATCCGATTGAAATCAACCGGAATTACGAGCGGAACTACGCCACCGTTTATTTCAAACCCACAGAAGACGCCGCCGATTACTGTTCCTGCACCGCTGACGATACCGAAACCGCCGATGGCCAGCCCCTGAAATGGGTGGCACACTCCAACCAGTTCTTTACCACGGGTTTGTTTGCAGATCAGCGGTTTAACGGCGCGACAATGGAAACCCAGGTGTTTGACCTGGAAAACGAAGACCTGAAGCGCCTGCGTTCCGAAGTGCGCATTCCCTACGGCCACGCAGCAAGCGAAACAATAGCGATGTCCCTCTACGCCGGACCGAACGAGTTCAAGCGGATGAAAGAGATGGGCGACTATTTTGAGGATGTGATTCCTTTCGGATGGAGCATTTTTGGTTCGATCAACCGCTGGATTATCCGTCCGATATTTAACTTTCTGTCTTCCTTCATGGGCAGCGCGGGTTTGGTCATCCTGATCCTTACGCTGTTTGTAAAGGTGCTGGTTTTTCCGCTGTCTTACCGCATGCTCTATTCGCAGGCTAAAATGGGTGCGCTGAAACCACAGATTGAGACCCTGAAAACGAAGCACAAAGACGATCCGCAGCAGGTGCAGATGGAAACGATGAAAATGTACCGCGAATTCGGGGTAAACCCGTTGGGTGGTTGTTTTCCGATGTTGTTGCAAATGCCGATCTGGTTTGCACTATACCGCTTCTTCCCGGCGTCCATCGAGTTTCGACAGTCGAGTTTCCTTTGGGCAACCGACTTGTCTTCTTATGATGTAATTGCCCGGCTGCCGTTTGAAATTCCATTAGGATTTGGTTCCCACATCAGCTTGTTTACGATCCTCTGGGCGGCGACCACGCTGATCTATACCTATTACAATACCAAGCACATGGACTTCTCGGCCAACCCGGCCATGAAGTGGATGCAGTACATCATGCCGATCCTGTTCCTCGGGTTTTTCAATAGCTTCGCTTCGGGTTTGACCTGTTACCTGCTGTTCAGCAACGTGATCAACATTGGCCAAACCATAGTCACCAACAAGTTCCTCATTGATCAGGAGAAGATCAAAGCGCTGTTGGAACGAAACAAAGCAAAGCCCAAAAAGAAATCGGCTTTTGCCGAACGCCTTGAAAATGCCATGAAAGAGCAACAACGCGTTGCGGCAGAACGCGATCAGACCAAAAAGAAAAAGAAGTAAAAACAGGTTTAGGCCATTGGCTTCATAAAAAAAGAGTCGTTCTGAACATCGGGACGGCTCTTTTTTTTAAAATTTCGTATATTCCCGTTTGCAAAAGCTATAAACCACGCGCCGTTATGAATCAAACCGCTGAAAATACTACAAGCCATAAAGTGCTGTACCTGTTGAATATCGTTGCCCTGGCAGCAGTATTGTACCTCAATTATTTAGCGAATGCTTTGCCGCTCAATGGCCGCACGCCCGGGGAGCTTTCTGATTTGTATCCCAATTTGTTTGTGCCTGCTGGCCTGACCTTCTCCATTTGGGGCATCATTTATCTGTGGATACTGATCTGGGCGGGTATGCAGGGTATTGCATTGCTGACCGGAAAACAGGCGCCAGGAGTAGCCAAAGCAGGTTGGTGGTTTATAGCAACTTGTGTGCTCAACATTGGCTGGCTTTTTGCCTGGCATTGGGAGCAATTGCTGCTTTCGGTGGGTGTTATGATCGCGCTTTTGTATTGTTTGGTGCGGCTCAATCAGGCGATCGGCAATGGCGTGTCGGCAGACAGTCAATGGGAAAAATGGACCGCTCACCTCGTTTTTGGATTGTACCAGGGGTGGATCACCGTGGCGTTGATTGCCAACGTGACGACGTTGCTCGTTGGATCGGGATGGAAAGGCGGCATGTTGTCTGAATCAGACTGGGCCATTATTATGGTGGAAGTCGGTGCGGCGCTTGCAGTGTTCATGGTCTGGCGTTTCAACCATTTATTTCATGGCGTAGCCGTCATCTGGGCGTTATATGGCATCTACCTTAAACGCATGGCAGAAGGCGACGGCAGCGATTCTACTTATGTGGCTTGGGCTGCAATTGCAGGTATGGCACTTGTTGCAGGCTTCGTTGTTTTGAATGTGCGGAAGTGGTGGAGGTATTGAAAAAGGATAAAGGGAAAAGGATAAAGAGGGGTTGTTCGTTGAGCGTTGTTGGTTGGTCGTTAGGTTTCGGTTCAGAAAAGATTGGTGGTTCTTTGGGTTGTTCGTTGGCCGTTGTTGGTTGTTCGTTTGTCAGCTGGCTGAGTGCAATCAAAATGGATTCGAAGCGAAAATTTAACTGTGTTGTCGGTTTATGCCGGGAAACGAAAACATCCTCCGAATATCAAACTAAACGATCAACTTACAACGATCAACGAACAACAAATTTCCCAGACTCCGCATCCTCAAATACTCGCATACTTAAATCCTCATATACATCCGATTGACATGACAAAAAAACACTTCCTTTCCCTGACCTTGTTAGTTTTGGGGATGGCGCCCGTTGTTGCGCAGCCATTCACCCAAAAAGATTTTGACCAGCTACATGTCCTCACCGGCGCCTGGACCTTAACGAACAAAAGGGGCGTCTTGCACGAAGTTTGGCGCAAGAAAGCAGCCGACCAGCTGACCGGAGTCAGCTTTTTGGTGCAAGGAAAGGACACGATCCCACAGGAAAACATTGTTTTGCAGCTGCGGGAGGGAAACATTACCTATACGCCAACGACTGTTCATCAAAATGAAGGTTTGCCCGTCGTTTTTACTTTAATCAGTGTAGAAAACGGGCTTTTCATTTTTGAAAACAAGGCGCATGATTTCCCGCAACGGATTGGCTATCAAATCCCAAAAGACTCCCTGCTCAACGCATACATTGAAGGGCCAACGCCAAACGGGATGAAAAAAATACCATTTAACTATACCCGAATAGAATAAAAAAAGGGGTGTACAGAAGGGTTGAATTCGCAAAAACGGACGTTTGCCGGCAGACAAACTAAAACTGATTCTTTTTTCCCATGGCTTAATAGAAGAGAACCGATTTACCAATTTTCGTTTCCGCAAATTCAACTGATCGTACACCCCGGATGTTGTAAATTTGTTTCGATTTTGTTCATAGTGTTTGCTACTCGAGACACCATTATAACATCTTTCAAGTGCAGGCATTGCTGCCGCGGTGTTTGGGTCTTAACCTAATTCAGGTTCAAAACCTGCGACAAATTTATATCTCTCTTTTCCATATCTTTCCTGTTGGCATCAGCTTTTCCAAAAAACTATACGATCGTATAGTTTAAAAAAAAATGCCGCTCGTTATGAAGTTTCCACCTAATTTTCAGAGAACTTTGAATTTGGAATGAATTGGAAATCAACCATACGGATAGCAGTAATTGGATTGGTGCTGACAGTGAAAACACTTGCTGCACAATCAACAGATTATGAGATTCGATACCTTGGCTTTCGGGAAGGATTGAAGGATCGGAATGTAACGGCTGTTTGCCATGACCACAAGGGCATTGTCTGGATTGGTACAAGAACCGGGTTGTATCGCTACGACGGATATGAAATAACGCCATTTAGTATTTCGGGAACGGGTATCCAACCGAATTTTCAGGGAATTCAAATCAATTATGTTCTGGAGGATGCCGATCGGAATTTGTGGGTAGCTGCAATGGGCAAAACCTTTGTGTTATCACCCAATCTGCAGCTTTTGGTCACCGCTGAATATTTCCAGAGCCTCATAACGGACGACAAAAAGCAAGTCTTTGGAAGTGAAAATAGCAAAGTAAGCCACCTTCAATTAGTTCACGAAGAAGGGGCCGTTAAGGTTGTCAAAAAGTGGACACCACTCAAAGGCAATTACCTTTTTAGAAAAACAGGGGACTCAAACCTCTGGTCATACGACTGCTTTTCCGGTAAGGTTCGCATTTTAGAAGAAAACCATCAGGTGCGGGAAGTGACTCAACGGCTAAGATCGGATCTGTGGATTTGTTATTTGAATTACGAGGGTGGGGCGTTCATCACTTACCCACATAATAACGCATTTTTAGTGGGGGAACAACCTCCGTTTTTGCAACCATTACCGGAAACCACCAGAGACCTCAAAAATCCTTATTTTTTTAAAACACTATTGAATGATTTTATAAGACAGAATACCTCCCTCTTTTCTCCTGAAATTGCTGGATTGATTAATCTCCCCAACGCCGTTGAGCCTGATCGTTATGGCAACCTTTGGGTGGGTACAGAATTTGGTGTTTTTCTGGTGATGAAACGCGGGGCCGGATTTCAATTCATTGAAGTTTTAAGAGGCGAACCTGCCCGCGCTATGTTCAAAAATGTAGACACGCTGATGGTTTCCGTGCCGGCAGGGTTGCAACTGATAAATTTGAAAACGGGCGCGTCTCTTGGGAAGCCGGATTTTATTGGAACAACCCGGGTTATCCTTCCGGTTGGCGAAAAAAAATTGTTGCTTGCCGGTGAATTCGATCATCTTTATATTGTGGATAAAGGAAGTGGAAAGGTATTGAAGGAATTCGGACACAACCAGATATTCCACCAGTTCTCAGGCGTTAAACTACCGAACGGTCAATTTTGGATAGGAGGGCCTGCTTCCGGCATGTTACAAATTGATCCAATGAATTATGAGAGGCCGGTGGTGTTAGGTTTAGGTCAAAATTACGCACGTATCAGGGCCGTTGTAGCGGGTCAGGATAACGAAATTTGGGCGGGGGGAGAAGGCGGATTATTCAGGGTCAAAGATTACAAGCTTTCAAACAACCTGCTGCCTGCAAACAAAACAGACCTTTTGATTACCTGTATGCTGAAAATGGGAGATACCCTCTGGCTGGGTACCCGCGCACATGGACTATTTTTGTTTGATGTAAAAAAGTTAGCATTTATCCACGAGCTTAGTACAGTGGACGGGCTGCCCAACCACGTGATCAACGCACTGCTTGCTGATCGGGATAACTACATTTGGATAAGCACCAACCAGGGGTTAAGCCAACTGAATCCCCAAACCGGAGAACTGGTGAATTTTTCTGCCAGAGATGGCCTGCAAATTGAAGAATTCAATATGTCTTCCGCTTCGTTCGATCCAGCATCAGGTCTCATGTTTTTTGGCGGGCTGAACGGCGTAACCTGGTTTGACCCCTCAAAAATTGAAAAAAACATTATTGTTCCGGAAGTTTTTTTCTCCAAAATCCTCCGATCCGGACAAGTTGACGGCGATATTGAAACGCTTTATCCCGATATGGAAGCGCCAGTCATCAAATTAGAAGCCAATGCCCGCTTTGTCGAATTTCACCTTGGTTCCACCGATTACGCAGCGCCGCAGCAAAATAGTTTTTGGCACAAATTAAAAGGGTTTGATGCCGACTGGGTTTCAGGCCATAATAACCCGGTCATACAATACAGTTCGCTGCCTGCCGGAGATTATACGTTATGCGTTCGCACCGTCAATCGGGAGGGGTATACCAGCCCGGAGAAATGCATTGGGCTCTACGTTAAGCAGGTTTTTTACAAAACATGGTGGTTTCGCGGGCTTATCGCCTTGTTATTGGGGGCAATGGCGCTGATTTATTACTTAGATAAAATCCGGCAGGTGAACCAGATCATCCACATAAAAAAACAAATTGCAGACGACTTGCACGATGATGTGGCCGCTTCCCTCTCCCAAATTTCAATGCTCGCAAAATCATCGCTTCAGGAATCTGAATCCGGAAATACCACGCTTACACAGATTGAAAGCCTGAGCGACGAAAGCATAGGCAAACTGAGTGATATTGTCTGGGCGATAGACGACAGGCCCCAAACGTTAGAGGCATTGGCAAACCGGCTTCAGGATCACGCTGAATCGGTTTTTTATCCGTTGCAAATTCGCATGAAAGCTGAAATCCACATTGCTGAATCGGTGCGTAACATTACTTCTCCGGTGCGCCACCACGTCCTGATGATTTTTAAGGAAGCGGTCAACAACATCGTTCGGCACTCAAACAGCAACTTTGTTTTCATCCGGCTTGAAAACCAACGGAAGGAACTCGTTCTGGTCATTGAAAATTCGTTCAATGTCCTGAAAAGCGGGGCACATTCCAGCGGTAAGGGTTTAGACAGCATGGCCAAACGCGCCAGGCTGCTGAACGGTGATTTGAAAATTGAAAAAACGGACCGTTCTTTCCGGCTTATTTTGCAGGTTCCGGATATTTTTGGAAAAACATCCTTGTAAAACCGTTTCTTATGATCAATGTTGCGATGATTGAAGACAATGCACAATTCCGGCAGAATTTTCAGGATTATTGCGCCGGTTCGGAGCGCCTGGACTGCGTATTTGCCGTAGATTCCGTCGAGAAGTTTCAGAAACTTTACCGGGCGGAAAACGCGGCGCGTATTTTACTTTTGGACATCAACCTGCCAGGACTTTCCGGCCTCGATGCAATTGGGATCCTTAAGCAAAAGTTGCCGGAAGAATCCGACATTGTCATGTACACCGTTTTTAATGATGCAGACGCTATCTTTAAAGCATTGTGTGGAGGTGCTACCGGCTATATGTTGAAAAGCCAGTCGCTGAAAAACATTGAAGAACAATTGATTGCGGTAGTTGAAGAGGGAGGCAGCGCGTTGTCTTCATCCGTTGCGCGGCGCATCGTTCAGTACTTTTCTCCAAAACAAAAGCGCCACATGGAATCGGAAGAAATGGAGCTCAAACCCACAGAGCGCCAAATTGTGCATTACCTCATTGAAGGGATGACCTATCCTGAAATTGCCAGCGTAATGTCGCT
Source organism: Saprospiraceae bacterium (assembly GCA_046153985.1). GTDB lineage: Bacteria > Bacteroidota > Bacteroidia > Chitinophagales > Saprospiraceae > JABWAJ01. Next base: position 16,948 of record JBJXFD010000508.1, read on the forward strand.
CTCTGTCCAGGGCGTGAAATACCACCAACGCAGCATCTTCAAGAAGCTGAATATTTCTTCGAGGAATGAAATCCACAAGGTTTTTTTGCCTTCGGATAAGGGGTAAAAAGAGCCAGGTGTACCGCTTGGGCGAGCCCCTGCCTCCTGCGAGAGGCTGTCTCATAAGAGGCAAAAGGCAAGTTGCAAGACCTGTCCCGCCCAGCGGGAAGGCAAATATTCGGAAAATCCCTCAAATTGGTTAAAAATCACAAAAAGCGGAGTTTCGCGGAGCAAAGCCACTCTGTGTGACTCCGTGTTTACTCCGCGAAACTCCGTGCCATCCGCTCATGCGGCATAGAAAAACATAATTTCGACTGCGCTCAATTACCAACTCAGGAACCGTAGGGACCGAATTGTGATAGACACTACACCAATTTCGCCCCCGTCTTTATCTCCTCCACCACCTCCGGGTTCAACAACGTCGAAATATCCCCCAGGTTACTCGTATCCCCTTCCGCTACTTTTCGCAGGATTCGGCGCATGATTTTGCCAGAACGGGTTTTGGGCAACCCCGAAACAATCTGGATTTTGTCGGGTCGGGCAATCGGGCCGATTTCATCCGAAACAACGTCCATAATTTCCCTGCGAAAATCATTTTCATTCGCTACAGGCTCTCTGGGAATCACATACGCGTAAATACCCTGCCCTTTGATGTCGTGCGGGTAACCAACTACTGCGGATTCCACCACTCCCGGGTGCTCGTTGATGGCGTTTTCCACTTCTGCCGTTCCGAGGCGGTGGCCGGAGACGTTCATGACGTCGTCTACCCGTCCGATGATGCGGTAGTAGCCGTCGGCATCCCGCCTGGCGCCGTCGCCGGTGAAATACAGGTCTTTAAACGCGGAGAAATAGGTAATCCGGCACCGCTCGTGGTCGCCGTAGGTCGTGCGCAGGATGCCCGGCCACGGGAATTTTAGGCAGAGGAGTCCCTCTACATCATTGCCTGTTATTTCGTTTCCGCTGGCATCTACCAGACAAGGCTGAACGCCAGGCAGGGGCAAAGTGGCAAAGCAGGGCTTGGTGGGCGTGACGCCCGCAATCGGAGAAATGAGCATGCCTCCGGTTTCGGTTTGCCACCAGGTATCTACGATGGGCGCTTTGCCACGGCCAATTTTTTCATCGTACCAATGCCATGCCTCTGCATTGATGGGTTCGCCAACCGTGCCCAATACTTTGATGGAAGAAAGGTCGTGGCCTTCCAGGTGTTGGTCGCCATAGGCCATCAGCGCCCGAAGGGCTGTGGGCGCAGTATAAAAATGCGTCACTTTGTGCTTTTCGCAAACCTCCCAGAAACGCGACGGATCGGGGTAGGTAGGGACGCCTTCAAATAGAATGCTGGTGGCGCCGGCCAACAATGGGCCGTAAACAATGTAGGAATGCCCCGTTACCCAGCCAATATCAGCGGTACACCAAAAAACATCGCCTTCTTCGTATTGGAAAACCGTTTCAAAGGTATAGCAGGTGTAGACCATATAACCGCCGCAGGTGTGTACCACGCCTTTGGGTTTGCCCGTTGACCCGGAGGTGTACAGGATGAAGAGCAGGTCTTCTGAATCCATTTCTTCCGCTTCGCAGGTATCAGACTGATGGTCTACTTCTAAGTGCCACCACTTGTCGCGGCCTTCCACCCAGTCAATATCATTATAGGTGTTGTTGTAGACCAATACCGTTTCCACGGTGTCGCACCCCATCGCTAAGGCTTCATCTACAATGTGTTTGACCCCAATGTGTTTGGGGCCGCGGTCGTTGTAATCGGAGCAGATGACCATTTTTGCGCCGGCGTCTTTGATGCGGTCAGCTAAGGAATGGGCTGAAAATCCGGCAAATACAACGGAATGAACCGCGCCGATGCGGGCGCAGGCCAATACGCCGATGGCCAATTCCGGCACCATAGGCATGTAAAAACAAATCCGGTCGCCTTTGCCGATGCCGTTGGCGCGCAGGGCATTGGCTGCCCTGCATACTTCCGCGTGCAATTGCCGGTAGGTGAATGTGCGCACATCGCCGTCGGGTTTATTCGGCTCGAAAAGGAGCGCCACCTGATCGCCCCGGGTCTCCAAATGGCGATCGAGGCAATTTTCGGTAATGTTGAGCTTTCCGTTCAAAAACCACTTAATATCAGGCTCGCGAAAATTCCATTCCAACACTTTGCCCCAAGGCTTCCGCCAGGAGAAAGCAGCGGCCTGTTCAGCCCAGAAAGTTTCCGGATCCTGCACGCTTTTTGCGTAAACTTCCCTGTAATCTTCGATCGTATTTATTCGTTGAGCCATGGTTGGTACTGGTTATTGGTATATTGGTTATTGGTTATTGGTTACTGGTATATTGGTTATTGGTATATTGGTTATTGGTTATTGGTTACTAATTATTGGTATGTCTGTAATGATTGAAGAAACGAAACCTCCATCATGTTCCCACCAATAACAAATAAAAGATAACCAATAACCACATCGTAGAAGGCATAAATATAGCGAACAATTTCAGTCGGGAAACAGCAGAGCGCTATTAAAATAGAGAAGTATCCTATTTTTAACCAGCCCCCACCCCACTTAAGCCGGAATCCTAAACAGACCAATAACAAATAACCAGTAACCAATAACCACCCCACCAAGCCGCAATCCTAAACAGACCAATAACCAATAACAAATAACCAGTAACCAGTACCCCCACCCCACCAGGCCGCAATCCTAAACAGACCAATAACCACTAACAAATAACCAGTAACCACCCCATCACTCCCGGTCATACTCGCCACTAACCGAATAGTACCCGAAAATCAGCATACTCCCCACAATCAACGGCGTGAGGATAAAAAGCATAATGATCCCGAAAACGAGGTCGGATTGATTGCCCGCCAGGCCGCTGTTGAATTTGGGCAACCCGATGGACGTAATGCTGAAATACCCGGCTATGGCGCTCAAGGCCAGCCAAAGGAAGCCTGCTATTCTTCTGATTTTGTTCATATTAGTAAAGCTTTAATCCTCAACATTGGTGTCTTTTCCGTTAATATACAGCAACCCGATCACAAAACAAACCCCGGCAATGATGATGGGGTACCAGATGCCCTGCAAAAACCAGTCCGGGTTCCCGTTTCCTTTGGCTGTTGTAGCCAAATAAGTCGCCACAGCAGGCATCAGGCCGCCAAAAATCCCGTTGCCAATGTGGTAAGGCAGGGACATGGAGGTGTAGCGAATTTTTGTGGGAAACATTTCCACCAAAAACGCCGCAATCGGCCCGTAAACCATCGTCACAAAAATAATCTGGATGAAAATGAGCAGAATGAGCATCCAGAATGCCGAAGCGGGAAGCAGGGTTGCCGCTTTGATTTTTACGGGAGGGGCTTCGCGGGGGTTATCCGCCAGTTTTAGCGCCGTTTGCGTTTCGTTGAATACAGCGCCATCCGTGAATTCCTTGTGGGTAATGGTAGTGATGACGCTGTCTGCCGGGTTCTTTTGGTCCGCTTGCCGCGAAACCACGACGGTGGTTTTTTGGGTGATTTCGATGCGCTGCCCATTGCTTGCCAGACCATACATGGCTCGGTAAATTGGAAAATAGCTCAGGATGGCAATCAGCATCCCCGCGAGCATGACCGGTTTGCGGCCTATTTTGTCAGAAAGCCATCCAAATAAGACAAAAAATGGCGTACCAAAAACAAAAGCCCAGGTCATCATTTTTTCCACCTGCAAAGCATCCACGCCGCAATCCGTTTTCAGGAAACTCATCGCGTAATAGTGCCCGGTGTACCAGATCACCCCCTGCCCCATCGTAGCGCCCAACAAGGCGAGCAGGACGTATTTAAAGTTTAATTTGTTTCCGAAACTTGCAGTCAGCGGGTTAGAAACCGTTTCGCCGGCTGCTTTGGCTTTCGCAAACAGCGGCGACTCCTTCATGTTCCGCCGAATCAGGTACGAAATGCCGATCATAAGAATGGAAACCCAAAAAGGAATGCGCCAGCCCCAGTCCGAAAAACCCTTTTCGCCCATTGCAGACTTGGTGACCATGATGACCAACAGCGAAGTGAATAAGCCTAAGGTTGCCGTCGTTTGAATCCAGGAAGTCCAGTAGCCCCGCCTTTCGGCAGGAGCATGTTCTGCCACGTAAGTCGCCGCGCCGCCATATTCCCCGCCAAGGGCCAAACCTTGCAACAGCCGCAGGATCAAAACCAAAACCGGCGCCATGAAGCCGATTGTTTCGTACCCTGGCACACAACCGATCAGAAAAGTCGCCCCCCCCATGAGCAGAAGCGTCATCATGAAGGTGTATTTTCTGCCGACGATATCGCCCAGCCGCCCGAAAAATAACGCCCCGAACGGCCGCACCACAAAGCCC
>JBJXFD010000517.1:0-20358 GCA_046153985.1 Saprospiraceae bacterium
CGCTCAATAGCAGCGCCGCGCCTTCGGTCGCCATTTCCAACCTCGTGCAACCAGCGTGCGGCCAAAACAACGGGAGTTTAACGGCACAGGGCAGCGGTGGTACTTCGCCCTATCAGTATAGCCTCGATGGCGTCAATTTTCAGGCAAGCGGCACTTTTTCCAACCTTGCCGCCGGAAATTACACCGTCACTGTGCGCGATGTGAATGGCTGCACTGCGCAGCAACCCGTCGGACTTAACAACAACAGTACCCTGATTGTCAATTTGATTGAATCTACAACGCCCGATTGCCAGGAAAACAATGGTGCTATTCGCGTGAATGCGCAGGGGGGCTTTCCTCCCTATACCTTTTCAATAGACGGCACTATTTTTCAATCAAGTGCGCTATTTGACAACCTTGGTTCAGGATTTTATGTGGTTTATTGCCGGGACGGGCAGGGATGTCTGAGTACGCTGGAGGTTACGCTGAGCGATCCTTCGGAAGGTTTGACACCAGCACAAGCAGGCATATCAACCACTATTATCTGTCCGGATGAGCCTTTTCAGTTATCGGGGAATTTACCCCAGGGAACTTCAGGAAGTTGGTCAGATGCAAGCGGAAACGTGTTTTTTACAGCGCCAGCTTCTGCCACGAGTATGGCAATTATAGCATCCCCCGGAAATTATACCCTTACCTGGACCCTGTCTGCCCTTAGCTGTGAAAATTACAGTAGTTCTTCCGTGCAAGTGACCGTCATTGCAGCGCCAGTGGCACAACAAGATGGCCCTTTGGCTGTCAATAGTCAAGCTCTTGAAATCCCTATTCTAAATAATGACAGCCATCAGACTGATGTTACGGTGACGATTATTGCGTTTCCTTTACAGGGTATTGCGACCATTAGCGAAGAAAACAGCATTACTTATACGCCTAATGCTGATGCGAATGGATTTGACACTTTGATTTACCAAATTTGCCATGTTGATTGTGCCCTCTTGTGCGATACGGCGATTGTGCTTTTTTCAAACATAACTGAGGTATGCGATCTGAGCGCGGCGCCTGACAATGTTTTCCCGGAGGGTATCACCCCCAATGCAGACGGTTATAATGAGCGATTGGAATTCATCGTGGTAGACCCCACTTCTTGCCCGTTTAATTATGCAAAAAGTGAGCTTATCATTTTCAACCGTTGGGGCGACCGGGTATTCCAGGCAGCGCCTTACAACAACGATTGGAATGGCCGCTCCCAAAACGGCGACCTGCCAGCCGGTGTTTATTACTACGTTTTGAAAGTCAAATTAGAGCAGGAATTTGTAAAATTCGGGAACATCTCCATTTTTCGTTAAAAGCGGTCTGTAACATGGCGGCGGGCTAAAGAGAGTAAAATGCTTTATCCCTCCTGCCTGTCATCTATCATTTGCCCATTTGGGCAATGGCGAAGCTATGCCCCATCAAAGAAGATTTTATTATTTTTTAATCCTTAAATTTTTTAGCCATGAATCGAAAATTTTTCGTATTCCTCACCCTTTTCAACCTGCTCACAGCGGGTTTCCTGTCTGCTAATACTGTGGACAACCGCGCCAAATGGCTTGGAGAAGAGGGGTTTAACGGTAAAGCACTAAGAGCTATTACCTTTGCCAATGGTAGTAAAGCAGGCGGCGTCATGTATGTCAAATCCCTCCACATTCCGGCAGGCGTGACAGTGACACTTACTTCTAATCTGACCGTTTTTAGCGAAGAAGCTATTGTCATCGAAGGCAACCTGAATGCAGGTACACGCTTTGGGGCAGGCAAGAATGTGAACTTGCGTTCACTTCGAGCGATCGTTCTCAAAGGGCGTATTGTCACACCTGATGGCGCTAAATCGAGTATGCAGTCTCCCCGAGGCAATAATGGCGGCAATATTGCACTGTTTGCCCCTCATGTGTTCAGTGCTTATGATCTCGAGGCAGGTAATGGCAGCGACGGCTTGGCTGGCTTCGATGGCGGCAAGGGTGGAAATGTATTGGTTGAAGCGATGCATTTCGAGTCCACAGGCAAAGTAAAAGGAGGACGTGGCGGTAATGGCGGCTGCGGCGTAGTCCATTTTATCAACGGCAACGGTGGTGCAGGTGGTGCAGGTGGCGACGCCATAATCACTACCATATTTATGCCGCCCGGGACTCCAGGTGCTAGTGGGATTTCGGCGACCGGAGGGAATGGCTTGGCGGGCAACGCTTCCAATCCGAATGGTGGCGACGGCCAGGATGCTGTTGGTGGCGACGGCGGCGACGGTGGCGATGCTTCGGGTAGTGGTGCAGGCGGTGCGGGTGGCCATGGTGGCAGTGCCGTAGCTGGTGCAGGTGGAGCAGGCTTTCAACTTGGAAATGGTGGAAACGGCGGCAGCGCCGTAGGTGGCAAAGGAGGTAAGGGCGGCAACGGTCTGCTGGTTGGCAATGGTGGCAGAGCTGGCAATGGCGGCAATGCCAACGGCGGAGCGGCAGGTGCAGGCGGCAGCATGGGAGCGCCCGGCGGTTCCGGCGGACAAGGAACGGGCGGTGATGGCGGAACGGGCGGCGATGCCGGTTTTGCAGGTGGCGCAGGTGGCGCAGGCGGCAATGGTGGTCGCGGTACAGGAGCAGCAGGTGGTCGTGGCGGCAATTATGCCCTTGCTGAACAAACTGGCGGTAATGGCGGCAACGGAGGTCAGGGTACTGGCGGCACTGGCGGCACGGCTGGTAATGGAGGTTACCGGGGCGCTGGTGGCAAGGGAGGAAATGGTGGCCCGGCCTTCGGCGGACGAGGCGGTAACGGCGGCGCCAATACAACAGCAGGCGGTAAAGGCGGTCATGGTGGCTGGGGCGGCCAAGCCAGTGGCGGCACAGGTGGCACGGGCGCCAATGGAGGTGAAAGCAATTGCCAATATCAGGGTAATGGCGGCAACGGTGGCAACGGCGGCAAAGGCGGAAATGCTACCGCAGGCAACGGTGGTAACGGCGGCAGTGGACAAGTGTTGGGTGGTAACGGCGGCAGTGGCAGCGGCGGAGGTATCTCTACTGGTGGCAATTGCGGCTTTGGCGGTAATGGAGGTAATGCGACCAACTGCGGTAATTTTGGCGGCGCTGCCGGTATAGCGGGCGTAGGCGGAAATGTTGCAGGCGGCTTGGCAGGTGTTGGAGGTAGTCCCGGCGGTCAAGCTGGGGAGACGGGTGACCTCTTTCCCGGTGTCAGCGATTGTACTTCCGGGGAGGTAGGAGCAGACGGCGATGTTTGCTGTAACACCCCTGCCCTTACCTGTATTGCCAATACCTGTGTCGTAGCGCTCGTAGCACCCAAAGACGAAAACGGTATTGCTGACATGAAAGCCTATAACGAACTCGCGCCGGTTAGCCAGTCACCAACAAGCCCGCAATTAGATTTCGCGGATAAATTGGTAAGTGGCCTGACGGTATTCCCGAATCCAACCTCCGGCTTGTTGCGAGTTAGTGCCCCGACTCAGCCAAATGCAACAGTTTTCGTCATTGTGCAGGACTTTAGCGGTAAAACTGTATTATCTCTGCAAGACGTTTCCATTGGCACCGAATATACCTCCGAACTTGACATGACGAACCTACCTACAGGCATGTATCTTGTCCAACTTCGCGCAAATGGCATAAGTATGGTGAACAAAGTTTCGATTCTAAGGAAGTAAAATGCCAAGCCATTGTCCTGAAGCATGAGTGCGAAGTATAATCGAAATTAAGACGGTTGTGCAGATTGCACTAATACGGTTTAAAAAGGCGCACAGATTGTATATTCTCCTGCAAGCCAGGAATTTGTACGGCCTGTGTGCCTGTTTTATTTAGCTTGTTCGGATTTTCTCCCTTTTGGGCAGTAACATATTGAACGGCAAGCAATATGATCGCAAATAAACATCTGTTGCACATGAAAAAAATGCTGCTTCTTTCCAGCTTCCTGTTATTTCACTTGTCGGCAAGCCATGCCCAACACATCGGGGTCAACATCCGCCTGGATGTTTCGAAGAGCTTTAAAATCAATTCAAAAATTCGCACGGAGATTAGCCAGCAATTACAGCTCAATCCGGAGGTCAAAGCAACTGAAAGCCGATACAACAACCTGTTTAATGATATTTATCTGTTCCCCGGAGAAGAGGAAGAGGAAGATGATGACGATGACAATGATGGAGATGACGATGATGGAGATGGAATGAACCCCGATAACCCGGGAGATTTGAATGACGGCTCACAAAACATTGAGGTTGAATGGCGTAGCGTTACGGGCGTTCGGGGAGAATACCGTCCGGCAGACTGGATTCGGTTTTCACAAAATTACTCCCTGAACATCCGGGAAAAAGATATCAGGCATGGTTTTCGCACGGATATTACTCTCCTGCCTTTGCACGCTTCGAAGAAATTTGAGATAGAGCCGCGCCTGTCCTGGCAAATGAACAGCAGTGAAGAAGATGGACAAACTGTTTGGAATCATAGTTTTGTATTCCGGTCGGGTATAGAGTGGCTTTTCAAGAAAGACCATCGGCTCTATGCCAACCCTGCAGCAAATATGGAGTTGGATCGTGACGCATTAGAATGGGACCGTTTTCGTTTAGATGCGGGCATTAAATACCGTTTTCGGAAAAAGCATACTTTCGATTTTGGATATCGTTATCAAAAAAGATTAACGGGTAAAAAGAAGGCAGATTCACACGGTATTTCAATAGGCTATTCGGTAGACTTTTAGAGAACCTATTCTATTACCATTACCCATACAACTCATAATGCACCTGCGACTTGTCGTATCCCAATTTCAGGATTAAGTTAGCGACTGCCTCATCAATCATATTGCTCCAGCCGCAGATGTAAAAATCTACATCGGAACGCGGCGTTTGGTAGTCGCGCAGGTAAATCGGATGGACATAGCCGTTTTGCACTTCGAAAGGAAAATCGGCAGGATTGAGCGTTTCCTCGCGGGATAAAGCAACGCTGTATCGAAATCCGGGCAAGGTCTTTTGCAAAGCTTCAAATTCAGCGCGGTACAGGATCCCATCCACGCTGCGGGTGCCAAAAATCAGGTGAATGCCGCGGTGGGGCTTTTCGTGAAGGGCAATGTCCTGAATCATGCTGCGGAAAGGCGCAATGCCCGTACCCGTGCAAATAAAAACCAGGTCCCGGTCGAAGGGCTCACGCAGCACAAAGTTGCCATCGGGGCCTTTAAACCGGATGGGCGTTCCCAGCGCCACTTCTTCAAAAAAATAGCGTGTGGCGCCGCCGCCATCCATATTCACAATGCAGAATTCCAGTATATTATCGTGATTGGGCGCGTTGGCAATCGAGTAGCTGCGCCAGCGCTTGAGTCTTTTTTCATGAATGGGTAAATCCATGGTGACAAACTGCCCGGCCTCAAAAGGAATCGCGGTTTCTCCTTCTACTTCCAGCCAAAAACGCTTGGTTGCCGGCGACTCATCTTCAATGCGGACAACCTTGCTATCATACCATTTCCAGGGCATCTCTCTTTCTTTTTGTGATGGTTTGCCGGCGGATTTCGTCGGCAGTACACAAACTACATTTGGGTGGGGGGTTTTGTTCAAAGGAAAGTCTGATCATCAATCTGTCAAATCTTCTTCAACCGCCACAGCAGGCGCATCTTTTGCTTTAATCCAGGAGACACCAATGCCTGTTGCAAGCGACACGAAAATAACCGCCAGCGACATCCATTCTTCCGGCTTCCAGACATCGTGCAACAACATTTTGATGCCAACAAAGAAAAGGATGGCGACGAGGCTGTACTTCAGGTACTGGAATTTGTCGAGCACGGAAGCCAGTACGAAATACAGCGAGCGCAAGCCCATGATGGCAAAAATATTGGAAGTAAACACCAAGAATGGGTCGGTTGTGATCCCGAAAATGGCCGGAATGGAGTCGAAAGCGAACAGAATGTCCGTTGTTTCCACGACCATCAGGGCGACAAAAAGCGGCGTTGCAATCAACATGCCTCTTTTGCGTATAAAAAATTGGTCTTTTTCGTAGGTAGTGCTGACGGCAAAAAAGCGCCGGATAAACTTGATGGTCGGGTTTTTGCTGGGGTGAACGGCTTCCCCTACAGTGAGCATTTTATACGCAGAATACAGCAAAAAGGCGCCGAAGACGTAAATTATCCATTCAAACTGGTGAATGAGCGCAGCGCCCAGGGCAATCATAATGCCCCTGAAAACCAAAGCCCCCAGGATACCCCAGAACAACACCCGGTGCTGGTATTGCTTGGGCACCTGAAAATAAGAAAAAATGATGGCAATGACGAAGATGTTGTCCATACTCAGCGACTGCTCCACCAGATAACCGCTCAGGTAGAGCAGGACGGCCTTTGAGCCGGTGAGTTCGTCTGCGCCGGCAACCCAATCCAATTCATAAGCGTAATAGACCACAATACTGAAAAGCAGCGAGATAGAAACCCAAAGGGCAGTCCACCCAAAGGCTTCCCGCGTGGAGACGACGTGCGGATTTTTATTAAAAACCCCCAGGTCGAGCGCCAGGAAAAAACAAATCAATACGATGAAAATTATCCAGAGTAACATTTTTGAATTTTGAAGGCTTCCTGCATTTCACAAAACGCCGCGAACTTATCACTTTTTAATAAAAGAAGAACATATACTTGACGAAGTAAGTTACGTAAAAACACGATAAGGGATACGCACCCTCTACCAATTTATTCAAAAATCACCCCGCCATCCAGTTTTACCGGATGAACAACCGGTATCTGCCGACTAACGACAAAACCGGGCTTTTACTGTTGCATACCACCGGGTCAATGCTTAGAGGTGGAATCTTTTTTGGGTTTTTCTTTAAACAATGGCTTCACCGGCACAGAGTCAATCAGCGTTTGCAGGGTAGGTTGCTCGGGCTTAAACGGTTTGGGGGGTTTAAAGGTTGTATCCAATTGCATGCGTGCATTCGCAATGATGAGCGAATCCGCGATCAAAGAAGCGGCAGTCAGCACCTCGTCCCGGCAGTTCTGTTCTTTTATTTTTCGAAAGGTCTCCAATTTACGGGCTACTTCCTGTTCGATGGCGGCTTGTCGGACCGCCAAACGGTCAGTTTCGCCCTGACAGCCGTTTACCGCGACAAAGAGCAGCGACGCAAAGGCAAGGACGAATAAATTCAAGCGTTTCATTACTCTTGTTGTTTGATTCGCGCACGCAGCCGGGCTTCTTCTTCCAGCCGGATGCGCACTAAAGAATCAACCGCCGTTTTCAGCATCATTGGGCGGTTGGTTACACAAAGGGTGTCCCAAAGCGGGCGCAAAGAATCGAGCCGCCGCAGGTAAATCGTATCCACAATCTGCCGGTCATTGGCGCTGAGCCGGACTTCCCGCTCGGTGCAGCTTGTGCCGAAGGCCAGTGCTGCTAAGAAGAAGAGGACGACTATTAATGAGATTTTCATTTTAAATCAAGGTTTGTGAATCAGTTGGCAGTTGGCAGTCTTTCAGTTGGCAGAGGGATTACACATTTCATGATGTTAGATATTCAAAGGTTAAAGTTGGCAGTCATTCAGGTCGCAGTTAGCAGGAGAGTTTACTATTCATGATGTTGGATATTCACAGGTAGCAGTTAGCAGTTTTTCAGGTCGCAGTTGGCAGGAGGGTTACGTATTCCATAACATTGGCTACCAAACGATTGAGTTTTCAATTTGACCTGATAATTTCCATCCAAAATGAAAACTCTACTGCCAACTGTCCTCCTGCCACCTGCCAACTATTTTGAAAGCTGACATTTCCATTTGAAACAAAAACCCTTCTGCCAACTGTCCTCCTGCCAACTGCCAACTATTTTGAAAGCTGACATTTCCATTTAAAACAAAAACCCAACTGCCAACTGTCCTCCTGCCGACTGCCAACTATTTTGAAAGCTGACATTTCCATCAAAACGGAAGCCCACCTGCCACCTGAAAAATCTTTCTACTTCTTACCAAACTTCTCCGGGTTTTCAATCATTGATCCCAGCATTTTGCCGATTTCTTCAGACCGTGCATTCCAATCCTGATAAGTTTTTTCATCAATATACTTGCTAGCTAATGCGAAATCACTCCAAACCTGTGTTTCAGAATTTTCCATATCAGCATCTGACATTTTTGAAATAAAGTGATTTTTATATAGTCGCTTTCTATAGCCCTCTGCCACATTGGAGCATACAGAACGTGAACTTCGGCGAATTTGGCCAGTCAAGTCATACTTCTCCTCCGGCGGAAACTTTTTACTCTCCTGAAAAATATCCATCGCCAAAGAAAAAGCTTTTTTATAGACAATTAAATCTCTGAAACTGCCCATGAGTGTACTTTTAATATTAATAAATTAAGCCAGACATTTAGTTAGTTGGCAGTTGGCAGTCTTTCAGTTGGCCGGGGAGTTCATGTTTCATGATGTTGGGTGTTCACGATTGAAGTTGGCAGTCTTTCAGTTCGCAGTTGACAGGCACGTTACGCATTCCATGGCATTGATTACCAAACGATTGGATTTTCATTTTTCAATTTAACAACCTGAAAATTCTCCATCCAAAACGAAAGCTCTACTGCCAACCGAATTCCTGCCAACTGCCAACTATACCACCATCTCCATCCAAACAAAAACCCCTCCTGCCAACTGAATTCCTGCCAACTGCCAACTATTTTAATCCTGACATTTCCGTTTGAAACGAAAACTTTCCTGCCAACTGTCCTCCTGCCAACTGCCAACTATACCACCATCTCCATCCAAACAAAAACCCCTCCTGCCAACTGAATTCCTGCCAACTGCCAACTAAATTCTCATTCCACAACCTTCCGACGCAGCACAAAATGCTTGCCCAGATAAACCTTGCGCACCATTTCATCTGCGGCCAATTCTTCGGCGGTGCCGGCTTTCAGGATTTGCCCTTCAAACATGAGGTAGGCGCGATCGGTTATGGAAAGAGTTTCCTGCACATTGTGGTCCGTGATGAGGATGCCAATATTTTTGGTTTTCAACTTTGCCACAATGGATTGAATGTCTTCTACGGCGATGGGGTCAATGCCTGCAAACGGCTCGTCAAGCAGGATGAATTTGGGGTCGGTGGCCAAAGCGCGCGCGATTTCTGTACGCCGGCGTTCGCCGCCTGACAAAGTATCCCCGTTGCTTTTGCGCACTTTTTCAAGGCCAAATTCATCAATGAGTTCTTCCAATTTCGCTTTTTGCTGCTCGCGCGTCAGGGTCGTCATTTCCAGCACAGCGATGATGTTGTCCTCTACGCTCAGTTTCCGGAACACAGAAGGCTCTTGTGGCAGGTAGCCGATGCCCCGCTGGGCGCGTTTGTACATGGGCAGGGTCGTAATTTCTTCATCGTTCAGGTAAACATTGCCACCGGTGGGGCGAATAAAACCCACGACCATATAGAAAGTCGTGGTTTTACCAGCGCCATTAGGCCCCAATAAACCGACAATTTCGCCCTGGCGCACCTCGACAGACACCCCCCGAACGACCTGGCGCTGGCCATATACGCGATCGAGACTATCGCTTCTAAGTATCATCATGTTCTTAAAACAGTTTAATCCTCAATATAGATCACCTTCCTCAAAAACCGCAATCCAATGGTCACTTCAAAAGTCAGGTTGCGGATGCGGCGTTCGGGCAGGGTGCGCAGTTCGCCGCTATAAGGATCGGTCACGTTTGGAACAGCCGGCTGGCGGTACTGATCTGAAAAATCGGGGTTGACCGTAAACTCGACCATGCCACCGATAAATTCAGACAACGCTACCTCAAATCCCCCGCCGACCGTGATGCCATAATTGATGCGCCGGATAAATTCATACGTATTGAATGGATAAATGGCAAAACCCGGGTTCAGTTCATTGAACAACTCGTATTTGGCAAGGTTGGTGTTTACGGTGTAGTCGCCGCGGATTCCAAACAGGTAATAAACTTTGGTGTCCTTCGCAAAATCGTATTTCTGCTTGCCTCCAAGTACCAGCGAGGCATTGTTAAAAATAAACTCAGTAGCCGGCGCTCTGGTGAACCCGCCATTGAACGCATTGCTAAAAAACAAGTTTCGGAAAGCGCTGCCCTTTTGATGATAACCAGCCTGCGCAAACAGGGAAAAGCGGTTGCCTTCCGATAAACTCTCGATAAATACAACGCCGTGGTAGGCCAGCAAAGGGTCGCGCTCGAAGCCGTTCCAGCTTTGCACGCCAATGGAGAGGCCACCTTTAATGCCAAAATAATAGCCCTGCGCCGAAGCTTGTCCAATCATTCCAAACAACGCGACAATAATTAGTAAAATGGTCTTTTTCATGTGTATTTTGCTTTCTGCTGCAAATTTGCTGTTTTTTTTTGACTCCCCCTCACTCCCTCTCACACTCACTCCATCTCTCACTCCACACACTCCCCATTAATCCCCAACACATACTTCTTCACCACCCCAATGCTCGTTGCCGTTTCCGCGCCTTTGAAGCCGTTGATCATTTCGTCTTTCAGCATTTTCCGGGCTTGTTCGGTCAGAATTTTTGAAATGGGCATGTACGACCAGTGCCATTTTTCTTCGTGGTAGCCATGCGGCCGGTCTTTACCCTGGGGACTGTAAGGCTGGCAATAACCATATTCAGCGGCGTGGGCGCGCAGCCATTCGTAAACTTTCCGGCCTTCGGGCGTTTGAAAATGTGCGTCGTTCAGGTCGTTTAAATCAATATCGGTGCCCCAGTGGTGGCGCGACGAACCGGGCATGGAACTGTATTCCAGGATTTTAAGCGCGCGTTTCACGGGGTCTTCGATGGTTTTGGCAATGTTTGCGCCGCCTACAGGTTGTGCACCCGTCCATTTCGCCTCCCAGATTTGCTTTTGCCGCTCGAAATTACGCGTCGCCGAAATGATGAGCAATTTGATGCCGGCCTGTTTTGCTGCGTCGTGCATGTTGACAAAAGCGTCGTAGGCGTCTTTGCGCAAGTACATATCCGCGCGGCTGGCGTGTTTTTGCGCGATCAGCATGAACGCAGGGTGTTGAGCCGGCTCGAATTTGCCCATGAGGTAATCCGTGGTAAATTCTTCTGCAGGCACGGTTGGCGGTGCTTCAGCAGGCATCGTGTCTTGCGTTGGCGCAGGGGCTGATTCCACCGCTTGAGGCTTGGATTCTGGTCGGGTGGTTTCCCGCATCTGGCAACCGAGCGCTGCAAGAACCACGATGCTGAAATACACTTTCCCGGTTTTAAAGCCCCGGAAAATTTGCGTGAAGATTAGTTGAACACTCATTTTTTTGATCATACTTTGATGAAAATCTTGTATTTATACAAAATCCAGGCAATGCCCCAGAAGAACGCAACATTGGCCAATGCAAAAGCCAGAGAAGCATTGTAGTCTGAAAAAACGGATTTAAAGCAATTTTGGTACAACCAGCCCTGCAAAGACATTTCGGGGGTTCCGTCGGGTCCACTGACTACTTTGATGGCCCCCAACAATTTGGCGACCAAGCCCGACAACACGAATACAAACAGGGCGTTCATCCCATACACTTCAAAAAAGCGCGTCCACCGGCGGTATTGGAGGACGTCCACCGTCCAGTAAATCATACCCAGAAACAACAAAGCTACGCCGCCTGTGTAGAGCACATAAGAGCTGGTCCAGATTTTTTTATTGATTGGAAATGCCAGATCCCAGATCAATCCCAACGCGATTAAGAGTACGCCAACAGCAAAAATCCCCGTGAGGTGTTCATAAGGGCTGCGCGTTGTTTTGATCCAACTGCCCGCCTGCATGCCGATCATACCCGTCACAATGGCCGGCAGGGTGCTGAACAGGCCTTCCGGATCCCAGGTGATGGCTTGCGACCATAGGTGACCGCCCATCAGCGTGCGGTCGAGCCAGGCGCCAAGGTTGGTTTCTGCTTCAAGGTTTGGCGCGATACCGCCGGGCACGGGCACGAGGGCCATCAACCCCCAGTACAACAGCAGCAATCCGGCGCCGATCCAGATTTGGCGACGCGTATCGGCTGCTAAAAAAATAAAGGCGCAGGCACAGTAGACCAAAGCAATGCGTTGCAAGACGCCCGGAATGCGCAGGGAACTGAGGTCGTAAGCCCAGATGCCGATGACCGCCATGCCCGCCGCCGCCGCTAATGCAATCCAGCCTGCGAACCTGCGGTGTTGGGCAACCGGAGAAGCCCCGCGCCAGAAAATGGCGATCAGTCCAACGGTCATCAATGCAAGGTGGGGCAGCCAAAGGTGATCGTGCCCTTCTTTGAAACCAAAGCGCGGAAAGGCAGCTAAGAGCAACCCCAATCCAAAAATAATGAGCGTGCGGATGATGATTTTGCGGCGAAGACCGCCCAACCCCTCCCCTTCTGCTTTTCGCCGGCCCAATGCGATGGGAATGGCCATGCCCACCATGAACAGGAAAAACGGGAATACCCAGTCGGTAGGTGTACAGCCATGCCAGTCGGCGTGCAGCAAAGGTTTGTAAACCGTACTCCACGAGCCCGGGTTGTTGACAAGGATCATCCCGGCGATGGTCATGCCCCGAAAAACATCTAAAGCCAGCAGACGGTTGGTCGTGTCCATTGTTGGTGTCGTTTTGTCTGGTAAAAGTAAACTTTTCGTCTTTGCAAACAGCGTGCTTATCTTTCATTTCACCCAGTTGCGCAACTTTGGGAAAATTGGCGTGTCCATAAAGCAAATCCCATACGACCGGACATTTTTCATAATCAGGTGAACCGGGACGAAGCTGTCTCGGCTCTGTTAGGCGGTAACTTTCAAGTTACCTCCTAACTTAACTATGGAAAATTTAGGAGGTAACTTGAAGTTACCGCCTAAATTATGGGCAAATCTTTATTCACAGCAAAATCTTATCAAGTATGAAACTGACAAAAGCATTCTTTGCACTTATTCTGTGCAGCGCATTCGCAGGCACATCCGCTTACGCACAATGGGGAAACGGCATCAAAGGCGAAGGCCCGATCGTCAAAAAAGAAATCAGCCTTTCGGCAATAGATGGCATTGGATTGGGCATTTCGGGAACGGTATACCTGACCCAGGGCAGCACGCAAAAAATTGTGATTGAAGCCCAGCAAAACATCATTGACAACATCAAGCAGGAGGTGAAAAACGGCTCCTGGAACATCAACCACAATAAAAACGTCAAAGGCCACGACGGGGTCAAAATCTACATCACCCTTGCGAACATAAAATCGCTCAGCATTGGCGGCAGCGGCAAAATCCTCGGCCAGAACCGCTTTGACAACATGGACAACTTAGCGATCAGCATCGGCGGCAGCGGTTCGGTTGAATTGGCCGGCAAAGCAAAAGACCTGAACATCAGCATCGGCGGCAGCGGCAAAGTAAAAACGGGCGACCTGAAAGCTGAAACCTGCAAAGTGAGCATCGGCGGTTCCGGCGATTGCTACGTCGAGGTCAGCGAATCGCTCAAAGCGTCCATCGCCGGCAGCGGAGACGTGTATTACAAAGGCCGCCCGAAAGTAAATTCCAGCATCGCAGGCAGTGGCCGGGTGCAGAGCATGGAGTAAAACCCTCTGGTGTGGAAGTTTTTTTACCACATAGTTCACATAGTTTGTTTCACATAGAACACATAGCTGTACGGCATTCTATGTGATCTATGTGAAAACCTCTATTGTGAACTATGTGGTAAAAAAAACAAACACCTTTGTGGTAAAAAAACCAAACACCTATGTGGTAAAAAACCTACTTTGCGCAGCAAAACGCACCACCATGCCCACCACCGGAGCCAATCTGCTGCACCACTTTGAAACCTTAGACGCTACGCCCCTGCCCCTACTCCCCGAGGGCGTGGAATGGCTCAACCCACTGCGCACCTACCCGGAAACGCGGGTCGTTTTTCAGGCTTTTTTGAACCGCTTTTACGCCGACGAAGCGCCGCGCACCCTCATCCTTGGCATCAACCCGGGCCGGTTTGGCGGCGGCATCACCAATATTGCGTTCACCGATCCGGTTTTGCTGGAACAGGTCTACGGCATTCCCAACGGCTTTGAAAAACGGGCGGAGTTGTCCGCGCAATTCGTCCACCGTGTCATTGACGCTTACGGCGGACCGGCAGTTTTTTACCAGCGCTATTACATCAATTCCATCTGCCCTTTAGGCTTCGTGAAAGGCGGCAAAAACTACAACTACTACGACGAGAAGCCGCTCCAGGCTGCCGTGCTGCCCTTCATCAAACAACACCTCGAAGGACTGCTCCACAACTGCCGCGCCGACAACACCCGCTGCATCTGCCTCGGCGAAGGCCAAAATTTTGCTTTTTTGAAAAAATTAAACGACGCGGAGGGGTATTTTAAAGAGGTGATTCCTGTGCCGCACCCGCGCTTTGTGATGCAGTATCGGCGGAAATTGGTGGAGGAATACGTTGGGCAATATTTGAAGGTGTTGGCCCCCGTTTACTAAACCTTAAAGGTTTGGTAAACGTTCGCGTAGTAAGGCCCCGTTTAAACGTTCGCGGAGTAAGAACATGTTGTAACATGTTGTTTACTAAACCTCCAAAGGTTTGGTAAACGTTCGCGGAGTAATCATTCCCAAGCCACACAACGCCTTCAGAGCGCTCTTTGAATTTTCACTCCATCACGTTTACCAAACCTTAGAGGTTTAGTAAACGGAGCCTGTTTTCACTCCATTACGTTTACCAAACCTTATAGGTTTAGTAAACGGAGCCAATTTTCACTCCATTACGTTTACCAAACCTTATAGGTTTAGTAAACGGGGGGAGCCTCAAACGTCCTCCAGGCAGTGATCACGCATTTTCCAATCTTCTTTAAAGTCTTCATGGTATTTAAAAAAAGCGGCTTTGGCAGTTTCCAGATCAGTGCCAAACCACCGCAAAACCTCCTCGCGATCCAAAAGAGAATTCTTTTCCAGATTCAGGTAAGCATTCCACGAACAATGCGGCCAAATACCATAAGCATTGCAAAGTTTATGGTGAATTGGATTATGGTGAATGTAGGCCAGTAAATAGAGCAATTTGTAATCATCGCCAACCAGAATCCTTTTGAACCGCTTTTGAAATAGCGCACCGGTTCGATCCTGCTGTTTATTGAAAGCCAGCGCATAGCTACCGAAGAAGCGCTTGAATTGGTCTTCTAAGTATTCGTGGTAAGGAATTTCCTTATTTATGAACATTCTGCTTTTTACAGTGGCCTGTTTTTTAATGTGTTCCAACAAAGTTTCGGACAAAGGTTTGACTTTGGCTAAAAAATGAAAATGGTTGGGAATCAGGCAATAGCAATACACATCCAAATACGGCAGGTATTTTTTCCATTGTTTCAGAAAGTAGGTATAGTTGCCTTCGTTGCTGAAAAGGTCATCTTTCCCCACCGCCCGATTGTAGATGTGGTAGATGCCGCCTTCTTCTAATTTTTGCCAATAATCTGTTCTCATGGAGGTCTATTTGGCTTTAAAAATACGCTTTGGTTAGGAATATTTATCTCGTATTCACTCCGTTTACTAAACTTTAAAAGTTTGGTAAACGTTCGCGAAGTGTCATTCCCGTTTCCCGTTTCCCGTTTACTAAACCTCCAAAGGTTTGGTAAACGTTTGCGAGGTCATCATTCCCAAGCCACACAACGCTTTTAGAGCGCGCTTCAAATTTTCACTCCATCACGTTTACCAAACCTTAGAGGTTTAGTAAACGAGGGAAAAACCCGTTTACTAAACCTCTAAAGGTTTGGTAAACGTTCGCGGGGTAATCCCTACACCAGATGCCTTATCTCAGCAAAATTTTTATTTTGATTTTCAATCATTTATGATTTACGTTTACCAAACCTTAGAGGTTTAGTAAACGGTCACCACCCCCCATGCACTGCACCTGATCCGTTATTTTCGATGGGTTTACTTCCTTACGTTTACCAAACTTTTTAAAGTTTAGTAAACGTTCTCGAACGCGCGCCCCAACGTTTACCAAACCTTAAAGGTTTAGTAAACGCCCCTACGCCCCCATTTCCCAAAAAAAGAAAAAGGGTAAAAGCGTAAAAGTAAAAAGGGTAATCAAAAGTCCTGGGCTAACCGAAACCCCACATTATAGTACCTAATGACAGGGATGTACCTGTCGCGATACGCCACCCGGCAAAAGCTAACATAGTAGTTCCAGGAACCGCCCCGCAAAACACGACCGGAGCCAGTTTTCGGTCCCGTCGGATTAATTGCAGGCGAAGTACGGAATCGTTCGTAATAATCTTCGCTGTATCCATCCCAGCACCATTCCCTAACATTTCCGCTCATGTCGTATAACTTAAAGCCGTTGCGTTTTTTACCGCCCACAGGATGCGTGCGTCGAACGCTTTTAATGGCGCTGTTTTCAACATACCACCCCACTTCGTCCAAATTATCGCTACCTGCATATAAATAAGGTTCATTCCCCCGCGCGGCGTACTCCCATTCCGCTTCGGTGGGCAATCGAAAACCGTTAGCGTCGGGGACGGGTTCGGAATCAAATTCTAATCCCCAACCTTCTCCCATACGATTGGAAAGCAGATAAGCTTCTTTCAATCCCCATTGCCGGCTTAGCCAGTTAGCATAGTCAATGGCTTGGTACCAAATCTGGTTCACCACGGGGTTGTCGCCGTCTATACCCCAGGAAGGCGAAAAGTCTGATACTTTCTGCCCGGTGGCGGCGCAGTACAAGCCCCATTGCCAAAAAGTCGTTTCTGTTTTTGCTAATTTGAACGCGGAGAGTTGCACTTCATGAACGGGTTGTGAATCTTTACTAAATGTATCATCATCATCCCCCATCATAAACCTGCCCGATGGAATATCGAGCATCACCGGGTAGTAGCGTTCCTGCAGGGCCAGGTAGTGCTTGTCCGAGAGCGCGCGCAAGGCTTTTTGCGCCGCTGCCCGGTCGTAGGCCATCGCCGGTTTTGGTTTTCCCAATAAAGGCGCCGCGATGGCCAACACGGAATCCGCTCGGCGAAACTGGCCGCTTTCCGCGTACCAGAAGGCCGGTTCCATCAGCGCTAATCCCACACTGTCGCGCAGTTGGCCTACTTCGGCAGCGGCGCGCAGTTTTTCGACGGCAGCTTCATATTGCAGGTGCAGTACATCCACACGGGCGTCTTTCAGCAGGCTTTTGACTACGCTGGCGGAGGCGGTTTCGGCGCGGCGTTGTAATTGTTGTGCATTCCATGTTTGCCACAACGCCCATGCCAGCAACAAAAACGCCCCCAAGCCCACCGCAAGATTCCGATTCCGCGCGCGCGTTATTTTGATGCGTTCAATGCGTTGTTTTTCGGCCTCCGCCAGCAAGCGCGCGCGTTCGGCGGCTTCCTGCTCTGCCCGCCGGCGGGTTTCGCGCGATTTCAGCACCGCGCCCACGAGGGTGTCGTGGCTGATTTCGTAGTGGGCGCCGCGGGCCGTTTTTTCGCGCCGCACGATGAAAGAGTTCACCAAAGCATCCAGGAGCGCGGGCGGCAGGGCGCGGCCGTGTTTGGTTTGCAGGTTGGCGGCTAAGGCGTCGCCGTCCATACTCAGGCGGCGGGCTTCGCCTTTGGCTTCGTCCACGTAGAGGAGTTCTTCTTCCAGCAACAGGCGGGCGCTGCGCTCCATTTCGGGGTCGTTCAGGCTGCCGATGCGGGCGGCGTAGTAGTTTTCAAAAACCTGTTCAAAATCGGGCAGGTCGGCGGCGGCGATTTGCACCTGTTGTTCGCCGCGGCGGTTGCGGGCCAGCACGTCGTCTTCGATACTCTGGCACACGATCTGCAACTGAAAGGATTCGATCTGGCCGGCGTTGTCGCCTTCGTTGCCGCGCGCGAGGTTGGCGATGACGCTTTGCAGCGCTTCGGGCCGGAAGGCAAACGGTTGAGCCAGGAATTGCGCGCCGATGGCGGCTGCGGGCTGCACCATGGCTGCTTCGGCCTGTTCGGGACTGAGGCCGCGCAGTTCGTAGCGCTTGTGCAGGATGGCAGGCAGCTCCTGCTTCATGGAGTCGAGCTGGTGCAGGCGGTCGCTGCGGATGGCAAAAACCACGTGTACGTCGGGCGGCGCCGAGAGGTGGTCCTGGGCTGCGTCGTCCAAGCGGTCGAATTCGTGGAAGACCGGTTGCGGGATTTCGGTGTATAGCAATTCGGAAATATCCTGCCGGAACTGCTGCTGCTGGTCGGGCGGGTACAGAAAAAACTCCTCAAACTGGTCGAACAACAACACAAAAGCCGTCGGTTGGCCGGCGTGGGCCTGGCGGCGTTTGAACTCGCGCCAGAGGCTGCGGCCCGTGGGCAGGGTTTCGTAAAAATCCGTGCCGGGCGCCGGGGCAAGGGCGCGTTCGAGCTCGGAGAGCAGGGCTTCTTTTGGCGACAAGCTCTGGTCTTTGGCGTAAGCGCCGAGTCGGATGCTCAGGGGGATGCAGCGCTTGCCGCGGAAAGCGGTTTCGAGTTTGGGCAGCAGGCCGGCGTTGAGCAGGGAACTTTTGCCGTGCCCCGATTTGCCAAACAGTACTAAGAGTTTTTCCAAACTCGTGAGGCGCAGCAGGTCGGCGATCTCGCGGTCGCGGCCAAAAAACAGGTGTTCCTGTTCGCGTTCAAAGGGCGTGACGCCCGGGAAGCGGCGGCTGAGCAGGTTCGGGTTCATAGGCTTTGGAGGGTTGCGTTGGCCAGGTCAAGGATGTCTTTGGCGAGTTTGTTTCGGGTGGCGCTGCGCATGTCGGGGTGGAGGGTGTCCTGTTGTTCGTTGAACTCGGCGTTGCGGCTTTTCAGCAGCGACACCGCGTTTTTGTCGTCGTTGGTTTGGGCGGCTGTTTCAAGTTCGTTCAGCGCGTTAGTGAAGTCGTTTTCTTCCAGATACTGCCGCACAAAAGCCAGGCGGGTATCGAATTCGCGATCAGCGCGGCGCACTAAATTGGGGTGTTCATTGCGGAAAGCGGCCAGCAGGTCGCGCAAAAAACCGTCCTGTTCCTCCCAATCCAATGGGGCAATTTTGAAATGGCCTTCAAAAAAGCGCTTCAGGTCGTCGGTGGCGTAGTTGGGTTTAGAGGCAAATTTATCGCGGTTTTCCAGAATCTCCGTCAGTAACTGGATCAGCATCTGGGTATACCAGCGGTCTAATTCAAATCCGATGAAAATGAATTTATCTGCGTCGCAGAGCGCATCGGTGAGGCACTTGGGCAGGCGCCCGATGTCGAGCACGCTTTTCATGTATTTATACAGGTCTTCGTAGTCGAGGATGATGGACTCGTGGTCGTCCACTGAGCCGCTGAGGTTGTACACCAAGGGTTTGTTCATAGAAGGCGGCGCCACTTTGCGCACTTCTTTGTTGCCGCCCACAAAAAAGCCGGTCTGGTGCTGGACGGCGTTGGCAGCGAGGTTGGCCGAGAGGTATTTGTCAGGCGTGGTGCTCACAATGAGGTGTACCGGGAGTTGGGCCAAAAACCGCAGCGTTTCTGCGTTTTCCGCATGGAAATCGGGATCGGCCCAGAGGTTGCGCAGCCATTCTTTGGCTTTCTTTTTGACGCGGATGCGCGCGGAGGTGCCGGAAAACAGAAAAAGGGATTCTTTTTCGTAGTAGAGTTCGATGTCGCCGGGTTTGGCCAATACCAGAAGTTGCTGGCGCAGGTAGCGCTGCACGGGTACGCCCTGATAGCGGAGCAGTCCGGGTCCGGTGAGCAAGACGCAACCGGCATTTTTGATGCTTTCAACGGCATCGTCGAGGTCGAAAACGGGCAGGGTTAATGGCATGAGGGTTTGGTTCGTTTTGTTGATCTTGCCAAAGATACGATGGGATTTGAAGATTTGGTGATTTGAAGATACGAGTGACGACTGCAACTTTGACTCATTCCAAAACCAAATGCAGCGCACCGCAATATTTGTAGGTGCAGCGCACCGAAATATTTGTAGGTGCAGCGCACCGTAATATTTGTAGGTACAGCGCACCGAAATATTTGTAGGTGCAGCGCACCGTAATATTTGTAGGTGCAGCGCACCGTAATATTTGTAGGTACAGCGTACCGCAAAAGCCCCGAACCGGGATGACACCTGCTGCCCAGCGCACCAAGCCGGCCCTTCGCAGCGAGATGTCACCCCCACCTACCCGAAACAACGCGAACAGCCGCTGCCCCCTTTCAGGAACAGCGGCTGTTTCATATATCCAGACGCTATCTAACGTCTAAAATCTTACATCTAAAATCTTATGAAAGCTTCTTGCGCACTTCCGTGATCTCAAACCCTTCAATGATGTCGCCAACTTTGATGTCGTTGAAGTTTTCTAAGGCGATACCGCACTCCAAACCTTCGCGTACTTCCTTGACGTCGTCTTTGAGGCGCTTGAGGGAAGAAATTTTGCCGGCAGCGCCTTCACGAACTGGGAAGACGACAATGCCGTCGCGCACAATCCGGATGCCTGTGTTTCTGGAAATTTTACCTTCCTGTACATAACAACCGGCAACGGTGCCCACCTTGCTGACTTTGAAGAC
>JBJXFD010000224.1:0-6649 GCA_046153985.1 Saprospiraceae bacterium
ACTTTGCCAATCTCCTGAAGGTATTTTTCAAGGGACTGGCTTTCCCGGTTCGTAATGGATTTTGTAATTTTGAGCTGTCTCATTTACCCGTGTATTTTTTTAGTTTGTAGTAAGTTAAAACGCCTCCCGAGGCTACTTAGTTGACCTAATAGCCGGTCTATTGGTGAATTGAATGAATTCGATAGCTTAAAAACTGGCGGATTTGCCGTAAAAAGCAAAAAGTCATGCTGATGAAGTTTCTGAAGTCTTTGTGCATACAGGCTGCAAAGTTACGCCAAATAGGGCTTTGTGTCAAGTGAACACGAGCATTTATTCTTCAACAGGCGGCAGGCGGCGAACTTCCCGCCTTATTAAAAATTGCGCCTTGCGGCTGACCGTTAAAAGATTGTTGGTAATCAGGGGGATAGCACTTATATTTTCGCTCAAGAACAGAAAAATTTGCAAAAGTCATTTTTTTTATCTTTTATTGCGTGAAAGCAGGGGACTTTCACGGAAATGGCTGAATTTTTGCCTATCCTGCGTCGCAATTCCGTTACTTCTCATTCGTATACATCGTACAGGGAGCTAATCGAAAAATTCAAGAGCTACGGTCTATACCGTATAAAACCAATTAAAATTCCAGTATGGAGCGTGTCAAATTCAAGATAGAGTTTATTTTTAAAGCATCGCCGAACATTTTGTACCAGTTTTTGACGACGCCTTCCTGCCTGATCAGGTGGTTTTGCGACAAGGCAGACATCCAGGGCGACTTCTACACCTTTTGGTGGGGAAATTCAGAGGAAGTGGCGGTGGTCATTGATGACATAGAAGAAGAGCGCTTGCGGCTCAGGTGGTTGGAAGCGGAAGAAGGAGAATATCTGGAATTTGCAATTTCCACCTCTCCGATCACCGGGGAAACCATCATGTATGTTACAGATTTTTGTGATGACGACGAGGTGGAAGACCAAAAGAAGTTGTGGATGATTCAGATCCAGCAACTTCAAAAAGAATGTGGTGGGTGATTATTTAGCAAATTCTTAACGTTGTTCAGCGTAACATCCCACACAGAAGTTCGTTAGATACTATAAGTTGGCTTAAGTTTCATAAACTAGTGAGTGTTAAGCAGCAACTTCCCCGTCCTTTTTCGGGGAAGTTGTTTTTTTTAGCGCTTGTCTGGGATTTCCAAATAAGCGCTTATAACGACACGCGGAACCTACGAATGGCCACCAACGTCAACAGCCCGCCAATGGCAACCATTGCCATAAGAAACACCAGCCCCATACCCAATCCCCAACTTTCGCCCAGCCAGCCAATTATCGGCCTGCAAAGCATCAGGCCCGCCATCCCTGCCGTTAGAACGGTTGCGATGCCCGCGCTCGGGTGAATGCCTTCAATTTTGGCGGAAGCCGCAAAAATGACCGGCACTAAGTTGGCTATCCCCAATCCTGCAATGGCAAATCCAATAATTCCGGCAGCCACAGAAGGCACCAAAACGGGCAACAAAAGCCCGGCAATGGTGATGACGACACCCCAAAGCATCAATTGCTGAACGCCCAGCATCATCCTTAAATAATTAGCGCTGAAACGTCCTGCCGTCATAGCAAAGGCAAAACAAGCGTAGCCCAGGCTGGAGATCGAAGCGCTGGCCCCCAATTCATTTTTGAGATAAACCGCCGTCCAGTCGGCAATGGCGCCTTCACTCATGATGAAACAAAAAGCCAACAACGCCAGCATCAGCAACTCTGCCGAGCGCAATGAAAAACGGGTGACCTCGCGCTTCACCTGCGGCAACTGGTTTACCACCGGGTGGATCAAGGTGTAGCCAAGTGCCATTAGTGCCCCCAACACAGACAAGTGCAGGGCAACAGAAATACCGAGTGCACCGGCAGCACTGGCGAGGAGCGCCCCAATGATCAGCCCCAGGCTATACATGGCGTGGCAAAAAGGCATGATGTTCACATGCTCCGAACGCTCCACAACCGCCGCAGCCGCATTTATGGAGACATTCATAAACCCGTTGCCAACACCCACCGCAAAAAGCGCCACTAAGAGCGACCACTCATCCCAGGCAAACGCCGGGAGGGCAATACAGCAACAAAAAAACAGGGTACTACTGGTCAGGGAAACGCCTGTGCGCAACTTTGAAGTCAGCCACCCGGAAGTGATGGTCATCGAAAGCGCGCCGATGGAAAGCCCGAGAAGGGAAAACCCCAACTGGCTTTTGCTCAATCCAAGGTTGGACTGCACTTCGGGAATCCGGGCAATCCAGCCGCTGAAAAGAATACTCAGGATCATAAATACAAACCCCACAGCCGTAGCCGGGTTTTGCAATCGAGATAAATTCAAGGTCTTAATCATATTCAATCGGATAATTTTGAAGCCACAAAGTTAGACCGGTTTTAAGCGGTAGTCTGCTTCTGGGTTATCCGATTGTGGTGTTGTTTTAACGAGATTGCGCAGTTAACAAGCCAGCCATCTCTTTTTGTACCAATTTTGCCGAGGCAGCGGCAACTTCCGCAAAGTTTTCCCCGTTGCCTGCATAGATAATGGCCCGCGAAGAATTGACCAGCAGGCCGCATTGGTCATTCATGCCGTGTTTGCTGATTTTTTGCAAATCTCCGCCCTGCTCCCCTACCCCGGGTACCAAAAGGAAATGATCCGGAACAACCGCCCTCACCTGGTCGAATTGTTCGGGATGGGTGGCGCCGATTACAAACATCAGGTTTTCAGCTGTGCCCCAATCCTGAGCTTTGCGCAAAACTTTTTCAAACAGGGGCCGTCCGTCTTCCTGCGGGGTCATCTGAAAATCGGCGCTCCCTTTGTTGGATGTCAGCGCCAGCAAAATGACCCATTTGTTTTCAAACCCGAGAAAAGGCAGCACCGAATCTTCTCCCATGTAAGGCGCCACGGTCACCGCGTCGA
The DNA here is from genome assembly GCA_046153985.1 of Saprospiraceae bacterium. Lineage (GTDB taxonomy): Bacteria > Bacteroidota > Bacteroidia > Chitinophagales > Saprospiraceae > JABWAJ01. Next base: position 2,902 of record JBJXFD010000224.1, read on the forward strand.
AATCCATGGTTTCAAAAAAGGCTTTGGCGTACATTTTAGAGGTATTGCCAATGTCTCCGCGCTTGGCGTCGGCGATGGCAAAATGGGTGTCGGGCAGGTAATCGAGCGTTTTTTCCAGCGCTTCCCAGCCTTTTTTGCCCAGCGTTTCGTAAAAAGCGGTATTCAGCTTGTAGGCTACGCAAAAATCGCGGGTCGCATCAATGATTTGGCGATTGAACTCGAAGATGGGATCGGGATGCCCCAGGAGGTGCGGCGGTATTTTTGCCAGGTCGGTGTCTAAGCCGACGCAGAGGAATGATTGTTTTTGGAGGATGTGGTTGTGTAGTTGAAGACGAGTCATGAACCTTTATTTAATGTGAGATCAGGAAGCGACCATGTATTTATCATTTTTAGGGGTTGATTATAGCATCCAATGCATCAACAAAAGTCTTGAAGCTGATTGGCCCGGTATGATTGGCATATACTTTTTCAAAATTGAGGTCTTTGAAGATTTCGAGCGCGTGGTTTACATTGTATTGCCGCTGAGATTTAGTTGTTTTCTCCCTTAAAAACTCCTTCGGATTTTCTTTCCACAATGGATTGCCCATATGCGCTATCTGCACTTTGTATTTTTTATTAAAAGCTTCAATATCAGCAAGTATGATTGCTTCAAGTTCATAGATTACGAGAAAAAACAGACTAGGCTTATTGACCTTAATCTTCTGAAACCAAGCCTGACGGTCTTCTATTTTTTTGATTTCTGAGGGCAACCCGTCCAGGTCACGCATACAGATTATATAGTCCAGTTTTTTGTTTGCGATCTCGGCATTCACTTTTTTTTCCACTGCCTTTGTAAGGGTAAGTTGATCTCCATTACCTGCATTAATAGGAAAAAACAGAACGCTGTCTTTCTGAAATTTTTTTTCCAGCAAAGCCTTGAGTGGCTCGGCGTCATTTTCTAAATGCTCCCCGAAGATGCCCATCCGGATCATGCCGCTTCAATTTCTTTTTCCAGATCCGAATATACCCAGTAGTCTGACAGATACAAACCTCCCGCTTCCATATAGGTTCGCGCTTGCTGTTGCTCCTCTTCAGTCAGGTGGCTCATTTTGGTCCCATTTTCTTTATCGTAACGTACTACAATGATCCGATCCAATCCATCAAGCGGCAAGACATTCAAGACTTGCGGGGAATGGGTAGTCAGGATGATTTGTTTATGTTCAGCAGCAGCTTCCAGAAAATCCATCAGCTTGCTGAGTTGGTGGGGATGAATACCCAATTCAGGTTCTTCCAGCAGAATTATGTTGTTGGCGAAGGTGACTTCGGTGATGATGTAGATTAAGCGCTTGGTTCCATCGGAGAGTTGAGTCCATGGGCACCATTTTCCATCAACAAGGAATTCAAAACGGGCATGAAGGATTTCTTTGCCGTTCTTTGTAGACTCAATCCGATAACCTGGCTCCAGCTGAATATCTTTAACAGGGGTATAAATACGTAAGTTCTCAACAAAATTAATAGGAAAGGCTAATCCATCATTTTCTTTATCATCACGTTGGGTCATTAAAGAATCCACAACACTCCTAAACAACGAAAATATCCCACGAGCTACATGAGGTTCGATAAATAATGAATATTTATCAATATAAAACTCATCTTTTTGATTATCAAATATTAATATTCTTTCTAAATAACCAATGTTATTAAACTTTTCTGTAACACCATAAGAGACCAACAATGGATCACTAAAGTATAATTCGTTCTGTTCACAAAAAGTTTTATACTTTTCAAAATCTTCATCTGGTATATTTTTGCCAAAATTAAATTTACCTTCCCCTTCAAAGATCTTTTCACCATTAAGAAAAAGCTGCTCCCTATTTGGCATTGACCGAGATGATGAAGATTCTCTATATTCTAAGGAATCAAGATAACTATTATTATCAACACGGTAATTTACTTCAACTTGAACTTTATCGGAAACATGCTCAAAATTTCGGGATAAAGTCATTTCCAAAAACCGCACAAAATTCGTCTTCCCACTCCCATTCGCTCCAATCAAAATATTCAGCCCAGGCTTAAACGTAATCTCCACATCTTCAATAGATTTATACCCTTGAAGCCGCACGCGTTCAATGAAAGTGTCCTGGTTGTTGGCAGTTGGTTGCTCCATACTATCGCTATTTGTATCCGGCACATTTTTCGCTATACCAAAGGCCCCTATGTGCCCTATGTGAAAACCCCTATGTGCCCTATTGTGGTAAAAAAAAACTATGTTGTAAAAAGCGAAGCTTTAGTACACCACAAACGCCCCCTTCTTCACCATATTTCCCCGAATATACAACTCCACCGTAAACGTATCTTTAGGCCATTCCCCAGGTTTGTCCCAGCCCCAACCCCAGTTGTGGTAGGAGTTTTCCCAATCTTTGTCTGCGTAGGTGTCCAAAGTTTGGCGGGCAAATTACACCTCAATTTATGGCTTCTACACCGACAATGCCGGGAACCTTACTCATAATAGCCTGTTCGATTCCCGCGCGCATCGTGAAAGCCGACATGTTGCACCCTTCGCAATTGCCCATCCAGCGGATTTGAACGATCCCGTTTTCCATCACATCCACCAGTTCGACGTTTCCGCCATCCACTGCCAGGTGGGGGCGCACATCTTCTAAGGCGGCGTCTACCCGTTGCAGCAATGCTTGTTTATCTGTTTGTACCATAATTGATTATTTTGTATGGAGTTATCATTATGAGGTCACTTTCACAATCTGAGTCGGCGCCATGATTTCATTGCGCACCGCCAATTGCCGGGCTGTATTGCGCGCCACATCCATGAAAGCTTCCGATGCCGGGTTGTTTTTATCCAGTACCGCCGGGCGGCCTTCGTCGCCCGATTCGCGAACGCTCTGGAAAATCGGAATTTGCCCCAGCAGTACCGATTCGCTCGTTTTTGCCAGTTTTTTGCCGCCGCCGCTGCCGAAAATATAGTATTTATTTTCGGGCAGTTCCGCCGGCGTAAACCAGGCCATATTTTCTATGACCCCCAGAATGGGCACATTCACCGAAGGCAGCAAAAACATGTTCATGGCTTTCACTGCGTCAATGACGGAAATTTCCTGCGGTGTTGTAACCATAACTGCGCCCGTGACCGGCACCGTTTGCACCAGGCTCAACTGAATATCGCCGGTGCCCGGGGGCAGATCCACAATCAGATAATCCAACGGCGGCCAAACGCAATCGTTAAAAAACTGCTTGATGATGCCCGAAAGCCGCGGCCCCCTCAACACCACTGCCTGTTCCGGCTCAACGATGAATCCGATGGAAATCACTGAAATGCCATAAGCTTCTAAGGGAACGATTTTCTGCTGGCCATAAAAATCCTGCACTTTGGGGCGTTGTCCCTGCAAACCAAGCATCGTAGGGATGGACGGCCCGTAAAGATCCGCGTCAATCAGCCCTACTTTGGCGCCAAGCTGCTGCAACCCCAGCGCCAGGTTAACGGCGACGGTAGATTTGCCAACGCCACCTTTGCCCGAAGCTACGGCGACAATGTTTTTAATGTGCGGCAACGAACTGGTCGGTTGCTGCGCCTGGTCGGTGCGCCCCATCATGTGGACGTTCACCATGGCGTCCGGGAAGACCGCCTGAACGGCAGCCATGCACGCAAAATTGAGCTCTGATTTGTATTTATTGTTAAGCGTGGGCAGTTCCAATGTGAAATTGACCTGATTTCCCGTTATCTCAAGGTCGCGCACCATACTCATCGTAATGATATCCT
>JBJXFD010000525.1:0-17822 GCA_046153985.1 Saprospiraceae bacterium
ATTGGTTCGACCTGAACCGCGACTGGCTGCCGGCGATCCATCCGGAATCCCAGGGCCGCCTGAAGCTGTTCCACGAATGGAAACCCAATGTGCTGACCGACCACCACGAAATGGGAACCAACGCCACCTATTTTTTTATGCCCGGCGAACCGCAGCGCGTCAATTCCCTGACGCCGCAACAGAACCAGGATTTCACCTCAAAATTCGCCGAATTTCACGCCGAAGCATTGGATAAAATCGGCTCGCTGTACTATACCCGGGAAGGGTTTGACGATTTTTTCATCGGCAAAGGCTCCACCTATCCCGATGTGAATGGTTGTGTGGGCATCCTGTTTGAACAAGCCAGCTCCCGGGGCCATATTCAGCAAAGCGAAAACGGCCTGCTGACTTTCCCGTTCACCATCCGGAATCAGGTAACGACGGCTTTGTCCACGCAGCGGGCCTCCGTTGCCCTGCGTACCGACCTGCTCAGTTTCCAGCGCGATTTTTACAAAACGGCTATGGACGAAGCGCGGGCCGATCCTCGTCGTGCTTTCGTTTTTGGCGACCCTTACGACGAAACCCGCACAGCGATGTTTGTAGAATTGCTGCGCCGCCACCAAATCGAAGTCTATCGCCTCGGCAGCAGCGTCAACGCAGGCGGCCAGCGCTTTGAGCCGCAACACAGCTACGTCGTTCCATTAGAGCAAAGCCAATACCGCCTGATCCGGGGTATTTTTGAGACCACCACGGCATTCAAAGACAGCTTGTTTTACGATATTTCCAGTTGGACACTGCCCTTAGCTTATAACATTCCTTCCGCTGCGGTGGACCGAAAAACGGCTGCCGGTAATTTGCTTGGCGCAAAAGCGGATCCGAAGGAAACGCGCGCACCAGCCGTCAGCAAAAGTGAATATGCTTATCTTTTTGAGTGGGATGACTACTTCGCGCCACGCGCCCTGAATTTTCTGCTGCAACAGGGCCTGCGGGCCAAAGTCAGCACGGATGCTTTCGTCAGCGATGGACGCAACTATTCAAGGGCCACTATCCTGATTCCCGCCAAGGGCCAGGATAAAGATCCGCAAGTCGTATTTCAGCTGATGGAAAAAGCCGCTGCTGCATCCGGCATCACCATCCACAGCGCAACTACAGGGCTCACGCCCGAAGGTTCTGATTTGGGCAGCAACCGTTTTCGCCCGCTGCATTTACCCAAAGTCATGCTGGTCATCGGCGACGGTGTCAGCAGCTACGACGCCGGGGAAGCCTGGCACCTGCTCGATCAGCGCTACGGCATGACGGTGACCAAAGTGGAAGCTGTTAATATTGGCCAGTACAACTTAGATAAATACAACGCCATCGTTATGGTTGACGGCAGCTACATTACGATCAATGCGGCGGGCACTGAAAAACTGAAACAATGGACCAGCGAAGGCGGTACCCTGATTGCCATGGAAGGCGCTGTGCAGTGGTTGAAGAACGCTGGACTGGCGCATGTGAAATGGTGGGAGGAAAAACCAGAAACCGATAAAAAACCGGCGCGGAAAGCATACGACCAGATATCGCTGGAATCGGGCGTCAGAAGCATCAGTGGCGCCATATTCGAAGCGGAGGGCGATTTGTCGCATCCTTTGCTTTACGGGTTCAGGCGGAACAAACTTGCCGTTTTCCGACGCGGCGCTTTTTTTATGGAACCCGCACAAAATCCCTATGCCACACCGTTGATCCATCCGGCTGCTCCCCTTTTGAGCGGCTATGTGAATGAACAAAATTTGCAGCGGATCAAAAATTCGGCAGTGGTAGTGGTGAGTGGGCAGGGCAGCGGCCGGGTCATTTGTTTTGCAGACAATCCCAATTTCAGAGGCTTCTGGTATGGCACCAACCGCCTGTTTGCGAATTCGATTTTTTTTGGGCATACCATCGGCAACAACGCAACCGAAAAAGCGCCAAAACCGGAAGTGAAAAAATAATTTCCATACTTCACGCTGCTTGGTTTCTCGAAAACCTTTAGCTTAACCACCTGATTATCAGCGTTTAGTACAACAAAAAAGGATTTGCGCCCCAGCCGCGGTCAGGGGTGAGGTATAAATTCAGCATGAAACCGAAGGACTATGTATGTAAAACTTTTCCCCCTCTTATTTGTGATTGCGTTGTGCAATCAGATTTTGCACAGCCAGCCCACACTTAGTTCCTTAGCCCGCGATACGATTGTGGCCAAATCGGAATTTCTAAGTACCACCTACCTGCTGAATGGTAAAAAACTGACTTTGCCGGTGATGCAATGGTTCATGTCCGATTACCCCGAGGCGAATGACCAAATCAGAATCTCGGCGCTTAGCAGCCAGGTTAGTCTGACCGGTCTCAGCGTTGGTGGCCTGTTCGGATTGAGCGGCCTGTTTCTTTACCAGCAAAATGAACGCATTGGCGGGGATATGCTCAAAATTGGCGCCGGAGGCATCACTTTGGGGGTTGCCTTTCAGTTGCTTGCTTCCGTTTATAAAAAAAGAGCGGCCAAAAGTTACAACCGGGCGGTCAAGAAGTCTTTCCACGCCCAGGGCGCTACGAATTTTAAACTGGAGTTGCAACCGGATGGCTCTGGTATTCGTTTTGCTTTTGTCTTTTAATGTCTGTCTGTTTTTATAGTGCGATAGCTGCGTTATGTTTCGCCCCAAAACCGGTCATCCCGCCTGAGCGGGGCTCCCGTGTTTGGGGCGAAACATGCCTTGCTCTCGAACTCTAAAAAGCAGACAATCCACCTATAATTTGGTGTTTTACTGTCACTACAAATTTTATCATGACCCGCTGGATAAAAAAAATATTCATTCTGCCAATCCGCTTCTACCAGATGGCCATTTCGCCTTTGCTGGGGCCAAAGTGTCGTTTTCAGCCAACCTGCTCCCACTACATGGTGGAAGCCATCGAAGAATGGGGCATTTTTAAAGGCATTTGGCTGGGCATGAAACGCATTTGGAAATGCCACCCATGGGGGCCGCACGGGTATGATCCGGTACCTAAAAAAAAATTGAAGATTTGAGGATTTGAGGATTTGAAAAACCGAAGATTTGACGGGAAGTATCGAATACTCAAATCACCAAATACTCAAATACTCAAATCACCCTCCCCAATTTTCAAATCCTCAAATCCCCTACCCTGCTTCCAGCACCCCCATCTTCCCCGTATGGTAATCCTGAATGGCCTGGCGGATTTCTTCCGAGGTATTCATCACGAAGGGGCCGTAGCTGGCGATGGGTTCGTTGATCGGCGTGCCGCTCAGTACCAGCAAGGTGGTGTCTTCCAAAGCTTCCAGCTTGATCGCATCTCCGGTCTGATCAAAACGCGCAATTTCAGCTTCTGAAACTGTATCTGAATCGTTGACGCGCACTTTGCCTTTGAGGGCATAGACCGCTGTGTTGTCGCCTTCGCGTAGCGTGAGGTTTAAAGATTCACCTGCAACTAGGCGTACATCCAGCACATCGAGCGGCGTGAAGGTCTTTGCAGGGCCCTTTTTTCGCTCATTAGTTCGACTTCGCTCACTAACCTGAAATTCGCCGGCGATGACGCGGACGAAGCTGTGTCCGGCCCCGATTGGTACTGCCGGGATGTCGCTTGCCAGGATCTCCTGATACCGTGGGGCAATCATTTTGTGCGCAGCGGGCAGGTTCACCCACAATTGAATAATTTCGAGGGTGCCGCCTTGTTGCGTAAATGCTTTACTGTGTTTTTCTTCGTGTACCAGCCCACTGGCTGCCGTCATCCACTGCACGTCGCCGACGCCGATGCGGCCGCTGTTGCCCGCACTGTCGCGGTGCTCCAGTTCTCCCTGATAGACAATGGTAACGGTCTCAAAACCCCGATGCGGGTGCTCATCCACTCCTTTTGGCTGGTTGCTTGGCGCAAAGGGCGTCGGCCCGGCGTGGTCCAGCACTAAGAACGGGCTCAGTTCGCCTAATCCCACCCCGCCGCCAGGCATGGCTCTGCGGATAAAAAAACCATCACCCACCTGAGCCGGCGAGGCTTTGGCGATGACTGCTATTGATTTGAAGGTATGCATAATAGGAAACTCCTTGTTGTTAATTGATGTATAAACAACAAATGATTGAAACTAAGGTTGAATGAAAAATTGTGTTGGAGAATTGACGAGCACGGTGTTTTTCATCCGTCTATTGGATGGTGGCGTTGGTAATATTTTTTTCGTCTTTGCCTGGCGATTCCCGAACTTTGCCAAAATTTTTCATCAATAACTACACCTATGATTCCTTACCAATCCATTATCCTGTTTATTTGCGCCTTTGCTTTTGCAATAAACAGCTCTGCCCAAACCCTGAAAGCAACCCTTCAGGAGTTGTCAGCCGCCCTCCCGGAGGTCACCGACGATAAAAACACGTACACCCAGCAATTGACTTTTGACCCGGACAAGCCTTACCGGGTCGTCATTGATCTGAAAGAAACCGCCCTTAAAGATGGAAAAAGCAAGCAGTTTCGCTACGAACTAAACCTTGCCGAGGTAGATAAAAACCTGGTGAGGCGCGTGGCCAATTCCAAAATGCTGGCCATTTCGGTCAAAACGAAGCGGTCGGTGAATTCGATCCGTTATTTTCAGAACGACGTCCAGGAAAATTACCAAAACGAACTAAACCTCCGGGCCAAAGACAGCGACAACCTGTCCGCCATCGAGCGCCTGCTGAAGCAAGCCGTCCCGCAAGCCGAAGCGCTTTGGGAAGCAAGCCTGAAAATTGACCTGAAAGACCTGAAAGCCGTGACGACCTGGCTGGAAAAGGCCGTTAAACCAGCCAGTGTTGGCGAAACCACTTACAACCAGGCTTTTTCCGGCGACGGTCGGAGCGATCTGGCAAAATTGCAGGTGGAAACCACCTCCAGCAAAGGCGCCGCCACTGAAATCTACCGCTTCAGTCTCGCCGACCTCCTCGAACAACGTATTTCTTATAAAGTGCAGGGGGTCAAAATTTTAGTAGAGGCGGAAACGCGCCACAACCTGAGCCTGATCCGGGTAGACAAAGACGGGCAGCAGAAAAACTACGAAAAAAGCATCCAAATCTATTGCGCTGACCCCGACGACGCACAAAAGCTGGTTTATGTGCTGCAAAAAGCCGTTCCGCTGGCCCGGGAAAGCCTGAAGCAAACCATCAAGGAGCCGGCTACCAAAGCAGAGGCCCTGAAATTAATTGCAGCCAACACCAAATCTTTCCGCAACAGCAAAGGCGACGTCACCCAAACCATTGGCGCTGATTGCCAGACCACACTCTCAATGACCCTCGCTGCGGAGAAAAAACAGGTGGCTTCCGAATATGCGTTCGATTTTGGAGACCTCGACGACCGCGAAGTGAAATTGGCCGTGAAAGGCATGGACATTTCCATCGGCTTGCAAACGCTGGGCAGTGAAAAGTTCGTCCGGGTGATGAAAGACGGCGAGCAGGGCAACTACGCCAACAATTTCGACCTCGAAGTTCCCGATCTGGAGACCGCCCGCCTGTTGGAGACCTACTTAGCCTACGCCATCAAGGCATGCAAACAACCCGTTGCGCCCCAGGACTTTGCATGGCTGAGCAAACAAGTGGTGGCCTACAATACCCTCGTCCCGGAAGTCACCCAGGAATTTACCCAACAGGATGGCGGCGCCAGTTGCAAATACAGCTTCCGGGTGAACACCACGACCAGCAAAAGCATCCAGGAAGAAATATACGAATTCAACCTGAAAGACATGGATGCCACGAAGATTGAGCTGAAAGTAGTGGGCAAAAACGTTTTCGTGGAATTGCCCACCAAAGGCAAACAGAAACTGATCAATTTTTACAAAGCCGGCAAACCTTCTTTTGTAGAAAAGGTGCCTTTCGGGGTTAGTAGTATTGCGGAAGGGAAGCAGTTTCGGGAGACGCTGAAGGGGATGGTTGAGGGGTGTAAGTAAAAGAATTAGAGTTCATTAGCTGCATTTCACGGAGTTTTTATGCCTAACTCAGCGAGACTCCCTGTTTACTCCGTGAAACTCCGTGTCATCTAATTTCGCGGAGTTTCACGGAGTTAAAAGGAGTTTCACGGAGTGCGATTACTTCACAGAAAACGCTGTAAAATGCTGTTTGTTTGGTGTAAATCAATTTGCAAGCGGCCACATAGAGGCTCACCTGCCCCCTTTTAGCCCCTGATTCGCATGTCTCATGTTTCAGGGCTTTGCATGCCTTGCTCTCGAACGCAAAAGAGCAAACACCAAGTAAATGTACGGGCATTATTTAATCGGATTAAGACAGTAGAATGCAGTTAATTTTTTTGGTATTTCTGAATATCAAAAAATTGCCACATTAGAATCCTTATCTTTCGGCAACATTCAAACCAATCGCCATGCCCAAAATAGCCTTTTCACTGCTTTACACGTTATTTTTCCTCTCCGCCATCCAGGCCCAGGATGCCTTTTTTACCCATTTTTACAACAATGAATCCAGTTACAATCCGGCGTTAGTGGGCTATCGGGGCGCCTTTAGTTTTGCAGCGAAATATAAATCGCAATGGGCGGCGGCGGGCATTCCGGCCTATCAGTCGGGCACAGCAAGTTTGGAAGAGAGTTTGCCGTGCAGCATTTTCGATTACGGGTTGAATGCTGCTTTTGACCAGGAAGGACAAGGCATTCTGAGGACTTATGAATTTGGCGGCAAACTCGCAGGCGTGGTTCCTTTAGACCTTGGCAAATCACAGCATAATTTCAGAATCGGGCTGGGTTTAAACTGGTCTTTCAAAACAATAGATTATAACAGGCTTATTTTTTCTGATCAATTGGATCCCAAATACGGCGATATTGATCCAACGGGATTCATTGCTCCGAACGATGGCCGCTCGCTTTGGTTTTTTACCCCATCCGTCGGCGCAACACACCGCATTTTATTAAATACAAAAAACCGACGCTCGCCAACCATCCACTACGGCGCAGCCATTCACAATGCTTATTCCATGTTTAAAGGTTCGGATACGGGGCACGAAGAATCTATCCTGAATATTGGTACCCGCATCCCCAGCCGCTATACCTTTTTCGGCGCTATTGAGTTTATTCCTTATTGGGACATCAACAACAGTTTATTTGTCAGTTTACGCCCGCTGATTCTTTATCAAAGCCAGGGCGGTTTGGCTTATTGGGAAGCCGGTACGCGCATTTCCATCAATCGCTTAATTGCATTCGGAATTTACGCCCACTTCAATGAAGCCCCGGAGGAAGGACAAAACACCAATTGGCTTACCTTAAATTTAGAACTTGGAGAAGTCGTTGCTAAAAATAACCGAATTGATATTGGCCTGGCATATTCCAGCAATTTTAGCGGCCTTCGCAACCAGTTCGGTCCAACGCTCGAAGTTTCCATTGCTTATCATTTTGGCAAAAGTCCATCCTGCGGGATCGCCGGATTAGACAACGATTTGGCGAATAAAGCGATGGAATGCCCGACTTCTGCCCAAACCCCGTGGCGCAGAAAAATGTACGAAGGCATTTGGTACAGAACCATTAACCGCTAAAACCCCGGCTATGAATCGTATACCTTACTACTTGAAATTATCCATTTTATTCCTGGCATTCATTGCCGTCAGTTCCACGCTAAAAGGCCAGCAATGTAACCCGCCGCCAATTTTATGCAATCAGAACCAATGCGGATTTCCAAACGTAAACCTGACCTTATCTGTAGATGGGAACAATGAATTTTGTGATGGGGAAACCATAAGCCTGGAAATAGATGAGGCTCAATCGCTTGACTTTGATTACCTGATTTATTACTGGTGTGATGGTTCAGTAGATACGTTGAATTTTCAGGATCAACCCGGCACGCATGCTTATATCGTCCCTGATTCTGTATTGTGCCTTACTTCTACAAGCGATTACACGATTTGGGTCGTTGGCGTAAAAGCCTGTGGGGATCAAATCACCTGCCGGAGTGCGGCCACTACCCTAACGGTGAACAATCGCCCCGGGGCTAATTTTTCCGTGCCGCAAGAGGTTTGCATCGAATCGCCCGTCTTTTTTGCCAACGCAAGCTGCAATGAGGAGACCTACCTTTGGAACTTCGGCGACGGCAATACCTCTACCGATCCTAATCCTTCGCACCTGTACGCCAATCCCGGCAACTATAATGTATCCCTTACGGTCACCAACAATTGTGGATCCGACACTGAAACCCGAACGATACGCGTCGTTTTGCCCCCCGAAGCGGACTTTGACCAAAGTGCAAATTTCGGTTGCGGGCCAACGACCATCGCTTTTACCGACCAGGCCAATAGCTGGAGCAATACGGTTTGGACCATTCTCCCAAATGATACGACCCTTTGGAGGTTCACTGACTCGTTGATGGATTTTATGACCAACAACATTGAGGTAGAATTTATGCAGACCGGAACATATCTTGTGACGCAGCTCGCCTCCAATGCCTGTGGTCAAGACGTAAAAACGGATACCATTCACATTTATGCCCCCCCGGGAATCAGCCTTTCAGCCCCGCCTGCGTCCTGCGATGAAATCACGCTGTCTTCTTCCAACCTTAATTTCAGCCACAGCGGCGAAATCACTGCTTTCAACTGGACCTTCACCAATGGAAATCCGGCTACGGCAACCGGGCCCGGTTTCACGGGTGTCATTTTCACCCAATCGGGCACGATTACGCTGATGATGGAAAGTCCATGCGGCAACCAAACGCTGAGTGTTCCGGTAGTCGTGGCGACAACCGAAGCAATCACATTTGATGGAAATCCGGCAGAACTATGCGCCAACGCTGCTCCGATTACCTTGCAAGCCACGCCCGCCGGCGGCCTTTGGGATGTGCCAAATGGCGTGGTTGACCCAACCACACTGCCCCTTGGCTCAAATACGTTCACTTATTCCACCGGAGCAGCGGATTGTCCCAATTCCGCTAACCTGATTATTGAAGTAATACCGGCCGTTGCTGCTGCGATTGATTCCGTTCCTCCGGAATGCGAATCGTTTTTATATACTCCTGACGTCACGTATACAGGCGGAATCAACAGCTATTCCTGGGATTTTCCCGGTGCTGTGCCTGCCACATCCACACAGTCAAATCCATCTGGCATTCAATACAATTCACCTGGAAATTATCTGGCTATTTTAAGCATCGTTGGCGGCTGTGGAACCGATACGGATACTGTTGAAATTGTGATTCAGCCCAATGTACAATTAGCCATTACGCCGCCTGTTGGGCCACTTTGTTCCGGATCTTCACCCATTACCCTCGAAGCCAATTTGCCGGGCGGCATCTGGTCAGGAAATGGCATTACCGATGCCGATGCAGGGATTTTTGATCCTGGGGACGTCACACCGGGGATTCCCCATCTCATCACGTATTTGTTGGATAGTGGCGTTTGCAATGCGATGAACAATATCTCACTGGTGACCGTCGAATCTGCTGTGCTCACTTTTCCGGCTGATACCTTTTGCATTGACAGCGACCCCAGGCAATTGGTCATTGATCCGGCGGGAGGAATCTTTTCCGGTACCGGCATTATTGATGATACGATGGGCATATTCGACCCGGAGGTGACTGGCGCAGGGCCCGCTCCTATCGGGTATGCCTTCACCGATGCGAATGGCTGTAACGTTAACGGCATTGTGAATATCCTCGTGGAACCACTTCCGCTGCTGACCCTGCCCGATACGCTGGCCTTATGCCTTTCCGATTTCACCCTCAACCTCGCAACGACTTCGGGCTACTCCGCAGCTCCCCTGGGGGGAACAAGCACCTGGAGCGGGCCGGGGGTGATGACGCCACAGGGTAGTTTTAACAGCACAGGACTTGCAACAGGAAATTACACCCTCTATGTCGAATACATACGCAACGATTGTCGGGTACAGGACAGCATGGTTGTTGCGCTCACGCAGGCCCAGCCACTACTGATCAGCCCTGATACAACCGTATGCATCAGCGATCAGTTTTTGCAACTGACAACCAACCTGCCTGGCGGGATTTGGATTGGTTCAGGAATAGATCAAGATGGATTGGTTGATCTCGAAGTGGCAGGGGGCAACCAAACCCATACCTATCGCTATGATTTTGAATTAAATACGAGCTGCGAACAGTCCGCTTCGCTGGATGTCGAAATTATTGATTTAAGTTCCCTGGTGGATGCAGGGCCGGATATTGCATTTTGTGCCGGACCGACAGCCTACACCCTGACAGGCGCCTCACCAACGCCTGGAATTTGGGTTGGGAATGGCTTAATCAATGCCCAGACGGGCGCATTAGATCTGAGCGCCTTTGAACTGGATGTGGTTTACGTTTTCCAATATTGCATCGAAAGCCAATCCGTAGCCGGTTGCAGCGCTTGTGACAGCCGTACGTTTATCATTTACTCCAATCCGGTTGCTGCTTTTACTTTAGATGGCACCGCTTGCATCAACGAGACCTTCAGTGTGCAAAATAACAGCGTTGGCGCCAATGCCTATCAATGGGATTTTGATGATATGACCACCAGCGATTTGCCGAATCCCATGCATTCGTACAGCATAGCCGGCAACTACACCATCGAATTGATCGCCTCCAATTCAACAACGACCTGCGCGGATACCACAACCCTACCACTTTTTGTGACTACCCCGCCAGTTCCTGCCTTCACCCTCGATGGCGATGAAGGCTGCGCACCTTTTCCGTTGGTGATTAATGACAGCAGCAGCGGCTTCGACATTACGCTGACCTGGACTGTAGCGGGCGAAACCTACGCAGGCGCGCCACCCACAGGCATTCTTTTAGACAGCATTACCAAGGATTCTACCTTTATCATTCAATTGGTGGCCAGCAATTTATGTGGTGATCGGTTTGCGGAAGATTCCGTTCGGGTATACCCCTACCCCATTGTCAGGTTTGGCGTTTTCCCGAACGAAGGATGTTCGCCTTTATCGGTGGAACTGTCCAATCCGACGGTAGGAAATCCGGATAACTTCTTATGGGATTTTGGCAACGGCGCCCCCTTATCAACTGACAGCCTGCCGCCATTCCCGACCTATACAACACCGGATGATGTTGTTTCTACCTATCTCATCACGCTGATTGCTTCCAACGAGTGCGGTTCAGATACGTTGTCAAAAGAAATAGTCGTCTACCCGCCTGATGTTGAGGCTTTTATTGAAATTGACAGCCTAATTGGCTGCCAGCCTTTTACGGTCAATTTAGAGAGTTTTTCTACGCCGGGCGCCATTGTAAGCTGGCAGATTCTTGACGAAGATGGCAACCAGCAAGGCAGCAATTTGCCCAATCTTCAAATCACGTTGGATTCGTCTGGCTGGCATACGGTCATCTTGTATGCCACCCGATGCGGAACGGATGCGGACACCGCGTTCATTCAAGTCCTCCCGGCGCCTGAGGTTGGCTTTTCACACCGTCCGTTTATCTGTGTGGGACAACCCATTTCTTTTGTCAATACTTCAACAAACATCGGTGGCAGCGAATGGAATTTTGGCGACGGCAATACCTCCACCGCTTTTTCACCGGAACATGTTTTTGATACAGCCGGCACTTATACCGTCACCCTCACCGGTTATTCTTTGCTCAATAACTGCCCGGCGACCTTTATCAGTACCCTTGAAGTAATTGGCAATCCCACTGCTTCATTTGAGCCTTCCGTCACAGAAGGTTGCGGCCCGTTAACGATTACTTTTGACAATACCAGCGTTGGGGCGATTCACCATGTCTGGGATTTCGGGGACAATACTTCCGCTTCTTTTGTAGAGAATCCTTCGCATACTTTCTTGTCGCCCGGAAACTACATCGTCCGCCTCACCGTCTATGACGCCGATAGTTGCTTTACCGCTTCGTCCATTGCCAATATTTTTGTATACCCTGATCCGGTGGCTGGTTTTTCAATCCCGCAGCAAACCTATTGCCTTGGCCATACCGCATTACAACCCGTCAACCTTTCGACAGATGCCGTAGCTTACGAGTGGCTTTGGCAAACTGCCATTTACACAACTGAACAGCCAACCATTTCACCCCAACAGGCAGGTACTTTTCCTTTACAATTGATTGTTCAAAACCTATTTCAATGCCGGGACACCTTCCTGCAAAACGTCACTATTCTTCCCTCGCCAATTGCGGCCATGATGGTAAGCGATACGACCGGTTGCGAAGATTTGCTGGTGCAATTTAACAGCAGTTCGTTAGAGACGGATACCCATCTCTGGGATTTCGGAAATGGAGACAGCGATATAGAACCGTCTGTAAACTACCTGTTTACAGAAGCCGGTAATTTTTCTGTTACCCTCATTGCCGGCGCCAATAACGGTTGCCCGAATGATACAGTGTCCCAAATCATTCAGGTATGGATAAAACCTGTTGCCGATTTTGCCGTTGAAAAGCCGGATATTTGCGGCGTACCGGCAATTGCTTCGTTCATCAATCTGTCCGCAGCATTTGAGGCCAGCGACTGGATTTTTGGCAACGGAGCGGTCAGTACGGTGGCAAACCCGGTGATCACGTATACCAGCCCTGGTATGTATCCGGTTCAATTGATCGTTACCACAACCAATCTTTGTAAAGATACGCTTGAACAGATCGTAGATATTTACGGGCAACCCGTTGCAAATTTCACAGCGTCAAATACATCTGCTTGTGAAGACGCCAGCATCACTTTTTCCAATCAAAGTACGGAAGCCCTGACGTATCAGTGGTTGATCCAGCCATTTAGCGAACCAATAGATGCGACTTCACCAACTTTACTTTTTACAGAACCGGGCACTTATGATGTACAGCTCATTGCTATTTACAATGACCAGTGTCAGGATACGTTAACCTTGAACGATTACATTCGGATATACCCGTCGCCAGTTGCCGATTTTTCATACACCGCCAACCGGTTGGAAAATATCATTGGAGATGTCGAGTTCACCAATTTGTCTCAGTTGGCAGACCGTTATTTCTGGGATTTGGGAGATGGAACCACCACGACAGAGGAAAATCCCGCACATGAATACGACATCAACCGGGCAATTGAGGTGTTGCTCATCGCGTATAACGATAATAACGGTCTCTATTTGTGCGCAGACAGCATCAGGCATCCTGTAGATCCGGAATGGATTACGACTTTTTTTGCGCCAAATGCCCTTTCGCCCGGCTATGGCCCGGAAGAAGTACAGGTATTTAAACCAGTGGGCATTGGTCTTGCCAGGTACAAAATTGCGGTTTATTCGCCTTGGGGCGAGCAGGTCTGGTATTCTGAAATACTGGAAGACAACCGCCCGGTTGAAAGCTGGAACGGCGCCAAACACAACGAGGGCGATATTCTTCCGCAAGGAGCCTATAGCTGGCGGGCCGACATCACCTTTGTAGACGGTAACAGCAAGGTTTTTACAGGAAGCGTTACGTTGCTGCGCTAACTGCTTTTTTTAAACCTGCAACACCCCCGGATTAAACCGCTCCATCGGCGCATTATTCGCCGCTTCAATCCCCATAGATATCCACTTGCGGGTATCTAACGGGTGGATGATGGCGTCTACCCAAAGGCGGGCTGCCGCGTAGTAAGGCGTGGTTTGGGTATCGTAGCGGTCGCTGATTTCACTCAGGAGTTTTTGTTCATCTTCGGGCGCAATGACTTTCCCCTGGGCTTTCAGGGTGGAAACCTGGATCTGGAGCAGGGTTTTGGCGGCTTGTTCGCCACCCATTACGGCGATGCGGGCCGTAGGCCAAGCCACAATAAGACGTGGGTCGTAGGCTTTGCCGCACATGGCGTAGTTGCCGGCGCCGTAGGAGTTGCCGATCACGACGGTGAGTTTGGGCACCGTAGAATTGGCCACCGCATTCACCATTTTTGCCCCGTCTTTGATGATACCGCCGTGTTCAGAGCGCGAACCAACCATGAAGCCGGTCACGTCGTGAAAAAAGACCAATGGAATTTTCTTCTGGTTGCAATTCATAATGAACCGCGCGGCTTTGTCAGCCGAATCGGAATAGATGACGCCGCCAAGTTGCATTTCGCCTTTGGCATTCCGGACCACTTCGCGGTTGTTGATCACAATTCCGACGGCCCAACCGTCTATGCGTGCATACGCGCAGATGATGGTTTTGCCGTAGTCTTGTTTGTAATAGGTCAGTTCGGAATCGTCTACCAGCCGGCGAAGCACTTCCACCGTCTTGTAAGGTTTGGTCGGACTATCCGGGATGATTCCCAGGATTTCTTCTGGTTTTTCTTTGGGTGGTTTGGGGTCGGCACGGTCAAACCCGGACTTGTCGAAATGCCCGAATTTATCAATGAGGGTGCGGATCGTACTTAAGCAGGTCGGATCATCGGGCATTTTATAATCGGTGACGCCGGAAATTTCGGAGTGCGTGGTGGCGCCGCCGAGCGTTTCTTTATCTACGTCTTCGCCAACTGCGGCTTTTACCAGATAGGGGCCTGCTAAAAAAATGGACCCCGTCTTTTCAACAATCAGAGCCTCGTCGGACATAATTGGCAGGTAAGCGCCGCCCGCTACGCAACTGCCCATAATGGCAGCTATTTGGGGTATTCCCATGCTCGACATTCGGGCGTTGTTGCGAAACATGCGTCCGAAATGTTCTTTGTCCGGAAAAATTTCATCCTGCATGGGCAGGTAAACCCCGGCGCTGTCTACCAGATAAATAATGGGCAGGCGGTTTTCCATAGCAATTTCCTGAGCGCGCAGGTTCTTTTTCGCCGTTATTGGAAACCAGGCGCCTGCTTTTACCGTGGCGTCGTTGGCCACAACCACACATTGCCGTCCTTTCACATAGCCAATCACCACTACTACGCCGCCAGCAGGGCACCCCCCGTGTTCTTCGTACAACTCGAACCCCGCAAAAGCACCGATTTCAATAAAAGGACTGCCCTTATCCAGCAAACCTTCTATGCGTTCCCGTGCGCTCAATTTGCCTTCGCCGTGCAGTTTTTCAATTTTTTTTGCACCGCCACCCTGGTTGATTTGATCTAATCGGTAGCGCATTTTAGCAACCAGCAGTTTCAAATGATCTTCATATTGACTCTGCGTCAGATTTATTTTGGACATATTTTGCTTCACTTTTTACGACATGATAACATTGCTGGTAAAAGTAAGTGATCCATGGTCAAAAAACAAAACCTTCATAAAGGTTTCCCTTTATGAAGGTTTTGGTGAATCGCTTTGTTGCGATAATTGTCGGTTCAGCCTGATGGCCTATCTGAAACGAGACGTCTTCTGCTTGCGCTTCTGCTTGAACTCGTTAGCGCCTTTACCTTCGTTGCCCGTTGGAGCGCCCATGCGGATCATGGCGCAACGGAAACCGATGGTGCGGTCGCCTTTATCTTCTTCTTTGAAGCGGCGCGTACCCGGCGATAGCCAGTAAGCGCGATCCGCCCAGGAACCGCCTTTGTGAACACGGGCTTTATCACTTACTAAGGTGTGAACACCGAAGTCGTAAAGCGCCTGAGATTCTTTATCGCCGTCCTGATAGTTATAAACCTGGCCACGCTTGTAGTTGTCGCGGGTAGAAGCTTCTTCATCCGTAACATATTCGTAGCGCACGCGACCAAGGCTGTCTTTTTCAATCGGACGACCGTTTTCGTCCAATATTTTTTTCTGGAATTTGCTACCGCGATAAGAGTTCAAATCGTGGTTTTCAGCATCCGATAACGTTATGCTTGTCAGCGGACGAAACAGGTCAAGCGTCCATTCGCTCACGTTTCCAGCCATATTATAAAGGCCAAAATCGTTTGGAATGTAAGACCGAACCGGCGCCGTAGGACAAGCGTTGTCGTTCAGTTTGCCAGCCATACCCATATAGTCACCACCGCTGCGCTTGAAGTTAGCCAGAATCTGGCCCTGGTACTTGTCGCGTTTCTGGTAGCGCACGGTATTGCCGTCCCATGGATAAAGGCGGCGATCGGAAATCAATTCATCCTTTTCGCTCACTTGATTCCCCTGGAGCCCTAAAGCAGCATACTCCCACTCGGCTTCGGTCGGCAAGCGATACTCCGGCAACAGAATACCATCCTCAAAACGCACAGGGCGTTCGCCACCGGTGCGCAGGTCTTTCAGGTTCTTGCGAACGCTGCCCTGGTACTGGCCGTAGAGGTAGGCTTCCGAATTGAAGTTGTCGTCGTCCTTTTGCTCCGTATTCGGATTGAGGATACCCTTTTCAATCAGGATCATCTCATTTACACGGTCGGTACGCCACTTGGCATAATCGTTGGCCTGAAGCCAATTCACGCCAACCACCGGATAATCTTCATAGGAAGGGTGGCGGAAGTACGTTTCTACCAACGGTTCGTTGAACGCAAGTTCTTCACGCCAAACCAGCGTATCCGGCAGCGCCTTGAGGAAAACTTCCGGATAGGATTCTCCAAACACCCGGGTAATCCAGTAAAGGTATTCCCGGTATTCGAAATTGGTGATTTCCGTTTCATCCATATAAAAGGAAGAAACAGTAATACGACGAGCGACGTTGTTCCAATCGTAGGTTACATCCTGCTCGGTAACACCCATGGTAAATGTACCACCCTCGACGAGGACGAGGTTAGGCCCGGTGATCTGACCATCATAATCCAACTTTTCTATGCCACCCCACTTTTGATCGTTGAGTTTCCAGCCCGTCGTAGATGAGCGCTCTTTTTTACTGCATGAGCTCAATACTACAAGGGCGAATCCCAAAAGGATGACTCCTGACTTCAACAGATTTTTCATTACCCTGAATAGATTTGGTTTCGAGAAATGACCGACAAATATAGTGAAAAACTGATTCTCCAATAACGCTAAACGGTTTCATGCACTTTTTTCGGGTACTTTAACATTTGGGCCCCTTCAATTGAACATTTTGAAACAGTTGCTATAGCGGGCCGCGCGCTTTTTGCGCTGCAAGGCACGGCTATCATCCAGGTTAATGGTAAGGGCTATTTCGTGGGTTCCTCCCGTGCCACCGGGAGCAGAAGCCAATTCGGAAAGGGTGATGTCGTAACTGTAACCCATGCGCAGGATGCCGTGGCGGAAGCCCAGCATCATGATGGCGGCATCGGCATTGCTAAGCGCATGGCGATACCAGAGGCCGCCATAGAATTTGCCGAAGCCTGCATAGGAACCAACATTCAATTGTCCGAACGGCCCTTGCTTGATAAACATGACATTCGGGGATATAAACGCACCTCCATTTTGATTATTGCCCTGTCCCAAGTCAAATTCCATCCCTGCGTGAATCGTCAGGCGCATCGGCGCACCAGCATTCAGATTTTCGTTCAACTGAAGAAAGTTTTCGTTCGGCGAGTTCAGGTGTTTTAAAGAAATCCCGCCGTACATATTTTTAGCATAGATCAGCAAACCCGCTGAAATATCTACCGCTGTTCTGCTCAACGATTCCGGGCGGCCTTCGTTGGATGGATCTATTGGACCGTTGATGGGGTCGAGTTGATCTCCAAAAACCAATTTGTCCCAGTTGATCGAAGTTTGAATAAGCCCGGCCTCCACGCCAAATTTAAAAAACAGGTTGTCCGATGCCTGAAGGCGGTATCCGTAAACCGCACTGAAGCGGTTGGTCTTATAAATTCCGTCTCCCGCATTGTCGGCCATCACGATGACCCCGATTCCGCTGTTGAGCGATTCGAGGGTCTGTTCGTACGTTGCGGCATAGGTAGAATAAGCATTGGGCCACGCCGACCACTGGTTGCGGTAGTTAAAGGTAAAACGCGGTGCTTCGGTTACGCCCGCAAACGCCGGGTTGACGTGCAGGGGAGCAGCAAAGAACTGACTAAAAACGGGATCCTGGGCATGCAGGCTCGTAAAAATGGCCAGCGCGCTTAGTAATAATAAAGGTAGTCGTTTTATCATAGCCTTGTTAATGGTGTATCCATCAGCGAATATAGAGAACTTTCCCAATCATCCG
>JBJXFD010000535.1:0-30251 GCA_046153985.1 Saprospiraceae bacterium
GGCATTGTCTTTGCGGGTACATTAACTTATGAAGCGCATGAACGAAGCCAACATTCTGATAGTGGACGATCATCCCGGTGTGCTCAGCGCCGGAAAACTACTTTTAAAAAGGCATTTCGCAGAAGTGGACACCACGCGCGATCCTTCCGAGATTCCGGGCCTGATGGCGCAGAAGTCTTACGACCTCATTTTGTTAGACATGAACTTTAGCCGCAGCACCAAAAACACCGGCAGCGAAGGCTTTCAATGGTTGGAAAAAATTCTGGAAATTGACCCTTCGTCGGTCGTGGTGCTGATCACAGCTTACGGAGATATCGAGCTGGCAGTGCGCGCCATCAAAAACGGAGCAACGGATTTTGTGCTGAAACCCTGGGACAACGAAAAGTTGCTCGCCACCCTGAACGCCTCCCTGCGCCTGAAAAACAGCCAGGACGAAGCGTCTCAACTAAAATCACAGCAAACAGGCCGCAACTTAGCCGAAGCACGCGATCTCCCGCAAATCATCGTAGGCGAAAGCCCTGCCATACAGCAAGTATTTGCCACCATTACCCGAGTAGCAGGCACTGATGCAAACGTGTTGTTGTTGGGTGAAAACGGCACCGGGAAAGACCTCATTGCCCAGGCCATCCACGCGCAATCGCAGCGTTCGGGCGAAAATTTTGTAAAAGTAGACCTTGGCGCGCTCACCGAAAGTTTGTTTGAAAGCGAACTATTCGGTCACGTCAAAGGTGCTTTCACTGACGCCCGGGAAGACCGCGCGGGTCGCTTCGAAGCAGCTGACGGCGGCACCATTTTTTTGGATGAAATCGGCAATTTACCCCTTGGACTTCAGGCCAAGTTGCTGACGGTCATGCAAAACCGAACCATCACCCGCGTTGGCGCCAACCGCCCCCGGCCAGTGAACGTGCGCGTCATTGCAGCGACCAACCAAAATCTGTACGAGGCCGTAAAAAACCGGAGCTTCCGGCAGGATTTGCTGTACCGCATCAACACCATCGAAATCCAGATACCGCCCTTGCGCGAACGCCCGGAGGACATTCCATTGTTGGCCAACCATTTTTTGCAGCAGTTTGCGCCCAAATACAAGCGCAACATCACCGGCTACAGTGCAGCGCTGCTCCGCGAAATGCAGCGCTACGCCTGGCCGGGCAATGTGCGGGAATTGCAGCATGCTGTGGAAAGAGCCGTCATTATGGCGCAAAGCGATACCTTACAACCGGAAGATTTTTTCTTCCGCCAAAACGAACACGGTGGCGAAGCAGCGCTGTCTACGATGAATTTGGACGATATGGAAAAAACATTGATTGTGCGGGCGTTGGGAAAATACCACGGCAACATCACCGAAGCTGCGCAGGAATTGGGCTTGACGAGGGCCTCCTTGTATCGAAGACTTGAAAAGTATAATTTGTAGTAGAAGGTATAGGGTAGAAAGTAGAAGGTACCGTCTACCATCTACTCCTTTCTCTCTACCATCTACTTTATACCATCTACTATCCATGCGCATCCACCGCACTTTTACTTTTTGGCTGGCCGTTTATGTTTGTTCGATTGGGGGCTTGTTTTGGCTGTCGGCCTGGTCGAGTGTCGTCTGGCATCGAAACGGGCTGGCTGTGCTGTTTGTGATTTTTGCGTTGGTGCAATCCTGGCGCTTATTTCGCTACGTGAACGACACCAACCGCCGACTGGCTCGTTTCCTCGAAAGTGTGCGCTATTCCGATTTCGCAATTCGGTTTGCAGCAGCCAAAGAAAAAGGCGATTCTTTTGAAGACGTGAACCGGCAATTCAATGAAGTGTTGGAGGCTTTTCGCCAAACGCGCTCCGAAAAAGAAGCCAACTTGTTGTTTATCAATGCGGTGATACAACATCTCAGTACCGGTTTACTGGCTTTCGACGCCAAAAACAACGTCCTGCTGTCCAACCAGGCTGCGTTTCAATTGCTTGGAATTTACCGCTTGCACCACCTCCACGATTTCCCGGAAAACCACCTGGCGCTGTCCAAATTCGTACAGGAACTGACCAGCAAAGGAAAAATATTGTACCAACCCGAGCCGGGCCGTCAGCTTTCAGTACAAGGCGTACACATGAACCTGCGCGGGCAGGACCTGCGACTGATTACTATTCAGAATATTCATCCCGAATTGCAGCGCAAAGAACTTGACGCCTGGCGCAACTTAGCGCGCGTATTGCGGCACGAAATCATGAATTCCATTACGCCCATTGTTTCCTTAGTGGAAACGATGAGCGACATTGTTCGGCACGACCTCCCGACCGGTGGAGACAAAAAGGCCAATGAGGCTCGCCTCGACCTGGAAGAAGCACTGGAAGTCGTAGGCGCCCGTAGCAAGGGATTGATGGAATTTGTGGAAGCTTACCGAAACTTTACGGCCATTCCGGCGCCCCGTGTCGGCGACGTGTCGGCGCAACGGCTGTTGCAGCAAATTGTTCATTTAGCTGCGGCCTTACCGGTAGCCGCCGGAGTAAAAATGCGGATGCAAGTCGTGCCGGAAGAACTCATGCTGCGCGCAGATGCGGCCCAATTGGAAATGGTGCTGCTGAATTTAGTAAAAAATGCCTGCGAAGCAATGCAATCCAACCCGGAGCAGCACGAGCCGCCGCAACTATTTCTGGAAGCCGGCTTGGATGGGAAAAACCAACCCTTCATCGCTGTGCAGGACAACGGCCCCGGCATTTCGCCAGAATTGATGGAAGAAATTTTTATCCCATTTTTCACCACCAAAGTAGAAACCACGGGCTCCAGCGGCGGCGCGGGCATTGGCCTGAGCATTTCCCGGCAAATTATTCAAATGCACGGCGGGGACATTCATGTGGCCTCGCAGCCGGGGAAGGGGGCGCGTTTTGTGGTGGCGTTCTAACGGTGCAAAGACTTCCTTAGCGGACTCCTGTTGTGCGCAGACGTGATCGGTTCTATAAAATGATGCTTAATTGTTCATTTTTATTGATGATTGATGATTACATGATTGATGATTGTTAATGTAAGAGATACGTAAACATCAAATGTGTATGCTTTACATTGTCAATTATCATTTATCAATTATCTCTCATCAATTCTCCTTAATAAATCACGTTGAGTTATAAAAACCGGAATATGGACAGCCATTTAGAACACCTTCGCACCATGATCTGGCAAATCACGCCCCTGCCAGACGCAGAGTGGCAGGCCTTTTCCGCCATTTGGCAGCCTTTTTCCGCAAAGCGCAAAACCATCCTCACCGCCGAAGGGGAAACAGAAAAATACCTGTACTTCGTGCTCGAAGGCGTGCAGCGTGCTTATGCCGTGGGCGAAGACGGTCGGGAAGCGACTTTAGTTTTTACCTATCCGTATTCTTTCTCCGGCGTAGCCGATTCCCTGTTGCTGCAACAACCGTCCCGCTACTGGTTTGAAACACTGACGCCCAGTGTCTTTTTAAGAGCGCCTTTCCGGCAATTCGACGATTTGCTCCTGCAATGCCCGCTTTTGGAGCGCATGATCCGGATCGCGCTGAGCCACACGCTTGCTGGCGTGTTGGTGCGGCAAATTGAACTGCAATCCTTCACGGCCGAACAACGCTTTCGGGCCTTGTTGACGCGCAGTCCACACATTCTGCAATTGGTGCCGCATAAATATTTAGCCAATTATCTGGGGATGGATGCGACCAATTTTAGTAAGTTTTTGGGGAGCGTCCGCGTTTAATTGGCGATTTTTTTACCACATAGGTTTCTTTTTTTACCACATAGTTCACAATAGAGGTTTTCACATAGAACACATAGCACAGGGAAGCCGCCTATGTGTTCTATGTGAAAAAAAACTATGTGGTCTATGTGGTAAAAAAAGAAAATCTTGGTTTTTACCAAGAACTACCCGATACCATTCCCTGACTTTTGTGGTATCAAAAAAAAACACAAAGTCATGTACCAAACCACACCGTTTCTCGAAGATTTGCAAAGCCAAACCGAAGCTTTACTCCAACAGGCAATCAGCGAATGGCAAATGTTGCCGCCCGACGTGTTGGCACAGCAGCCCGCGCCCGGCCAGTGGAGCGCTGCCCAGTGCCTCGAACACCTTAATTATTACAGCCGCTATTACCTGCCCGCGATCGAAAAAGCGATTGCCACAGGTAAAAGCACCCGTCCTTCTGCAACTTTTCAGGCTGGCTGGCTCGGCGCTTATTTCACAAAGCTGATGTTGCCGCAGGCCAATGGCTCGCTGAAGTCGAAAATGCAGGCCCCGAAAAACGCCGTGCCTTCCGAAGCGCCCGATCCCCGCGCCGTGCTTGCCGAATTCATTGACCACCAGGAAACCCTGCTGAAACTGCTCGATCGGGCAGCAACAGTAAACATCGGTCGGTTGCGCGTGCCCATTTCCATTGCTCCCTGGATTCGCCTGAAACTCGGCGACACCTTTGCTTTTCTGATTGCGCACGAGCAACGGCATGCGGTTCAGTTGATGCGGGCGATTGAAAATACCAAGGTTAAAGTAGAAAGTAGAAAGTAGAAAGGTGGAACGTATCCATCGAAGGAAGCGTAATCTCTACTTTAGCTTTTCTACTTTATCCTTGAATCACTCTTTTTTCGTCGAGCAAAAAACAGGTTTGAGCATCCGAAAAACACTGTCTATCGGTTGTGAAGGAAAATGTCGCTTTTTTTCAATTTTTCGCTTGTCGCAAACCTGCATCTTTGCCTTGTTCTTTGAATCGAAAGCGTAAGAGGGGCAGTATTTAAGCGCAAGCTGTACTGGTAGAAAAAAAAGAAAATATTGTCGTTTTTTTTCAATCCAAACAGCTGGAAAGCCCCTATTTTTGTGCCAATATTTTGAAAGAAAAAGAAAATGGAAATCACCGACAACCTGTACGATGTCCCCCAGGACTTGAAACCTTATATCAAAGCGATTTGGTGTGTGAGCGCCGCGGGACAAACCGGAGAAATTTCTCCACTACAATGTTGCCTGCCAAACGGGCTGACAGA
Organism: Saprospiraceae bacterium; assembly: GCA_046153985.1. Classification (GTDB taxonomy): domain Bacteria; phylum Bacteroidota; class Bacteroidia; order Chitinophagales; family Saprospiraceae; genus JABWAJ01. Next base: position 4,963 of record JBJXFD010000535.1, read on the forward strand.
ATTGATCATTAACCTGACCCCGCAGCATCGCCATTTCGGCGAGTTGCACGGCGATTGGATGACCTTCCCGAATGCCTACGTGGTCGGGGTAATGTCTGAACCGGTATACTGGAGCATGGAAGCCGGCACACAGATCATGAGCATTACCCTGAAACCGGAAGCATTCATGACCCTGTTCAACCGCTCCATAAGCGACATCGCGGATACGATTGCAGAAGTGGATGTTTTTTTTGGAGACCTGTTGGGCGATTTGATTGCACAAATCCGGCAGGCGCCCGATCACGAATCGCGCAAAGACCTCATTGTGCAGTATTTCAGAAAACGTCAGGCAGTTCAGGAAGCCCGGCAGCCCTACTTTTTCCAGGCACTGGAACAGATCCGTGCCAGTTCCGATCTTCCTTCTATGGAAGATATCTGCGACCAGGTTTTAGTTGGGAAACGCCAGTTGCAGCGGGCTTTTCAGGACAACCTTGGCATTAGTTTAAAAACCTACGGACGCATCATCCGTTTTACCAAAGTCTATGAGTTCATTTATAAAAATCCTCAGCGAAAGCTAACAGAAATCGCTCACGAATTCGGCTACGCCGATCAGTCTCATTTCATCCGCGAGTTCAAGGAGTTTACAGGGGATAACCCGACCTCCTTTATTTCCGGATATGACCATCAGCCAAGAATGCCGCTTGCATTGAGCAACTGATTGTTTTATTATTTGCTTTGGCTTTGTCGCCTGTATTCACCAGCTGTGAAAAAGACAAAGACAAACCAACTGTTACCAAAAGCCTTGTCGGCGAATGGGAAATTGAAACATTCAAACTCGACGGCGTAGACTACAAAGGCACGGTCGTCGTTGAATCGCAAATCCAATTTAAAGCCGAAAAGGACGGCGACGCCGACTTTAAGTGGTTCATCTCTTACAGCGATGGCGACAGCGAAACCATCCGCGGCGAATACGAAGTGGACGAAAACGACAAAGTGATCGAACTGCACCCAACCGGCGGCAATACACTCGAACTGGAATTTGCTACTTACTTCATTCAATTAATTCATCCTCCACATTTTATTGTCATGAAAACGAATCACCTGCTGGCGATCAGCCTGCTTTTTGTCACCCTCTGGCTTGCCAACTGCGGGCAAAAAGAAACCGCCGAAACCGAAACCCCGGCTGCTACAGCCGAAACAATGAAAAGGGCTTCCGTAAGCCGCGGCGAATACTTAGTCAATGCCATGGGCTGCGACGACTGCCACACGCCAAAAACGATGACACCACAAGGCCCCGCACCTGACCTGACGCGTCGCTTTATGGGCCATCCGGCAAACGAGCCATTTGAATCTGCCGACAAAAAAAACTTGATCGAAACGCAACACGTAGCGGTATTCAGTCCCGGTATGACCGCCGCAGCAGGCCCGTGGGGCGTTTCCTTTGCCGCCAACATTTCCCCCGATGACACCGGTATCGGCGCGTGGACGGAAGCGCAGTTTTTCAAAGCAATTCGTGAAGGCAGAAGTAAAGGATTAGACGGAACCCGCCCGCTGCTGCCCCCCATGCCCTGGCCAACCCTTGCAAAATTGACTGACGAAGATTTGCGGGCAATCTTCAACTACCTGAAGACTGCCACCCCTATGAAAAACGTAGTGCCTCAGCCTAAGGGGCTTTAGTTCTTAAACGCCTAAATCCTTATTCACATGAACCCATTCGAATGGATGCTCCTGCTGGCGGCAACGGCCGCCAGCATAGCGGGCATGCGCACCTTGATCAGCGCGCTGAAATTGCGCCGCGAGGTTTAATTTATTAATTGTCTGTTTTTTATAGCCCGATAGCTGCGTTATGCGAAGGCCCAAAATTGGTCATTTACGCGAGTAAACTTCCACTTTTGGGCCTTCACATGCCTTGCTCTCGAACTCTAAAAAGCAGACCCTCCACTAAATGGATGGACACAAATTAGGACAAAGCATGTCGCTCCTATGTGAACTATGTGGTAAAAATTCATTCAAAAACTATTAATCACCATTTTCTAAAACTCATTTTCATGAAATCCCTGACTGTCATTTATTCATCTTTCTTTTTGTTTTTGGCTGTAATGCCTTCGATTGCACAGCCAGTCATAAAAATGGACCCTTTTGCCTTATTGGAAACCCTGACCCCGCCACCTACCAATGCGGCAACGGCCCGCAGCCGGGCATTTATTAATGGAACTACGCCTAATGCCAGCCTTTTTTACCAACCCTGGAATACCCGGGTTGAAAAAGTCGGCCAGGCCATTCAGGCCGCGCAAATGCAGTTTTACAAAGAAAACCCGATGGGGGTTCACCAGCCGGCGCAACCCGTTTCCCACGCAACGCCGCAGCAGGAATCGGCCATGAACTCAGCTACTAATAAATTGGCTCAAAAAATGCTGGCCGACCCCGCTTTAGCCCAAAAAATCATGGCGATGAGCGAAGCAGAACAGCATGCTTATATTGCTAAACTGTTGGCAGAAGAAGGCGTGGTTCCGGTAGCCGGCGTTTCTAACAGTAGCTACACCGGCCCGGGCGGCTTAGACATCAACTGGGTGGAACTCCACCAAAACATCGTGCAGCCCGCCATGGACCTGAGCCGTTGGGATGCGCACAATGCAATGGCTCAGAAATATGATAACATGCACCAGGCCGTAAACGACCAGGCCAACGCCGACGTCCAGAAATTGCCGCTAATCGAAATGGGGGAATACGGCCGCGACCACGACCCGGAAAAAGTGAAAGCCATCCAGTTGCGGGCCTCGAGCCAACACCGCGAATTGGCGACAGCCAAGTTAAAAGAAGCACTGCCACTTTTTGAGGGAATGGTCAAAGAATTCCGCGCCCGCATACAGCCTTTCCAGGAGGCGTTGAAAGCCCGCAAATTTGGCGACGGCTACGATTTCGGCATCCATTATAAATTGGTGCTGGACACCCAAATGGCTGTTGTGATGGAATTATTGAGCCTCAGCAAATACGCTGCTGATTTAACGGATGATGCAGCACGGTGGGAATCTTCAAATTAAAAAGCTTCCACCCCATTCACCGTAGTATACTTGAAACTCAGCTTCTTGTCGGGGTAGATATACCTGAAAGCCGACTGGCACATGAGGGTGGCTTCGTGGAACCCGCAGAGGATGAGTTTCAATTTACCCGGGTAGGTATTGATGTCGCCGATGGCGTAAATGCCGGGCACATTGGTGCTGTAATCGAGGGTATTGACTTCGATGGCGTTTTTGTCAATGTTCAAACCCCACTCGCCGATGGGACCCAATTTTGGCGACAAGCCAAACAGCGGAATGAAGTGGTCGGCGGGGTAGGCTTTGTCGCCATCCGTATTGTGGCGAACAATGACATCGGTCAGTTTGCCATTGCCGTTAAGGCCCACCGCTTGCGAATCAGTCAGCAGGGAAATTTTTCCGGTGTGCACCAGTTCCAATACTTTTTCAACTGAATCGGGTGCGCCGCGAAACTCCTGCCGGCGGTGAATCAGCGTCACCTGGTCGGCTACATTGGCGAGGAAAATGGTCCAATCGAGTGCCGAATCGCCACCCCCGGCAATGACCACGCGTTTGTTGCGGTACACTTCCGGGTCTTTGATGATGTATTCGACGCCTTTGTCTTCAAATTGTTCCAGGTTTTCAATTGGCGGTTTGCGCGGTTCAAAACAACCCAAACCACCAGCGACCGCAATCACCGGCGCTTCCAGAACCGTACCCCGGTTGGTGGTTACCCGGAAAAGCTTCTCTTCCACACGCTCCACCGTTTCAGCGCGCTCGCCCAACGTAAAGCCCGGCTTGAACGGCTCAATTTGCGCCATCAGGTTATCTACCAATTCTCCGGCGAGGATTGTGGGATACCCCGGAATGTCATAGATGGGCTTTTTTGGATAAATTTCGGTGAGTTGTCCGCCGGGAAGTCCCAGCGTATCAACAAGGTGGCAACGCATTTTGAGCAGTCCTGCCTCAAAAACCGTGAACAACCCGACCGGGCCTGCTCCGATAATTAATATGTCTGTACGAATCATTTCTTGGTTGAACTCAAATTCGAGCCAAAGATAGCCTATGAATACAACACGTAAGAATGTTTTGTTTTTTAAACAACATTTTTTCATTAGCTTTGTATAAACTGAAAAGCAGCGATTGTTACAGCCATGCCAGAGCTATTGGAAATTCAACAGGACGAGGAGAAAAAACTGATCCAGGGGGCTTATCGGAAATTACTGCGTACCATGCCAGCCGATATGGAAAAGCTGGACCGCAAAAACATCCGCATGGCTTACGAGCTTGCCGTGGAAGCGCACAGCAAGCAACGCCGCAAATCGGGTGAGCCCTATATTCTGCATCCAATTGCCGTTGCCAAAATCTGCGCCGAAGAAATAGGCCTGGGCCCAACCGCCATTATATGCGCGCTGTTGCACGATGTGGTGGAAGATACGGACGTTACCCTGACGGATATCCGGGAAAAATTCGGCGACCGCATCGCCAAAATGGTGGACGGACTGACCAAATTGGATGCCGCCTACACCACAGACAGCCACCAGGCCGAAAATTTCCGAAAAGTACTCAGCACCTTAGTAGAAGATGTGCGGATCGTTCTTATCAAAATGGCCGACCGCCTCCACAATATGCGCACCCTGGGATCCATGCCCCGGGAAAAGCAATTAAAAATCGCCGCCGAAACCAGTTTTATATACGCGCCGCTGGCACACCGCTTAGGCCTTTATGCCGTCAAAACGGAGTTTCTTGATCTTTGTATGAAAATTACGGATCCGGAAACCTATCGGGACATTGCACAAAAACTGAAGCAAACCAAACGCGGAAGAACGGACTACATCAACGAATTTACGGCGCCGCTGATCGCCCGCCTCGAATTGCTGGAAACGCCTTTCCGCATCATCGGCAGGCCCAAGTCCATTTTTTCCATCTGGAATAAAATCAAAGGCAAACAAGTCAAATTCGAAGAAATTTATGACCTTTTCGCCATCCGCATCATCTTAGACGCGCCTCCTGAAAAAGAAAAAATGGTTTGCTGGCAGGCCTATTCCATCGTCACCGATGTTTACCGGCCTATTCCGGAGCGTCTCAAAGACTGGATCACCTGGCCCAAGCTGAACGGATACGAATCGCTGCACACTACCGTGATGGGGAATGAAGGCCGCTTTGTGGAAGTGCAGATTCGCACGGAGCGTATGGATGAAATCGCCGAACGCGGGTATGCCGCCCACTGGAAATACAAAGAAATCAAACAACAACAGGATACCTACGAACGCTGGTTGGACAGCGTCCGGGAAATGCTGGAGGATCCGAACCTTGACGCAGTGGAGTTTTTGGGCGATTTTAAAGCCAATACCCTTTTCAGCGACGAAATTTATGTCTACACGCCCAAAGGCGACATGAAGGTGTTGCCGGCCGGTGCAACTGCGTTGGATTTTGCGTTTAGTATTCACTCTGATCTGGGGTACCATTGCTCCAGCGTTCGGGTAAACAACCGAATTGTGCCAATGGGGCACAAGCTGGAGAATGGCGATCGGTTAGAAGTCATCACCAATAAAAACCAACGACCCAGCGAAGGTTGGCTGAAAATGGTCGTGACGGGCAAGGCGCGCTCAAAGATCCGTTCCGCCATGAAAGAAGAGCGCCGCCGGCAGGGAGAAATTGGTCGGGAAGCGCTGACTCGCAAATTAAAGAACCTAAAAGTGGAATATGAACCGGCGGTGGAATTGCTGGTTCGGCATTTTGAGTTTGCCTCACACATTGACCTCTACTTCGAAGTGGCAATGGGGCGTTTGACCATTCCCAATATTTTCAAGCATTTCCGGGTGGAAGGCACGAAACTGGTGGAATTGGAAAAAATTGTACCCGAGCCTAATAAAGAGCAGGAAGATGGAAAACCGTCGAGGGCGTCCAAAAACCGTTATAATAACAAGCCCCGGCTGATGGTGAACGGTGAACTCGCCGACGAATACGATTACAGTTTTGCCACCTGTTGCAATCCCTTGCCGGGAGACTCCATTTTTGCTTATGTAACCCAGACTGCCGGGTTGAAAATCCATCGCATCAATTGTCCAAATGCCACCAATATGATGGTGAATTATGGCTATCGGGTGATGAAGGCAGAATGGGTGGCTATTGGAAGTTCCCATTTTGTGGCTAACCTTAGAATAACAGGCATAGACAATGGCCCCGGCGTCATTGAAGTGCTCACTAAGAAGATCTCCTCTGATTTGAAGCTAAACATTCGTGCCTTTTCTATTAAAGGAGATCAGGGATATTTTGAAGGAGAGGTCAGTTTGCTGGTCTCCAATGCAGATCAGCTCAATTTGGCCATTCAGGCGCTGAAAAGTTTGGAGAATGTTTCTTCTGTCCAAAGATTTGAATGAATGGACGGACAATAATTGATCAGCCCGAAAAAAAAATACATACCGTTTTCTTCTGAGGAGCTACCGTTCCGTAAAAATTTCGGATTTTGATGCCAAAACAAGCAAAAATGATTGAACAGGGCTTGCATAATCAAAAAGTCTGCCGTATAATTGCATTGTGAATAAAAGAAAGGAGGTCAACTTTCCGGTACATCTCCACAACTTCTTCTACTCACACGTTTGACGACAACACCCTTAAAGATTAAATGATACTCCGCACACATATCCCAATATGTGTTTCTGCTACTTACATTGATAACACTTTCCCGTGTACTGCTCAGAGCATTCTGCTCTTGTGCGTTTCCATTTATTTTGTATTTCGTTTAGAGATTTCACTGACTACGTATTTGGCTTAACGCCACTTGAACGAGTCATACCCTGTGATCGAAACGACAGATTTTATCCAACTTCAAAAATGGTTGCGCGTGAAAAGAGTATCATTACTTACCGTATGTCTGATGGTTGTGTTCCTACAAGCGAATGCAAGAGTAATCTTCGTGAAAGCTGTCGCCAATGGCAATGGCGCCTCCTGGTCGAATGCTTTCGGTGATTTGCAGCAAGCGCTGAAATCAGCAAAAGCAGGTGATGAAATCTGGGTAGCAGCCGGAGTTTACACCCCTACGAAAAACAACGACCGCATGGTTTCTTTCTCTATCCCAAGCGGTATTAAAATGTATGGCGGTTTTGCAGGCAATGAAACGGCGCTCCAGCAGCGCAATATCCAGTCCAACCCAACCACGTTGAGCGGCGAAATCGGCACCATCTCTCAGGAAGACAATTCTTACACCATTATTTATACGCGTCACGCTGGCAGCGACACGGAAATTGACGGTTTCATTATCAGCGGCGGCCACGCTAACGGTATCGGCAGCATTGGCGATATGAAAGTTTGCGGCGGCGCATGGTTCAACGATGGCTCGAATGGCGAATCTTCTCCGATTGTTCGCAACTGCATCTTCCAGGACAATGTAGCCCGCAACGGCGCCGCGATCTACAACTTCGCTAAAAACGGCGTTTGCAACCCAATGATTGAAAATTGCCTGTTCACTGGCAACAGCGCTGACCTCGATGGCGGCGCGATCTTCAACGACGGCAACTCAGGCGTTTGCAACCCGGTAATTAACAAGTGCAACTTCACACGCAATGCCGCCACTTACGGCGCTTGTATCCTGAATGTAGGCAAAAACGGCCAGTGCCGCCCGCTGATCAACGAAAGCGCTTTCACCAATAACACTTCTTTAGTTCGCGGCAGCGTTGTTTACAACCACCGGGAGCAAGGTTCGAACTGCGAAGCAACGATGACTTCCTGCCGCACGGATGACAATGATTCGATGGTTGGTAAAGAAGTAAGCAACACGCTGAACGGCGAAAACAGCAACGTAGAAGCAAAAAAGACTGGCAAAACTTCCGGTATCCGGGTAATTGCAATGGGTAAGAACTAATTCAAACTTTAATTTTCTTTTCACGCACCATATTTTAGAAAGAAGCCGGATTGGGAAACGCCCAATCCGGCTTTTTTCATTTTGTACATTTGCATCTTTTCTATCAATCAAAACAGAACAGTATGCACAAGGAGCCGAAGCCGGAAACGCAGGCAATTCGCATTCAAACCCGCCGTACTGCGGAAATGGAGCATTCCACCCCGCTTTTTTTGACCTCCGGCTTTTGTTACGATGCGGCAGAAGATATGGCTGCTGCGTTTGCAGATGATACGCTCGATGTCAATATTTACAGCCGTTTTTCCAATCCGAATGTAGATGAATTTATCCGGAAAGTCTGCGCTTTAGAAGGGGCAGACGACGGCATTGCAACCGGAACGGGTATGGCGGCTATTTTTTCTACGTTTATGACCTTTCTGGGACAAGGCGACCATATCTTGTCGGCTTCGGCCGTATTTGGATCCACGCACACCATTCTAACCAAGTACCTGCCAAAATGGGGCATCGAGTCTACTTATTTTGATATGACCAAACCGGAGACCATTGAAAATCTAATTCGCCCAAATACTCGTATGTTGTATTTAGAAACCCCATCAAATCCGGGATTGGACATCATGGACCTGGAGTTTGCCGGTCAGTTGTGCCGTCGCCACGGTATCCTGTTTGTGGTGGACAACTGCTTTGCAACCCCCGTTTGTCAGCAACCCAGTCGCTACGGCGCTGACCTTGTCATTCATTCTGCAACCAAATGGATGGATGGGCAGGGCAGGGTGCTGGGCGGCGTGGTAGTTGGGCGGCAGGAACTGATTCACCAACTCTATCTCTTTGTGCGGAACACCGGTCCTTCTCTTAGTCCTTTCAACGCCTGGGTTTTGAGCAAAAGCTTGGAAACCCTGCACATCAGGATGGAAAGACACGCAAAAAATGCGTTGGAACTGGCGCAGGCATTAACCCAAAACCCCAATTTAATCCAGGTAAAATACCCCTTTTTAGAAAGCGCAGCATGAGATTGCCAGGAAGCAGATGTTGGATGGGGGCGGCATTGTTGTATTTGAAGTAGCTGGCGGGATTGAACGCGGGCGTCGTTTTCTTAATGCGATCCAAATGATTTCTATGACCAATAACCTTGGAGACAGTCGGAGCATTGCATCGCACCCGGCTTCTACGACGCATTCCAAACTCAGCGAAGCAGAACGACAGGCGGTAGGGATTACCCCCGGGTTGATTCGCATTTCAGTTGGGTTGGAAGCGGCTTCAGATATCATCCACGACATCGAACAAGCGCTGGCCAGTTCGGAATAGCGAAAAATTAATGCGTATTTCTTTTTATAACGGTATTAAAATCAACATTATGAGAGAGAAAATTACTTTGATTTTAAGCGTACTCATGATTTTGGGAGCAGTTAGCCTTCGTGCGCAATTAGCCCCCGGCAGCATTGTGCCCAACTTTACAGGAACCGATATCCTCGGCGATACTTACACCTTGTACGAACTGCTGGATCAGGGCAAAACCGTCGTCATTGAGGTGGTTTCAACTGAGGATGATGTGAGCTGGAATTATCACGCTTCCCAGACGTTGCAAAACCTCTATGCTGCCTATGGCCCAACTGGCACGGACGAAATGGTTGTACTCCTCATAGAGGGCAATGCGGATACCAACACCGACTGCCTTTTTGACGAGCCAGGTTGTGATGGCGGGTCAGCCGGCGACTGGGTTACCGGAACCCTATTTCCGATTATTGACGATGCTTCCATTGCTGAAATCCTTGAGGTCAGTAGTTTTCCGACGATCTATCACGTTTGCCCGAACCGCATCGTCAATCAAATCGGTTCGGTGACGAGCGTCTCTGAAATTTATGGATTCAATGCTTTCTGCGAACCTGTCAATGGCAACAACAATGCTTCATTGCTGGCTTACAATGGCTTCGAAGGCGTTTTTTGCCAGGAAGCCACGTTCGCTCCATCTGCTTTGTTTCAGAACATGGGCGCAGGTGAAATCACTTCTGCCAGCTTTATCTTGTCTATTAATGGCGCGCCATTCGCCCAAAAAAGCTGGGTAGGTTCGCTGAACACTTACCAAATTGGAACGATCATTTTTGAAGAAATCACCCTCAGTTCTAACACCAACTTCAGCATTAGCGTCACTTCCGTGAACGCCGTTGCTGATGATGATACGAGCAATGACATCGTTACCGCCCAGGTTTCGCTGGCTCTTGACATTGATAACACCATTGTAACCCTGGAATACACAACAGACGATTATCCGGCAGAATCTTATTGGGAATTGGTGGATGGCAACGACCAGATACTCTACTCTGGTGGGAATCCGGGCATTTTTACAGGCGTGGACGGGCCGGATATCTATGCTGAAAATACAGCGTATACCTTAGAATTGGCGCTTCCTTCCGATGGGTGCTACCGCTTTATAACCTATGACAGATTTGGCGATGGCATCTGTTGTCAGTATGGAGATGGGAGTTATGTACTCCGGGATGCGGGAGGAACGGTCATGTTCTCCGGTGGTGAGTATGAGTTTATTGCGGAGCATCCCTTTGAAGTAAAGAATGCGAGCCCGGTTGTGAACAACGCCCGCATTGCGCTGTACGAGGGAGAAAGGGGGGATTATTGCCAGGTGCTGACGTTTACGCCGGTTTTGGCGATTCAAAATTTGGGCAGCAACGAAATTACTTCACTTACGATTGAAGTGTCGGGCACAAGCCCCGTGCATACCATTGAGTGGAACGGGAACCTCGCTCCCTCAAATTATGAATTCATTTCGTTGGAAGAATTGGTTTTGTCCGGCGCTGCCGACCTGACTTTCACCATTCTTGATGTGAATGGTGTAGCCGATGACTATGCTTTTGGAAATCAATATGAGGTATCGCTGGTACGCGTCCCCGTTACGGAATACCAAACGGTGAACGTGCGCATTGTGACCGATGAGTATGGCTATGAAACCTATTGGCAGATCACGGATGACGCTGGTGCTGTAGTGGCAGAAGGCGGCAATGAATTGGTAGGGCCAAATGGCGGTGGCTTGCAGGTTGCAGATGCAGGGGATCCGGGCGCATATGGCGCGTTTGAAACAATTGACGTACCGGTGGATTTACCGGTTGAAGGCTGCTATAATTTCCTGGTTGTTGATGACTATGGCGACGGCATGTGCTGCGAATACGGCGATGGCTTGGTCAGCGTCAGCGACCAGGACAACGTCGTGGTCGCAACGGCCGATTTATTTAGTGACTTCGTGCGTACTGCATTTGAAGTTGACGTCATTGTAGCGGTCAAAGAATTTAAAGCACTGGGCGATCTGATGCTTTTCCCGAACCCGGTTCGCAACGAATTGACGCTGAATTTCGACCTGACCACAGCGACTACCCTGCAACTGAGCGTTCGGAATGCCCTGGGGCAGTTGGTTCAAACCGTGGCAACTGATGATTTTGCTGCCGGAAAACACACCCTGCGCATTCCTGTTGCTACCCTGAGCGACGGGGTTTACCTGCTGACTTTCAGCAACGGAGAGCAGGCGACGAGCAGGAGATTTGTGGTGCAGCATTAATTAGTGTCTGTCTTTATAGTCCGATAGCTGCGTTTGAGCGTACAAGGAGGTTTTTCAGATGTCATCTGCGGAAGTACAAAGCAGGTGACATCTCGAAAAACCGAAGCGCTCAGGGAGCTAAAACCTGAGTCGAATCCCGCACCAAAAAAAAACCTTCTTCCCCCTGAGGTTGGTACAACGGCATGAGCAGGCGACCATCTGCAATCGCGTAGACGGGGCCATGGCTGTCATGCGCAAGCAACTGGCCTTTTTTTACGGCCTGGAAATTGTGGAATCCCGGCAGCATCCGGAATTGGTCATCGGGATGGACGCGGTGAACCTCCACCAGGTCAACAACCTTTGGTAGTCCGTTTGAATACGCAATCAACAATTCGTCGTGGTGGTTTTCCACATCAACCGGTCTGACGCAGCCGATGGACCGCATGCAGTTGATGATGGCAGCAATAGAGCGGTTCACAGAAAGGGGATCGTCGTGTTGTCCGCCTTCAAATCCGATTCCAACGGTCGGAATTCCGGTACGTTCAGGGGTGAAATAATGCAACAAAGTGCCGGAAATGCCCTGGAGCAAACCGGTGATGACAGGAGCGTGCATGGCAATGCCGATGCGCACGCTTTCCGGATCTGAACTTGCAATGGCGAAGATGCCGCCTTCTGCGCTTGTGGTGTGCAGGTCAACGAAAACAATCCGGGTGGGATGGATGGTGGTGATGGCTTTTTCTAAAAGGTCTGCCAATTCCCGGAGCTCCAGGTCTTCGGCTTCTAAGGTTGTTAGGTCATGCTGGCGGACGCGCGCGATATTTTCGGGCGTCCACTGGCGGTTGAAGTCTTTGCGGATGAAACGCTTGCCTTCCCGGATGGCGCGCAGGTTCCCGCGCAACCCAATCAATACGCCGTGAAAGACGAATCCCGGATTCACAAGCGGCTCCCTTTTCAGCATTTCAAACAGGATTTCCAGGGCGCGCACTCCGGCCATTTCGTTGCCGTGCATGCCGCTGAAAACCAAAAACAAAGGGCCGTCCAGGTCGCCGTCGTACCGGCCTATGATGCGTTCGTTGTCCTGCATAGTTCAAAATCAAGTAGTTAGAGCTTGTTTTATTTGTTAGCGTAGTTCGTGAGCGTGTCGCTTCAAGTGTAATGTCGTCAACTTAGTGGGTGATAACCACGAAGTGGTTGAAAGTGAATAGCCCCCGATGCAATCGGGGGTAGGTCGCGTAAACGAAATGTAACGGGCAACCCCGAATGGGGTTGAATGTAAATACGCCACACACCATTGTCAATATTCAACCCCGTTCGGGGTTGGTTCCACTTCACCACTTCCACTTTTCCCCCGATTGCATCGGGGGCTATTCACATTTGACCCTTGCAGGGTCGTTCACGTCATTAAGTTAGGAACATTACCCTTCAATTGAAACCTCACTTGCCCCCGTCCAAACGTTCCAACAACAATTGTGCACGGTCAAAAAATGAAGAGGCTGGTGCGATGGCTTTCAGGGCCGTGCGGCAGGCTGCTTCATTGCCGGCTTTCAACTCGTTGAGTGCCAGATACCAATCGGCATAATCTTTGAGGGAAGCTTCCGCGCCCGCAAAATCCTGAAAAATGAGCCGGGCCTCCGCCGTTTTGTCCAATTCCATTTTGCAAATGCCCAAATAAAGCCGTGCCTGGGGGTCATTGGGAAATTGATCGGTGTATTGAATCAACTGGGTTTCGGCTTTTGCATAGTCGCCAGATTGAAAAGCGGTTTCGGTTTCGACCCAGTTGGGCGTCTCCACTGATTTTTCGGACAGCGCCAATTGTGGGTGTTGTGCAAATTCACCGTAAAGGGAAGGCGCGCTCCAGAATTGCCACAGCAAAAGCAGGATCACGGCTGCTGCTGCTACAGCGGAAGCAATCCCGATCCAACGCCTTCGCGGCATGGGGATGATTTTTCCCTCCGCTTGCTGTGGTTTGAAATATTCGCCGCCAATACCTTGCAATTGCGTTTGCAACGCGCTTTTTTTAGCCTGATGCTGTAAAAAATGCGCCATATCACGCTGCACGGCCAAATCTTTTACCAATTGTGCATCGTCGGATAACTCCTGCTCAAAGCGCTGTTGTTCAGTCGCATCCATTGCCCCGCTCAGGTAGCGGTCTATGCGTTCGGTATTATCCATGGGTTCCTTCTTTAAAATGTTCATAGAAAAGTTGCCGCCAGCGCGCCGTGCAACGGTGCTTGCTTTGGTAAACCGCATTCGCATTGGCCAGCCCGAGCGTTGAGGCGATGCTTTCAACGGACAATTCACCCGCAGTGATCATGGTCAATAACTTTTGGCATTGATCGCTCAGCAAAGTGAACACCCGCGACAGGCATTCCTGGCGCTGTTGGTGCAGGATGGCTTCTTCTGCGGCTTCCCACTCCGGCGTTTCGGCTTCATATCGGGTTGATTCGGCATTTCTTACGGTTGCTTCGCGTTTTTTTTGCGATAAGCGATCGAACCATTTTCTTCGGCAAATGGTCATCAGCAAAGCGCCAAAAGAACTCGTCATCTGGAAGTCGTCGCGGCCGCAATAGCGGTCATAAATGGCCATGAGGGCGTCCTGGAAAAGATCCTGTGCGTCTTCCGCCTCACCGTTGTTTTGCAACACCCAATGCAGGATGCCCTTGGAAAATTTGCTGTAAATCTCCCGGATCAGGCGCTGATCGCCGTTCGACAAAGCATCGAAGTATTGTTGGTCGGGATGTTGGCTCATGTCTGGAATTTGCCTTTAAGGTAAATTTTTTACCACATAGGGGTATCTTTTTTTTACCACATAGGGATATATTTTTTTACCACATAGTTCACATAGGGGTTTTCACAATAGAGCACATAGAGCGTTGAACTCCTATCTTACAACATAAAGATTTGACGGCAATGTGCGACATAAAGACTTGGCCTAATTCTCCAATAAACCATTATGTGAACTATCCCGCTGCCCGGAAAAATTTGTGAAAACAGCTATGTGAACTATGTGAAAACAACTATTGTGGACTATGTGGTAAAAAAAAACTATGCGGTAAAAAAAACCTGAAGAGGGCGTAAGATTTTTCAAGACCCCGGATGTATGGATGTATTTCAATTACAAAGTCATTCAAACATCATTAAAAACAACGAACATGAAAAAGTATTCATTAGCAAGTGTTGCCCTGATCGCTTTGTTGAGCGCCGGTTTCCAGTCCTGCTGCAAAGATTGCAACAACGACGAACCCAATACCCCTACTGCGCAGGAATTCAACAACATCCGTGAAAAAGCATTGGACAACCTCACCCAAATTTTTGATTTCCAGGCAGAAGACGGCGCCGTAACTTTCACTTCAGAAAAAGGCGTCACGCTGACGATCAACGGCAGCTGTCTGACTAAAAACGGTAACCCGGTGAGCGGGGCGGTCAAGTTAGAATTTGTCGAACTTTTTGACCGCAGCAATATGCTCACCACCAACAAGCCAACCACCGGAAAATTACCGGATGGAGGCCAGGCTATGCTGGTTTCCGGTGGTGAATTTTTCATTCAGGCCACGCAGGACGGCCAACCTTTAGCGCTGACTTGCGGCATGCATCTGGAAGTTCCCACGGCGCTCAGTGGTGGAGATGACCCGGATATGCGATTGTTCAAAGGCGTTATTGACGACGAAGGCAATCTGTTGTGGGAGGAAAACAAACAGGCGGAATTCGGCATCCGGGAGGGCCAGGGAGGCGATCTCACCGGCAACCTATACTTTGCTTATTTCAACTCGTTTGGCTGGACGAATGTAGATCGTTTTTACAGCGATCCGCGCCCTAAAACCACAATTCTGGTTGCTGTGCCGGAAGGATACGATGCGGCCAACTCTGCAGTTTACCTCTCTTACGACGGTGAACCTAATGCCCTGGCACTTTTGGATACCTACGATGCCGAAACCGGATTGTTTAGCGAACACTACGGACAAATCCCGATTGGCCTTGCCTGCCATGTCATTTTTGTCTCGGAGGACAACGGCCAGTGGAATTATGCCATCAAAGGCGCTACCATAGAGGAAGACGGGACCATTACTTTCGATGCCAACGAGCTTGTTGTGACTTCTGAAACCAATCTGACACAACTCATCAGCGATTTACCATAAGAGCGTACTTATAATCCCTGAACGGAGCCTCCGGTGTGAATGCATCGGGGGCTTTTCAAAAAAACCTTACCTTGTACAAGCTTTCCATTCATCCAAATCCGCTCAGGACTATGAAAAACTTAACCAACGGCTTACTCCTCACATTTTTTCTGATCACATTTCAACTTGGCGCGCAAACGCCCGAAAGGCAGGCTGACTTTATGATCAGAAATACCGGCGACACCACAATTTTTGCCCCGGTTTTGCCGCCGTTGGTTCAGATGGCCGGCGCGCCACAGGCCTATTACGAGCATTATTGGGAGTTTGGCGACGGTACCTTTAGTTTTAAGGAAACCCCGCGTCATCTCTACGCGGACACCAGCAGCCGGGAGGTCTATTACTTAGCGACGGGAAAATACGACAACGGCAAGGCGCCCAAACCGCGCAAAAAAAACGCAGCAAGGGTGAAAGCAAAATCTCAGGGCGCAATGGCCGATGCCGGAAATACAATGCCTGCTGTTTTACCCAATACCCTGTCGCCGCTGGGCCTACGGGCGGTGCGCAACCCCCGCGCAGGAGAAGAATTGGCGGGCATATTTGCTTACGCAAACCGAACGCCGGCGCCGCAATCGGGGACGCTACACCT
Source organism: Saprospiraceae bacterium (assembly GCA_046153985.1). GTDB lineage: Bacteria > Bacteroidota > Bacteroidia > Chitinophagales > Saprospiraceae > JABWAJ01. The sequence continues at coordinate 21,116 of JBJXFD010000535.1, forward strand.
GTTTTTTAACCAAAAAGAATACCCCCATCCGCATTTCAATTTTAAAGAAGGACGAACGCATTTTGGCGAAAAAGAAACCGTAAAAAGCCTGAGTTGGGAAGGATCGCCGCTACTTTACAACGGGTGGGCCAATTTTGACCAAGTCTCTGACTGGTACGCCATTAGCCTGCCCGACCGCGAGCCGGAAGAAGCGTTGACCGAACTGGAATCGAAATACAAATCCACCGTGAGCTGGCGTTTCGACGGCCTGATGCCCGATGAAGTGCGCCATTTGTTTTTTTCGTTGGATGCTACCGAAGCCATGCTGGCCGACACGAACGCCATCATTACCATCACCGGGCTGTTGATTTCGGACGACCGGCGCGTGGTAGAGCAATTCGACCTGGAAATGGAGATTGTCGCCTCGCACGACCCCAATTACATTGCTGTATCGCACCGGCGTACTGGTTTTCGCGGCATTCGCGGCAAAGATTTAGTCTACAAAGTGCATTTTCAAAACAACGGCGAAGGCCCGGCCAGCAAAGTAGAAGTCACCTGTGACGTGCCACCTGGTCTCAGCGCTGCGAACCTTCAGGTGCTCGATCTTTATCCGCAATGCCTGCTTTGTCCCGATCAGGGCGCGCCGGAATGGAGTTGTTTGGACACAAGTTTCCAGGAAGGCAAAGTGGTGTTTACCTTTCAGAACATCTACCTGCCCGGCACGCGTCAGGAAGGGATCAATGACCGGGATTCTACAAAGGGGTTTATCAAATACCGCCTGCTGCCGGATAAAAAAATCCGCAAGCAAAATATGGATTCCAAAGCCAGTATTGTCTTTGATAAAAACCCGCCCATTCACACCAACAGCGCTACAACGGCTTTTAAACCCGGTTTTTCACCGGGGCTGATGGCGGGCTGGAATATTTTCCCCGATTCTTCGGCGCAAAACCATTTCACCTTTGGCGTCAGCGTGTCGCCGTTTAGTCCGTACAAAGGGTTTTTGCAGGCTGAATTGTGGCTGGGATTGCCGGGAAAACAGGAGCGGGAAGAGCTGATTTTTGAATTCTATACGCGTTCGAGACCAGGACAAAATGGAGAACCGACCGAAATTATTGACAGCACCATTGGTGGTAAACGGGAGTTTGTAGAAACTTCGTTAATCAACCTTTACCTCATTCCGCTTGAAATCCGAAAAAACTGGTCAGATTTTTTTAGCACCGGCGCAGGAATCCAGTTGAACCTGAATTCCCGTCGTATTGATGTGCAGGAGACAGGCAGAACCAGTACCCTGCAACGCTGCCTGATGTTTTTGGGATCAACGCAATTAGATTGTTTTGATCCGGTAGTGTCGCTTTTGGAGGATACTACTTCCACTCGTAGGGTCACTACGCTCCGCGCTGCCATTTTTGCCGACCTCCACATCGGCCTCGTGCGCAAAGGGCCAGCTTTGGCCGTGCGCCCAATTTTGCGTTTTGGCGACAAGCCATCGTTTTACGTATCCGCGTTTGCGTATTGGAAGTTTTAGTAGTTTTGTAAATGACATACCGTCGCTTCCTTTCACTCATCACTTGCATCACCTTCCTGCCATTGCCCGCACAGGATCAGCTCAACTTTTGGGACGAAAAAATCGCCCAATTCGAAGCCAGCCCCAATCCCGACAGCCTTGCCTTTTATTACCAAAAAAAAGCGGATTATTACCGGCAGACCGACAGTCTGGCTGCCTGGACAGACACGTATTTTTTCTGGCAATACAGCCTTGGAGACGCGCATCGGGAAGCGCTAACCGTACTGGATACTGCCGTGCAACAGACCTGGCGCTCGCCCCGAACTGAAGATGAAAGCATGGCAATGGCCTACCTGCAAGCTGCCCGCGGTCGCCACCTGTACGAATTGGGGAAAATACTTCCCGCAGTTAAAGCCGGGGAAACAGCCATCATGTTGTACGAAAGTGTGACCACTTACGACCCCGAAGCCCTTGATTATTTCTACCTGCCGATGGTGTCGCACTACACGCGGCTTGGCGACAATGAAAAGGCCCGGATTTTATGCGAAAAAGTGATTCAGAATCACCCGGAAGGGCCAAAAGATGGGGCGTTGGCTGGATTATACAATAACCTCGGTTTGGCTTATTGGAATGACCGGGATTATGAAAACGCCATCGCCGCCTTCAAAAAAGGCTTGGCTTGCCGGGATATTTCCCCGCTCAAATCAGGGTTGTTACAGCAATCTTTAGCACAAAATTATTTTGAAACCGGGCAGATTGGCCTGGCGGAAACTTGCGCGACGGCAGCTATTTGGATACTGGAACCTTTGAAAAACACCGGATTTGACCAGCAGGAGGTTTTGGATTATTTATCCGGCGCGTGGCTCGTCAAAGCAAAGTTGGGCATGCAGCGGGGAAAAATAGCGGAGGCGCGCAGCTACCTTCAACAGGCTTTAGAAGCCGGGACAAAGGTACATGGCTCCCCAAACCACCGCGACCTTGTCAAAATCCGGATCGAATTTGGGAAATATTACCTTCAAACCGGCAACTCCCTGGCGGCAGCCGAAACTTTTCATACAGCGCTGCACAGCTTGATTCCGGGACTACCCGCTTCCGACCTCCACGCCCAACCTGCCATTGCTCAATTGTACGAAGAAAATACCATTTACGAGGCTTTGGAGGGCAAAGCGCAGGCTTTTCAAGCGCGATACCGCGATACCAAAAACTTGAAAGACCTGCAAACCGCGCTCGATTGCCACCAATTGGCGGGCCGGGTGGAATCCCTGCTGCGGTATACCTATCAATACGAATCCTCCAAAATCAGCTTGTTGAAGCAAAGTCGCCTCCGGATTGAAAAAGCAATCGGTATTGCCCGGGAGCTATGGGAAGCGACGGGCGATGCCGATTATTTGTACGCCGCCTGGGCCAATGCCGAACAAGCTAAATCGGCTTTATTGCTGGAGGCCGTTCAGCGCAACCGTTTTGACGCCTTGATTGCAGCTGGCGACACCCTGCTTTCCGGCGCGCGCACCCTGCGCCAAGGCATCGCCGCGTTTGAAAGGTTCATGCTGGAAGCACCAGCGTCACCCATGTATTCCGAGTGGACGCTGCAACGGGATGAGCTGATCCAGCAATTGACCCGCTTGGAAGCGCAATTGCACCAGCGTTACCCAACGCGGGCCAGGCTGCTCAACAATACCGAAAGTATTTCAGGGGCATCCATCAGGGCTTTGCGCGATACCCTGCCCAACCATACCCTCCTGGAATATTTTGTGGGCGATCAGCACCTTGAGGTATTTGGGCAGTCGCCCGATGGCAAGGTAAGCTGGCAAAGGGTTCGGGTTCCGGACTCATTGGCTGCAAAAACACAGCAGTTTTTGTCGTTGCTGCAATCGAGGACCGCCATGGAACAAGCTGGCGCTTATCGCGAATTGGCCTATGCGATTTACCGCGATGGCCTGCTTCCGGTGCTCAGCGAGTTGAACCCAAAATCTGGAAACCTCCTGCTCATTCCGGATGCCTGGCTGGCTTTTTTGCCTTTTGAAGCCTTGTTTTACGAACCTTCGCCGCAGTCTTCCTGGGAACGCGCACCTTTTTTGCTGCGGCGTTTTAGCGTTCAATATGCCTTTTCTTTAGCCGTTTTGGAAAGCCAGCGCAGACTGCCCTCTAACGCCGGAAAGCACCTGTTGCAGTTGGCGCCGCGATTTTCAGGCGGTCAGCGGGGCCTGCCGCCTTTGCTGCAAAGCGCTGGGGAAGCGCCGGTGGACGAGACTTGTAAAAGCCGCCTGTATACAGACGAACAGGCCAATTTTGAAACTTTGACGCGGGAAGCCGCTGCCTACCGGATTGTACACCTTTCCACCCACGCAGGGGTAGACACCGGTGGGTTGTTGCCCCGGGTTGAGTTGTCTGACCGCCCGGTTTTACTGCCGGATATTTATGCGCTGCAATTACAGGCAGATTTAGTGGTGCTGAGTGCCTGCCAAACCGGGTTGGGGCAATTCCGGAAAGGGGAGGGGGTGATGAGTTTGTCGCGGGCGTTCACCTACGCCGGCGCCAAAGGATTAATTTCCAGCCTTTGGAGCATCAACGAAGCTGCAACCGCAAACCTGCTCCAGCGCCTCTACAAACAGCTTCAGCAGGGCGATTCCAAGGCGTCGGCGCTTCGACAATCCAAACTGGGGTATTTGGACGATCCGACCATCCCGGCTTTTCAGAAATCGCCGTATTACTGGGCCGGGCTGGTTTATCTCGGGGATGAAGGGAGCGTCATTTTTAAGTCCTGTTGGGGTTTTAGCTGGCTGATCTGGCCAACGCTGTTGTTGGTTTTGGCAATTGCCTGGACAAAGCGGAAAACTTTGTTTGGGTGAATGGGGGAGATTTTTTACCTTGTCTACCGGCATTGGGTCCCTGGTTCCTGAGCGAAGTCGAAGGACAGGACCGGCTCGAGATAAATCATGTTTTTGGAGCCGATTGTAATTCGAAAAAAAAACACTAATCACTTACAAAACTTAGATTGCATGAAAAAAATTCTATCCCTTTGCAGCACCCTCTTATTGATGGCATCCTTGGCGCAAACCCTGTCGGCGCAAGAATTGATCAGCAGCGGCTTAGTTGGTACGCGCTCCCGGGCGCAGTTGCAGGCACTGTTCGGATTTTTCATCCAGAACGGCATCAAAATGTACAAAATCACTTATGTAACGCCGGATATTTACGGACAACCCGACACGGCTTCCGGTTTGTTGGTGGTACCTGTCCGCAGCTTGCCCAGTAGCTACCCGCTTTTGTGTTACCAGCATGGCACGGTGGGATCCAAAACGGATGTCCCATCTAACCTGCAAGGTGGCTGGGAATTGGCGGCTGTTTTTGGCGGCATGGGCTACGTAACCGCAGCGCCCGACTTACTGGGACTGGGAGAAGCCCGGGGTTTCCACCCTTATGTACACGCTGAAACGGAAGCTTCCGCAGCTGTGGACATGTTATTTGCTGCACGGCAGTTTGCTGAAGAAAACGACGTCGCGATCAACGACCAGTTGTTCATCTCCGGCTATTCGCAGGGCGGCCACGCGGGCATGGCGCTGCACCGCTCCATCGAGCAGGATCACTCCGACGAGTTTACAGTGACTGCGGCGGCCCATATGTCGGGCCCGTACAGCATTTCCGGGGCGATGCGCGATAAGATTCTCAGCGACGATCCCTACTATTTTGCAGCATACCTGCCTTATACGGTTTTGTCCTATAACTTGGCTTACGGACTTTTCGACGACATCGAAGAATACTTCAAACAGCCGTATGCGGACATGATCGAGCAGTTTTACAACGAAGACATTGACCTGGGGGAACTCAACGACATGCTCATTGACCAGTTAGAGCTCGAATTTGGAGCTTCCGTTACGAAAAACATGTTTCAGGACAGCGTTCTGCAAGGAGTGATCAACAACCCGAACCACCCGGCGAATGTGGCCTTGCGCGCCAATGACGTCTATGAATGGGTGCCCGTTTCCCCAACCCGGCTTTATTATTGCCTGGCCGACGACCAGGTCACCTACCGGAACAGCATCATCGCCGATTCCGTGATGACGACCGTGTTAGGAGCCACAACGGTGGATGCCGTCAATGTCAATCCGAACGCCGATCACGGCGGTTGCGTGCAGCCAGCCGTCACTGCAGCGATCTTTTTCTTTGCTGAATTGCAGGAAATCACGGTGGGAAATAATGAAGTGATTGCCACGCCTCGTCCGGAATTGTATCCCAACCCGGCCAGTATCAATTTCCAGGTAAAAAATGCCCCTGCGGGCGCGCTGGTGCAGCTGTTAACGTTAGATGGCCGACCGGTTTTTGAGGCTTCTGTGAGTGGAACGCATCAGTCGGTTGCCTTGCCGGCAAACATCCAGCCCGGGGTTTACATCGCTCAAGTCATTTGGGATGGCGGGTTTGTGGTGGAGAAGTTGGTGGTTGGAAAATAAATTTATAAACCAAGGTTAGCGTAAAAAGGTTAAAGTAGAAAGGGTAAAGGTTAAAGTGGGCTTTCGTTTCCTCTGAAGTTTTCGCTTTCCTACTTTATCCTTTCTACTTTCACCTTTATCCTTTTCATTCTTTAACCTTTGAATCATGTCTTACAACACCCTCACACCCGAAGAAGCGCACATCCTGCTCAACAAAGGCACGGAGCGCCCGTTTACGGGAGAATACAATAACTTCAAAGCGGCGGGCACCTACCTATGCCGCCAGTGCAATGCTCCGCTGTACCGCTCGGAAGACAAGTTTGATTCCGGCTGCGGCTGGCCCAGCTTCGACGACGAAATTCCGGGCGCTGTCCGCCACGAAACGGACGCAGATGGCCGGCGTACGGAGATTTTATGCGCCAATTGCGGCGGGCATCTCGGGCATGTTTTTGTTGGAGAGCGGTTGACGAAAAAGAATACAAGGCATTGTGTGAATTCGCTTTCGATGAAGTTTGTGGCGAGCCCGCAGGTTTGATTGGGAGCGTCCCCAGGCTCCATTACTTTCCAGACTGCTTAATCCACCAATCCAGCGTACTCACCGCCTTAAATTTCACCTGTTTCAACCCTGGCGGGTCACTGGGCTCGTCCAAAGCGGCGCGCACTTCGCGCATAGCGGGCAGGTAGTCCACGCCCGTATCCTTGAAGTTTTCAACGGTGGCCAGCATACGGTCAATGTCCCAGGCAAACTGATCGGCATAGAAATGAGAAGGATGAGAACACTGACGGATATTGCGCCGGATGCCGTCGGCGAAGTTCAAAATGCCTTCGCGCACGGGTTCGGCAAACAGGGCTTTGTCGTCCACGGCATTGGAGGCTAAGAAGGTAAAAACCGTCGGGGCATTTGGGCTTTTGAGCGCTTCCACCAGCACCTGTTGCCAGTTGGGGTTGGATTTGATTTTTTCCAGTGCCTTTTCCCGCAATTCGGGGCGGTGGTTGCCGTCTGTAAATACGAGGATATTGATCAGGCCATTGGTGTCCATTGCGTCTGCTCTTGCCACATCAGCAAGGCGTTGCAGGTGATAGCGCTCCTCATCTGATTGCATTTGTTCGATCTGTTGGGTGGCGCGTTGTTGTTGCCACATCATCAATTCGACCAAGCCTGCCAGACAGGCAATCAGGCTGATGCCGAAAACGATCATCAGCGGAATTTTGTAGGCTGCGGCAGGGATAATTTCCCGGATGGGAGCGTTCAGCAAAACGGCGCCTGCGAGCAGTAAAACCGCCGGAAAAACAGCCGGCGCCACTCCGGTCAGGTAGCGCACCGACCAGGGCCCAACAGGTTCAAACTTGAACAACGTGGCCAGTGCGGCAACAAAAATGATGGTCAACAGACCTGTGAAAGCAATGGCCCACTTAGCCGATTTGCCGCTTGAAATCCAGTCAAACCCGCCAGCCCAACCCACAGCGACTGCGGCAATAACCATACAGCCCAAAAAAGCCAGTTCAAACAGGATCGTCCCCATTGCGTACCCGCCCGCAGCGTCGCCCGATTGGGGCGGTTTGTCGCCGTAAGCGAAGGACAGGATGAATACGTAAATGAAGGTTGCCAGCGTCAAAAAGATATTGCCGATGATGGTCATGCTAGTGTTTTTATACCTCGCACCGTTAGGTGCGAAGCCGATTTTGTCATACTGAACACTGCTAATCAGAGCGTCACATTGAAAGTCATGTGCAAAGCTAAGCAGCGCGAAGTATAAATCCGGAAGAGGATTGGACATGTTATCCTGCACTACAAATGTAGAGAAAAACTTTTCGGCGATTTTGTAATTTGCTGCCAAATCAGCAACTACAACTCCGGTTCCTCCATGCGCCAACGCTCCATTTTCTACAAAAAAAACGTCATCATCACCGGTGCTGCATCCGGTATTGGCAAAGCCCTGTCAAGGCAGTTAAACGCAAAGCGGGCCAGGCTTTATTTGGTGGATCTGAATGAAGAAGGGTTGCAGGAACTGTCGGAATCATTAAAAAAATCAAACCCGAATGTATTCACTTTTAGTTTTGATGTATCAGACCACCAACGTTTTGAAGACTTCTACCTGGAATTTCTAAAGACAGAGACCTGCCCCGATTATTTATTCAACAACGCCGGCATTGGCATTGGCGGCGAGGTGAAGGACTTCAGCATACAATCCTGGAAAAGAGTGATTGATGTCAATATTTATGGGACGATCAACGGCATCCAACTATTTTATCCCCTGATGGTAAAAAACAGGAAAGGGCATATTGTAAATATTTCCAGCCTGGCGGGCCTGGCGCCATTGCCCGGAGAAGCGCCTTATGTGGCCAGCAAATACGCCATTCAGGGGCTGACCGAAGCGCTCGAAGTTGAGGCATCTTTTTACGATGTGAAAGTAACCGCCGTATGCCCCGGCGTGGTGCGAACGCCGATTTACAGAACCGGACAAGTCATTGGTTTTAACAAAAAAAAGATACTGAAGCTTTGGCCGAAAGGCATAACGGCCAAAGACTGCGCCGAGCTCATTTTGGAAGGGGTGGAAAAAAGGAAAAGAATGATCGTCATCACCACATTTGCAAAATTGATTTACTTCGCCAAACGATTTTTCTCATTTTTCCTGCGGCTTGGCTTTTTGCGCTATTTTCGTTTGGTGAAACGGACTAAGCATAAATAACTTCCTGCTAATGAAATGGTCACGAAACGCTAGCCAGATAAAAATCACCCTCGAGGACGTTTGCCGCCGCCGGGGCATTGATAATTATTACGACCGTTTTACTTTTTCCCGCATTCCGGTAAACGGGCAGGAAATCCAGCTTTCCATACTTGATACGCCCAATCCCAAAGGGCTGATTTTGTTTTCGCCCGGCACGAATGCCTACGCGCTTGTGTATGGCGAATGCCTCCTGGCTTTGGCTAATCTCGGCTACAAGGTAATCGGCTACGACCCCCGCTGCCATGGTCAAAGCACAGGCGCCAATGGCGATTATGCGATCCCTGAATTGGTGGACGATTTGTATGCGCTGGTCCATTTTTTTCATCAGCGTGAAGCATTACCTTTGTTTTTATCTGGCTCCAGCCAGGGCGGCATTGTCAGTTTTTACTGCGCGGCAAAAGAGGAAAAACTGGCGCGTGAGGCCAATCGAAGCCCGGTGATTAAAGGGTTGGTTTGTCACAACATTGCCGATCTGGCTGCCGCCGACGCTGTAGAATTGA
>JBJXFD010000539.1:0-3404 GCA_046153985.1 Saprospiraceae bacterium
AAAAAATCACTAAATTCACATCCGCCAACACCGGCATAGAAACCACGCAAAACTACATTTCCGGCATTGAATACAATGGCGCCGCGCTGGAAGCCGTTTATCACGAAGAGGGGCGTCTTGTGCCCAATGGAACCGCCTGGCACTACGAATACACGCTGAAAGACCATCTGGGCAACAGCCGGGTGATGTTCCGGGCGAATGGCGCAACGGCTCAATTGCTCCAGGAAAACCATTACTATCCTTTCGGTATGGAAATGGAAGGCGCGTGGACAACACAGGTGGGTACGGAGAATAAGTACCAGTATAATGGGAAGGAGCTGGTAGAGGATTTTGGGTGGAATTGGTATCCGTATGGTGCGCGGTATTACGATGCCGCGGTGGGGCGTTTTTGGGGCGTGGATCCGATAGCGGATCGGTTTGCGCATGCCAGTGTTTATAATTATGCTGAGAATGAGCCTGTGGCAAATATTGATTTGCATGGGTTGCAGGCAAGCCGGACGATCGGCAAAAAAGAGCATGAGAACCAGAAGGGTGAACAGGGTGCAAAAGCAGAACAGAACTCGCAGGCTGCAAAGGAAGAACTTGCTATGACAACAGTCAATGGGCTCCTTAAGACAGCTCAGCAAGTTGTGCAAGGGTTGGAGAATGCTGAAGATTTGGGAATAAGACTCGGTCAGTATGATTTGCTCATGACAATTAGTTCATTAGTAAGTGAAAATCAGAAGCAAAGTACGATGACAGATATAGAAATTGTGAAGTCAAATCAAAGAATAACTGGAACTGTAATTGGAGAAGGAGTTGCTCTTGTTAATCCAATTTTGGGTCTTGCTACCTCATTTTTACTGAATAATGCAACAAATGATGATGGCATAACCAACCTTAGTAACGGTAAAATGGCAGAAGCATATTCTACAAGCTTCAACGATAATGTAAAAGGCAATTTTCATCTTCAAAGAGCAATTGCTGCTGAAAGTCAAAAGAGTTTAAAAACAAAAGATAACGCTGCGTCAACCTATAGAAAACAGCACATTACTTACCGTTTGTCTCAATTTCTGTAGCTTCAGGAGAAGTTAATAAAAACGGAAACTTCATTTATAAGCAGCAAAAATACTATGAGGGAAGTCAAATGTATAATCAATTAACTGGCCCCAATAACCAACCTGGATCGCCTGGATTTAACAATACTACAAGAGTTGGTGTTGATGTATATTTTTATTAACTTGCAATTAACTAATATGAATGATCTTTTAAGCCGGGTTTATTTTTTTTTATTCATGCCTTTTGTAACGCTAAAAAAAAATGCGCCTGCAAAGTTGTTTTTAGTTCCGACTTTTATTCTTTCATTTTTAACATTGCTGTTAATCTTGATTGTTTCGAGAATAATCAACTTTACAATACAGGATATAAGTGCGCTGTATATAATCTTAATATCACAAGTCTTTTTTTACATAGTTTTTTATCCGATTATCCCTTTGAATATAAGCCATGAAGAACTAAAAATCCGGGTGGAATATAGTCCCCGAAAAGCCTTAAGAAACGGAATCATAATTGCTAGTGTTTTGTGCACATTAGGCTTTGGATTATACTTACTTCCTTCTCAAGGGGGAAGTAAAAAAAACAGAACGTATATCGAAGAAGAAAGAATACCAAATACTTTGCAAAACAAAAGAGATAGCACTCGTACTTCTTTTTCTGAAAATGAAAGGGATTCCTTGTTGTACCAAAATTCGTTTAGTCTGATTTTACCTAACCTGGAGTTTACTAAAATCCTGGAAATGTTAAATAAGCCGACTTCTATCACTGAGACTAATATCGTTTTAGATAGCCTGAATGCTTTATTCTGTCGTAACAGCATAACGAATAGTCAACCTGAAGCTATTTCCCAACTTTCTTTGCTGGCTTTTGATTTAAAAAAATCAGATTTTATTTTATACATTGCAAAGAATAAAAAAAACTGCCTCTCTGGACCATTTGCCCGGGGATTGAATGATCTTCAAAAAAGCGGTAATACGTTACAAATAAAAAAGATTCAGCAAGAGATCATTGTTATAAAAAACCAAAACCCTTTAAATGAGGAACAAAAAAAGCGTATTGAAGCTCTTTTGGCAATGTAAATCATGCGCTTATATAGCCCTGCTGGCTCAAAATTTTCACAAACTACAATAAAAAACCCGGTATTGCTCGCGGGTTTTCAACTCGCACACTTTGTTGGCAGGTCTCCAGGCCTGAATAAACCCTTGAGTATATAATTTTTTGATGCCCGCCGCAGGCGAAAAAATCACTAAATTTACAGCAGCCAACACTGGCACAGAAACCACCCAAAACTATGTTTCCGGCATTGAATACAATGGTATAGCCGTAGAAGCCGTTTATCACGAAGAGGGGCGCCTTGTGCCCAACGGAACCGCTTGGCACTATGAATATACGCTGAAAGACCATCTGGGGAATAGCCGGGTGATGTTCCGGGCGAATGGAAGTACGGCGCAGGTGTTGCAGGAGAATCATTATTACCCCTTCGGCATGGAAATGGAAGGCGCGTGGACGGCGCAGGTGGGGACGGAGAATAAGTACCAGTACAATGGGAAGGAGTTGGTGGAGGATTTTGGGTGGAATTGGAGCGATTATGGGGCACGGGGATATGATGCGGCGGTCGGGCGATGGTGGTCGGTTGATCCACTGGCAAATAAAATGCCTCTATGGGCTATGTATTCCTATAGTTTTAATAATCCCATTAGATATATTGATCCCGATGGCAAGTTTCCAATTCCTGCAGAATTTAGAGCAAATTATCCCTTACTCACAAAATATATTGAGACCCAGCTTCAAGGCTATCTAACAGGTAGTGAGCGAATACATGGAGCTTTATTGAAATACTCTGGGGGCAATTTAACCTTAGAGCAAATTGCTGATGACTTTGATTCAAAGAAAGGCCCTACTCTAGCTGCTCATCAATATGATACTTATGGGGGGACATTAGAACAGGGAGGTGAATATGTTCACTCATCAAAAACGATTAGGTTTTCGGTGGATAAATTAACACTATACGAGACGTTGTTAAGGAACCCCAATACTGAAATTCAGCAATGGGGGATAATGGATTTTGTCAAGTTGTTTGTAAATGAATATGTACATTATGGCGACGCATTAGATGGTATTGACGTTATTCAGGATGAAAATGGCAACATTATAAATAATCCAGATGTTGGAGAAGGAGCAGAACCAGCCTTTCCAAATATTTTCGAGGAAGGTAATGAAGCAGCAAACGAACTTTTTCCGCTTCCATCCGGGCGACAAAATTATCATTTATATAATTTGGGTCGTTACATAGACCCTCGTACTTCTGCGGTGCATGCAGAAGATAAAAGTAAAATTGATAAATCAATGATCCCTTCCAGGGATTAACA
>JBJXFD010000541.1:0-34109 GCA_046153985.1 Saprospiraceae bacterium
TCCAAAGACCCGAGGGCTTACAGTTATCTTTACGAATCGGTTCAGGCTTTTCCTGAGGGCAAAGAATTTCTGGATATTTTATCAAAAACAGGGTATCACGCCCATCATTGCATCCCTTTAACATTCGGAATATGTTCCATTTACGTGGCAAAAAAATAATGTTGGCGCTGCTCCCGGCGCTATTTGTCGTTTCCTTCACTCAGGCACAGACCTACAGTGGCGGCAACTACAATTTTTATAACTTTGAAAAAAAGGCTTACTACTTCGGCATCACGCTGGGTAGGAATACGTCTTCTTTCAAACCTTTCCGTTCCAAAGAGTTTTTGCTGAACGATACAATTATCGGCATCGAAAGCATCAGTGGCCCCGGGTTCAACCTCGGCATTGTGACCAACCTGAAGATCGGAGACTATTTTGATTTCCGCTTCACCCCTACCCTGTCTTTTGCCGAACGCAATATTCGCTACAACAAAGACAGCCGGTTTTCCAATTTCAGCCAGCGCAGCATCGAACAGGTATTGGTGGAAATGCCGTTCCAATTTCGGTATAAATCAGCGCCTTACCGCGATTTTCGCTTATTCGTCACCGCCGGAATCAAATATTCCTTCGACGTGGCCAGCGATTCGCGTACCCGGCAAGCGGGCAATATCGTCAAAATTGCGCCCAACGACTTTGCCGTGGAATACGGCGCAGGCATCCAGTTTTTCTTCCCTTATTTTATCTTTTCACCAGAGTTCAAAATGTCGCACGGGATTGGCAACATCCTGATTTACAACGACAACATCGAGGAATCGACGGTATTGGATAAGATTTTGTCCAGAACGTTCACCATTTCTCTACACTTTGAAGGTTAATTTCTGTCCATTTAGTGGCGTGTCTGCTCTTTAGAGTTCGAGAGCAAGGCATTCGAAGGCCCAAATGTGGGAGTTTACTCGCGTAAATGACCACTTTTGGGCCTTCGAATAACGCAGCTATCGGACTATAAAGACAGACACTATTTAAATACTTTGATGGATTCGATCAAATCGGGAAAGAACACCCCAAACTCCTCCTGCAATTGTGGCATGTGGCGTTGTAAGCTGTCCACAGCGCCATTCAAATGGGTGGGCGCCGATACGTAGTGCCGCATGCGTTGAAACGCAAAATCAAGCCCCTCGAAAGTTCCGTATTTCAACAGCCAGTTGTCAGAGATCATGCGTTCCAGGCGTTGGCTCACCGGCTCGGGCATCAAATCGGTGTAGCGCAACAATACGGCGTAGGCCCTTTCCGCAAATTCATTCAAAGACTCCGTACTGTATTGCGCCCAGTTTTGCGTCAGCAAATGGTCGTAATAAACATCCATCAGCACCGATGCATACTTGTGGTGTTCGGGGTAAAGCCGGCGCACACCTTGCAAAACCGCAGGGTGCTGATCAGTATAGGTATCAATATGGCGGTGCAGTTTGACGCCTTCCCGGATAGCGGCAGGAAGGGCCTGAACTTGCTTATTGCGCAAAAAATCACCTAAAAAATTACCGACAATCCAGCCTTCGTTGTCGCCGGAAAGAAAAGTATGAGCGAGAAAATTCATGTCAATTTGAAAATTTGAAAATTTGAAAATTTGAGGATTTGGGAACAGACCACTAACAAGTAACCAATAACTAATAACAAGTAACCCTCAAGAACGGTTAACGACGGTACAAAAACCGATTAATTCCCGATAAATTGCGCTATGGGCCAGTAATTCCGGATTGCCAAGTATGATAATTTGTTCGCGGGCACGGGTCAGCGCCACATTCAGCTTGCGGTCAATGCCTTCATCCGAAAGGGAACTCAGGATGGTCAATTGATGCAACGTATTCGTACACAGGGAGATAATAATGATGTCACGCGCGCCACCCTGGTAGCGTTCAACGGTGTCCACAGTGATTTGATCAGGATCGAACCCACTTTGTGCCAGGGTTTGTCGGATGCGGGCAATCTGGGCTCGGTAAGGCGTAATGACGCCAATGCTCCCCGGATGAAAAAATTTGCCGGTGGTTTTATAATGCCCAAACAGAAAATGCACTAAGTCGGCTACCGTTTCCGATTCAAACGCATTCACTTTTTGAATGGCGCCGCTTTCATCCACCGGGGTTGGAATAAAAATGGCGCGGGCACTGAAAATTTTTGAATACCAGCCATTTTCAACAACAAGCGCATCGAGCGGCGCGACCTGCCGGTCGTACCCCCATACTTCTGAAGGCAAAATTTGCAGGGTCTTTTCGTAAAAAAAGCGGTTTGGAAAATCCATAATGGCCTCGTGCATCCGACCTTGGTGGCTGAGTTGCGCATAAGCGTGCGGCCAGCCTTTTTCCATGCAGCGTTTGTATAAGCGTTCGAAAAGCGACTGCCGGAGGTTGTTGAGTCCGATGGCTTGCAAATCGGCGTCGGGCACCGCAGAAACCGCTTCGTCCTGCGATACAACTGCCGGTAGCTGTTTGTGGTCGCCAATGAGCGCAAACCAGGGAAAATTCGGCAACAAACCCACCAACGAAGGTTCCAATATCTGTGAAGCCTCGTCAATAATAGCCCGATGAAAGGTTTTTAGTTTGAACAACTCGGACTTTCCGGCCACTGAGGCCACCGTACCTACCAGAATGCGGCAACCGCTGATTAGTGCCTTCAACTCCGCCCTTGTGGTCAGCTTTTCAATATTTGCATCGAATAAGCGCTCGTGAAAACGGCTTTCTGTGGCGTACCTCGACCCGATTCGCAGGTATTGATCGCGCATGTGTTCTCCAATGCTTTCGATGGCTTCGCAAATTTCGTCCACCGCGCGGTTGGTATACGCCAAAACCATTAAGTTATCGCCCGTATGTTCAAAAAAATGAGCGACCATGCTGCGCAGCATTACACTGGTTTTTCCGGTTCCGGGCGGCCCCCAGAGTAGGAAATAGTCTTTGGAAGCCAGTATTTTCCGGAAAATAGTTCCTTGTTCCACCGTCATTCCCGCTGGCGGGGCGACCATTTCGCTTTCCACGACTGCTTCCGGTGCGCGCAAGCCCAGCAACAATTCTTTTTTGGGACGATCCATGCCCGCAAACGCAAACAAGCCGCGGTATTGTGCATTAAAACTGCTGTCTAACAAGTCGTGTTCGATGCTCCAGAACGGCGTTTTTTCCAGCAGCGCTGCGTTGCGCTGACGGGAGCGAAGGCGCACCAGAATTTGCTCGCGCCCGATTTCTACAATGGTACATTTCAACACCTGGTTGCGCAAAGCAGCCTGGTCATCAGGCTGCCCGCCGGGGTACAATACGGCGATGTCGCCTACCCGGAAATTTGCCAACTCCGGCGTCCGTTCCGTACGGGCTAAGCCCAGCAACGGTTCTTCTTCGCCTGCTTTGTTCATCCGTACTTCCAAAAAGTCCAGGATATCGAAACTTTCGCGTTTCTGATCCCGGGAATTGCGCCAAAGCATGGCCTGACCATTGAGGTTTTCGACGCCCTCCACCCCGGTTTTTGCTAAACGGTGTTCCCTCGCAATAAACCCGGAAAATGCAATGAAATATTTTCGTTCAAGGTCGTTCATCCCTTCGTAAACCGCAGAAAAAGCGTTGAGGTCGCGGCGCAAAAAAGTCTGATTGCCAGGACATTGGTCGCCAGTGAGCTGGCAAAACAGCCGACTCCCTTGCTCCGGCAAGGGCGCATCTCCCGTTCCCAAAGCAGCCAAAGCGTACTCCAGCCCCAGGATGCTGTTGCGCAATTGGAGGGCTTCGTATTGCTGCACTTTCACCGTGGGCGCATAGCGCAGCGGGCGTTCTTCCACACCCGAGTAGAGGATGTAGCACATAGGGTCGGGCGGCGTGCCAAAGGTGGAGCGCACCAGCAGATCGTAAAGCAGGGTTTGGGTAAAATGGCTGTGGTTGATGCCATAAACGTTGGGCTTGAAAATTTTCCCGCTTTTTAATTCCACAATGGCTGTACGCGGCTGCGAGCCCTCAGATTGCCTGTAAAAAACGTCCAGACGCCCCTGCAGGCCGTAGGTTTCAGAATAAAAGGATGGTTCTACAAAACAATCCGAAGTCGAAATGTCTTGCTCTGCAAAAACTTGTTCCAGTACTTGCCGGAGGTTGGTGTAGTGTTTTTGCGATAAGCCCATCATGTCTACCACTTCCCGGTCATTGAACAGGCAAAACCCCAAAGGATTGAGGCGAAAAACCCGGCTTTTTAGTTCAATGTAGTTCGTATCGGGTTGGGTAATCAGTTCATCCAGATAAAAGTTGGCGATATTGCCGAGCATCAGGCTGGGCGTGGTTTCCTTCTGCAAAAATTTATCTAAGAGGTATTGCCAGGGAAAAGGGGTGCCGTCGAGCACGCTGCCGGCAATGGCCGAAACGTCCACCAAATGATCCGGCGCAAAAACAAAAGCGCGTGGCCGGTAAACGCCGTCCGATCCAATTTCGACGTCCAGCAGGTTGACCGTCACCGGAAAATCGAAAACGGCGCGCAGGTTTTTTATCCCCGGCGTGAACGGTTCATTCCGGTCGGCAATATGGTATTGCACACGCACGGTTTCTTCGGGCGCTTCTTCGTCCCGTGCGATCAATTGCCTTTTTTCAACGTCCTCGTCCAGGATCAGCACCCGGGCTTTACTTCGGAAAGATTTGATGGCATTGGGGGAGAAGTCCAGCGGCCAGCGAACAGGCAACACGCCAGCCAATGCCGCAGGAATAGCCAATTCGGACAGTGCTTCCAGGGCAACTGCTATGGCTTTCAGACCTAATTGCAGCAAATCCGGCGCCGGAAATTTTAGTTGTTGCGAAACGCCGTATTTCCGAAAGGTGTGCAGGTAGTATTGCAGACTTTTGTCCAACTGCCATTTGTGGCAAACGTAGGCTAAGCGCGCAAAAAGCGTGGCAAATTGGAGGCGTTCGGTTTTGGTCGCTTCGAGTAATAAATTTAAAAACAAGCGATACGCCTCCCCTGTTCTGAGCGACAGGTCCTTTTCAGGTTGTGCCGCGATTTTTTCCAATTCGCGGTAGAGGAGCTGGGCCGTTTCCGGGCGGATGGCCTTCATGCTTTTTTAGATGTTAGACAATAGATTTTAGACATTAGATGCGGTTTTGCAAAATCAGGAGAGCCGTCAACACCCTGCTGGCGGCTCTCCTTTTCTTATTTTTTTCGGGCGTTATCGCTTTATAAAAGCTTGAACGCCAATTGTTAAACCAATAATTGTAATGCCGTCGCCAAAATCGAAAGCAAGGGCAGGTTCCAATGCAACGCCGTCGTTCAGGAAAAGGGAATACCCGAGGGCGCCACCGAACCGGGTGGAACTGTCGCTGTCGAATCCGTCAAACTTCGTGCTGGTAAAGTTCAGATTAGCTTGTGCGAACAGCCCTTTTAAAACGTAATAGCGTGCGAAAGGGCCCAAGCCAAACTGTGAAAACCCTTCCCCGGCCGCCACGCCAAGGCTGGCGCCAATGGCTAAATCATCTATGACAAAAAATCCGGCAGTGGGTGCAAGGAAAAACGTCACCTCCGATTCGCCATCAGCACTTACAGAAGTAACCCCCGCACTGCCGCCCAGCATGATGGCGCCCTTGGGGCAGGTTTGAGCGTTTACGGAAGCTGCTGCAAGCATTAATGCCACGAAGATCAGCAGGAATTGAGTTTGCTTTTTCATGGTTAACTGTTTAATTTGGTTGAGAAAATTGGTGTGCTTTGAAACGTAAATGTAATAACATGGTATAGTTTAATAGAGGTTTTGATAGTTTTTTCTTTAAACACTATTCTGAAAATAAAGCTCAACCAAGGTAACCTCTTGTACAATCAATTTGTTATTCCGCCATTTACAAAAAAGCAGCTCAAGCATGACTGCCCGAACTGCTTTTCGTAGAAAGACCGCACGCCGGTCTTCCTTCCTTTTCCCGAATCCTGGCTTACTGGCCGCCGGAAACGCGGATGATGTACTTTTCGATGTCTGCCGCTGCCGGAGAACCCGGGTAATCATTTTTGATGCTTTCATAAGCAACTTTAGCTTCCGCCAGATTACCGTTCTTTTCGTGCAGCATGCCGACCTTTTTCAGGTAGTACGAAGCGATCACCTCATTATCCGATGCTTTCGCTGCATCCTGGTACAGGCTCATGGCTTTGGTCAGGTCGCCTTTTTCAGCGTACGCGTCGCCAAGTGCGCCGGATTTCATGGCAGGTGTAATATCGCCCCCTGCACTGAAGTCTTCCAGATAGGAAATGGCCGCATCGAATTGGCCAAGGTGCAGGTAGCAGAGTCCTGCGTAATATTTGGACAGGTTGCCTGCTTTGGAGCCGCCATAGTTGTCTATGACGTCTAAGAAACCACTGTACCCACCGCCCGGATTGGTGAGGGCTAATTTGAAAGAATCTTTTTCAAATTGCACCTGTGCCTGGAACATCTGCTCCACTGCATCCCGCTGACGCGGGTCGGAAACAAGACTTTTATATAGAAAAAAGCCTAAAGCAAGTACGACGAGTCCACCGACCAGTCCAAATACTAAAGTGCGATTCTTTTCCAGAAAACTCTGGGCCTGACTGCTGACTTCTACAAGGTTCAATAACGTTTCATCCCCTTTCTTCTGATTGCTCTTCCTGGTTGCCATTGCTTGTTTTTGTATAAAGTTTGAAAAAAGCGACGCAAAAATAAAAGTTTGTTTCACATTATTATAGCAATGTCAGACCTTTGTGGCCGAAGTAATTTTTCCACTATCAATAAATGCTGCTACAACATGAGCAATTCCAGCAAAACGAGATTCAAAACGGGCGTCATTTGGGGCGACGAACTGGCTGATCTACTGCAATACGCCAATGAAAATGACTTTGCGATGCCCGCAGTGAACGTCATAGGCACCAATTCGATCAATGCGGTCCTGGAAACAGCGCGCGAAGTGAATTCGCCGGTCATGGTTCAGTTCTCCAACGGCGGTGGCAGTTTTTTTGCAGGCAAAGGACTTTCCAATAAGGACCAGCAGTCGGCCATACTCGGTTCCATTTCCGGGGCCATGCACGTTCACACGATGGCGGAAGCTTATGGAGTGACCGTGGTGTTGCACACCGACCACTGCGCTAAAGCGCTGCTACCCTGGATCGACGGACTGCTCGATTTTGGCGAGCGTTTTTTTGCAGAACGCGGCAAACCGTTGTTCAGCTCGCATATGCTGGATCTTTCTGAAGAGCCACTCCACGAAAATGTGGAAATTTGCGAGCGCTACCTCCAGCGCATGGATAAGCTGGGCATGACCCTCGAAATTGAACTGGGCGTCACCGGCGGCGAAGAAGATGGCGTAGACAATTCCGAGGTGGACAACGCCAAGTTGTATACGCAGCCCGAAGAAGTGTCCTATGCTTACGAGCACCTGAGCAAAATCAGCAAGCGCTTCACCATCGCGGCCGCTTTCGGCAATGTACACGGCGTATACAAACCTGGCAACGTGCAGTTGCAGCCGGTGATCCTCAAAAACTCGCAGGAGTACGTGAAAGCTAAATTCAATACGGGCGACAACCCGATCAATTTTGTTTTCCACGGCGGCTCAGGGTCTTCCCGCGAAGAAATCCGCGAAGCTATTCGATATGGCGCGGTTAAAATGAACATTGACACCGACATGCAGTGGGCGTTCTGGGAAGGCATCCACGACTACTACGAAGCCAAACGCGGCTACATGCAATCGCAAATTGGCAATCCGGAAGGCGAAGACAAGCCGAATAAAAATTACTACGACCCACGGAAGTGGCTGCGTGCTGGGGAAGAAAGCTTTATTGCAAGGCTGAAGCACGCGTTTGAGGATTTGGATTGTATTGGGCGGAATGCGTAGACTCGAAGATTTTAGGTTTTTTACCACATAGTTACTTTTTTTTACCACATAGGTACATAGACATATTCACATAGATCACATAGGCGGCTCCCCGGTCTATGTGTACTATGTGAAAACACCTATGTGATCTATGTGGTAAAAAATTAATATCCCCCAGAATGGTCATTCAAAACAAACTCAACTGCGGCGGCGCCTTCAACTGCCGGTGCAACTCCAGGTTATAAGGCGTTGTTGATTTATCCTTGAAATACAACCGTTTAGCCAATTCGTATTGCTGGCGGATCATTTCTGCAATGTTTCCCTCTCCGGTCATTCGTGTCTTAAAACGGCTATCGTTGAGCTGGCCACCGTGGCAGTCGCGGATTCGGTTCAGCACGCGGTCGGCACGGTCGGGCCTATTTTTTTCAATCCAATCTTTGAAAATTTCAGCAACATCGCCATTCAGACGCACCACCGTGTAGTAGATGGACTGCGCCCCGGCTTCGGATACGGCTTTGGCCATTTCCAGAATTTCGTGGTCGTTGAGGCCGGGAATGATGGGCGCCAGCATCACATTCACCGGAATGCCGTGCTGGGACAGCGTGCGGATGGCACTCAGGCGGCTTTTTACAGATGCGGTTCGTGGCTCCAGCGCACGGCGCAGCGATTCATCGAGCGTCGTAACAGAAATGGATACTTTCACCAACTGGCAGGAAGCTAATTGGGTCAGCAAATCCAAATCCCTCAAAATCAGGCTGTTTTTAGTGATGATGCCCACCGGATGGCGGTATTTCCACAGCACTTCCAAAATTTGCCGCGTGAGTTTCAGTTTCTTTTCGATGGGTTGGTAACAATCGGTGTTCCCGGAAAGCATCACCGGCATGGGCTGCCAGTTGGGTTTCCGGATTTGTTCTTCCAGCAATTGCGCCGCATTGAGTTTGTACAGGATTTTTTGCTCGAATTCCATGCCGGCGCTGTAACCCCAGTAAGGATGGGTGTTCCGGGCGTAGCAGTAGACGCAGCCATGTTCGCAGCCCTGGTAGGGGTTCATGGAATAGCCCATGCCGATGTCGGGGCTTTCCACTTTGTTCAGGATGGTTTTGGGGTGGACTTCGAGGTATTCGGTTTTGAGGTTGCGCTCGTCTTCCTCCTCTGCAACCGGTTCGCTGTCGTAGATCATTTGGGCGTAAGGGCCGGCAGGATTGATCTGCGCGCCCCTACCCTTCCAGTAATCCGGCGGCGTGTCTTTAGGCATACAAAAAGTTTTTAAATATCTTACAAAGATAAACTTTTTGTTTTTAAAGCACAATTAAAAAAATACCCTATTTTTGTAGATAGCAAAATTGAGTTAACTATGGATTGGCAAACTCATATTGTATCAGACCCTAAAGTATAATAGTTATATACATCATGAATACGAGCACCATCTCGCCATCTAAGGTCAACCCAACCATTTACCCAATCCTGTTTGCCATCAGCTTTACGCATCTGTTGAATGACGTAACACAATCCACCATCCCTTCATTATACCCCATCATTAAAACCGATTTCAGGTTGTCCTTCACCCAGATTGGCATCATTACATTGGTCTTTCAGCTCACGGCCTCTATTTTGCAGCCCTTCATTGGGAGGTATACCGACAAAAAACCGAAACCTCAATCTTTGGCCATCGGCATGACTTTTTCCCTTACCGGGTTAATCTGCCTTGCCTTTGCACCCAGTTATGGGGTGATTTTGGTTTCCGCAGGTTTGATTGGCATCGGATCTTCTATTTTCCACCCCGAAGCTTCCCGCGTTGCGCAATTGGCGTCGGGCGGAAGAAAAGGGCTCGCACAATCTATTTTTCAGGTAGGCGGGAACACCGGGAGTGCCATCGGACCTTTATTGGTGGCCCTGATTGTGCTGCCCCACGGACAAAATTTTCTGATCGTTTTTGCCATTGGTTGTTTGGCAGGCATTGTTATTTTGATGCGAGTCGGGAAATGGTATCAGGAAAAATTAATAGAAAAAGCAGCTAAAGCAACAACGCACCCCGTCCATCATGCCTACCGGCTTCCCCGGAAAAAAATCATCTTTTCCATTGGGATTTTGGTCACGCTCATCTTTTCCAAATATTTCTACATGGCTTCGATGACCAGCTATTTCACTTTTTTCCTGATGGATAAATTTCATTTGCCGGTCAAAGATGCCCAGCTCTATTTGTTCATATTTCTTGCCGCCGTGGCCATTGGCACCATTCTGGGTGGCTCTATTGGCGACCGTTATGGCCGAAAAATGGTGATCTGGGTTTCTATTCTGGGCGCGGCGCCGTTTACGCTTTTGCTGCCTTATGCCTCTTTGTTTTGGACCATTATTCTGGCGGTATTGGTCGGCCTGATCATTTCCTCTGCCTTCTCTGCCATCCTGGTCTATGCAACGGATCTGATGCCGGATAAAATAGGGATGGTTGCCGGCTTGTTTTTTGGATTTTCATTTGGAATGGGTGGGATTGCCTCTGCTTTATTAGGCGTATTGGCTGATCACACCAGTATTGAATATGTGTTCAGAATATGTGCTTTTCTTCCCTTAATCGGTATTGTAACCGGCTTTTTACCCAGGCACAGGGTTTCACAATTAAAGTGAGGCTACAAAAAGCTCCGTTTCAGTCGGTGGAATTAATGCCCGTTCCTGCGCCATATCGAACAAGCGCGCTACTGCGGCCGTTCCCTCTTCACCCAAATCCAAAGTAAACTCATTCACATACAGTCCAATATGCTGGTACATCACCGCTGTATCCATTTCCTGCGCGTGTTGGCGCACATAATCGAGCGACGCTTCCGGATGCGCCTGCGCGTAAGCTACGCTCCGGTGTAACACCCGATCCACTTTTTGTTGAACATCAATTGGCAGGCTTCGGCGCACCGCGATACCACCCAGCGGGATCGGCAATCCGGTGGTCTGCTCCCAATATTCGCCCAAATCCATCAACTGCACCAATCCTTTTTCCTGAAACGTGAAGCGGCTTTCGTGGATGATGAGTCCCACATCTACACGGCCCGACAACACGTCGTTTTCGATGTCTGAAAACAAGCGTTCTTCTTTCAACTTCGCATTTGGAAAAGCAATGCTGAACAGGAAATTGGCGGTGGTGTATTTTCCCGGAATGGCTATTTTTTTTGTCGCAACCTGATCCTTTGGAATGGCTTTCCGTGCAATCAGCAACGGCCCGCAATTGCGCCCCAGTGCGCTGCCGGAATGCAACAGAGCATAGTTATTCAGCACGTGGCCCAGCGCGTGGTAGCTCAGCTTGGTGATATCCAACCGCTGCGCAAACGCGCCCTGGTTCAGCGCCTCCACATCGGCCAGTAGGGGCTCGAATTCTAAGCCCTCTGTGTCAATTTTGCCGTGTACGAGGGCGTCAAAAATAAAGGTGTCATTGGGGCAGGGCGAGAAGCCAATTGATAATTTCATACCTTTGCGCTTTGTATAAAAATTAAGCCGTTCCATGGAAGACGACATTCAGGTTATTTATGAAGATAACCACATCATCGCAGTGAACAAACCTGCCGGCTGGCTGGTTCAAGGCGACGAAACCGGCGACAAGCCCCTCAGCGATTGGGTGAAGGAATACATCAAAAAACGCTATGGCAAACCCGGCGATGTCTACCTCGGCGTCATCCACCGCCTCGACCGGCCGGTGAGCGGCACCGTTGTTTTTGCGCGCACCAGCAAAGCCCTGGAACGGATGAACAAGCTGTTTCAGGATCGGAAGGTAGAAAAAACCTACTACGCCATCGCGTTGCACCGCCCCGATCCGCTAAACGGCCACCTGACGCACTACCTGCTGAAAGACCCCACCAACAACACGGTGAAAGCCTACGACCGGTTGAGCAACCGTGCTCGCGAGGCCAAATTGGCGGAACTCGACTACGAATTGGCCGCTGAAATTGGTAAAAATTACCTGATTAAAGTGAATCCCATCACCGGCAGGCCCCACCAGATTCGGGTGCAATTGTCGCGGATCGGTTGTCCCATCAAAGGCGATTTGAAATACGGCGCGCCAAAAGCCAACGAAGACAGCTCAATTTGTCTGCATTGCTCGAACCTTTCTTTCGTTCATCCTGTTAAAAATGAACCAGTAAGCATCTCCTCCGACATTCCGGATACGCCGGAGTGGCAAATATTTCGGGGAGTTATTTCGTGATTTGGACATTGTTTGATACATTTGCGTGCATTTTTTGAGGTACGCTGTTTTTACCTTAATTAATCTGGCTCCGTAGTACAATGGATAGTGCGTAGGTTTCCGGAACCTAAAATCCAGGTTCGATCCCTGGCGGGGCTACTTTTTCTTCTTAGACTTCAACTCTCCTTTAAAACTTCACAACGGACTTATACACCACATCGCTTCCAGTTTTCAAGGCCAGAAAATAAGTCCCGGCGATGGGCAAAGTTTCATCGTCCAATGTGTAAGCACCATTTATATTGGTTTGAAAAAACACGGGCTTGCCATTTACATCATAAACAATCAAATCATAATCCATTAGGTCCGTTTGAATGAACAGATCTGAAGTGGCTGGATTGGGAAAAACCTCAAAGGAAATGGGAGAATCTGCTTCCAGGCTTGATGTAACGCTGGTACATTCGATGCCCTGGCTTCTGTGAAGGTGATTGGATCCCATGATGAAATAATCTTGATAAAGAATTATATCCCCTATGTTAAGGTTTGTTTCATCCAATCCTTCATTGATATTAACCCAACTCTCACCTATGTCTTCTGAGTAAAGTATGCCTCCCGAGTCATAGCTTCCGGCGATAGCGATATTTCCGCAAAATCGGATCGCTGAAATATTGGTATCAAAAGGCCCTTTATGCGTCCACGTGTTTCCTAAATCATTGGAAACGAATATACCAAGGGGGGTTCCTATGAATATCTTATCATTATACGACGCTACCTCCCAAACAATATGCTGGGTCAAGGGGGTGAGCTTCTGAGTCCAGGTCGTTCCATTGTCCTGGGAAATAAAAATTTTATTAACTGAGCCAACAACGACCAGTTCCCCCTGGCATGTAATTGAATAACCTCCTCCTCCGGGATGGCTTGTGGGCAATACTTCCTCCCATTGATGCCCCCCATTCAAAGAGCGATAAACACCACGAGCTCCAGCAATAAATAGGAAAGCATCATTGGAACACATTTCATAATCGCCGTTATCAAGGTCATAACCATCATTTACTTCTACCCAGGAAATTCCATCATTCAGAGTGTAGAATATGCCTGCCCGGTCTCCAAAACAATGACTGAATGAAACGAAGAGGGTATCTCCTTTCAAAGCCATAGCCCTAACCTGTCCAGCGCCAATCAAATTATGAGTAGTGCCACCATCCAGTGATAGATAAACGCCTAAAGCATTGCCGCCATAGAGTTTTTCCTCTCTCACTTCAAGGAAACTGTAAGAAAAGGAAGATACATGCACCCACGAAATATTCTGTGCGGATATGGATTTAGCCAACACAATCAGTGTAAGTAGAAGCGTCGTTTTCATGATTTTTTATTTTAAATTAAGATTCATAAATAAATATAGGTTTAAAGTTTCGTTTTTAGGCAATAACAGCTAACATTTTTCAATTGTCTGACGTGACGATTGCAAAGTTCCTGTAAGGTAGCTTCAATACTATTCACACTTCACGTCTGATGAAAACTTGCCAAGGGTCTGGTCTTTCATGCCTGACATTTGTTTTTGTTGATCTTTCGCGTGTTTTTTCTACATTTGTTCCTTTTCAGCCGAGGGACATTGGAAGTTGCCCGGTGATCATTCTGTACTGAGGACAAGACAATGTTTAAGTAGGGCTACTCACTTTTTATGAATTTCGAATTCTTTATTTCCAAGCGCGTCGCTGCAAACGGTCAGCAATCTTTCTCCCGCATCATCATCCGGATCGCGGCGGGTGCGGTTGCTTTGAGCATCGCGGTGATGATCATTGCCACTTCGCTTATCTCTGGATTTAAACAGGAAATCAGCAGCAAAATTTTCGGTTTTTGGGGGCATATCCACATCACGGACTTAGACGTAGGACAATCCCTGCTCGACGCCTACCCCATTCACATCAAACAAACTTTCTACCCTTTCCTCGACACGGTTCAAAACGTCAAATACACGGAGGAAGTGATCCGCTTCGGCAAAGTCACGGAAAAAGAACGCCAAACCAATGCGGGCATCCGCCATATCCAGACCTTTGCGCTGAAGCCCGGCATCATCAAGTCGAAAGCAGAAATCGAGGGCATCATCCTGAAAGGAGTGGGTAAAGATTTTGACTGGGATTTTATGGCCCATTACATCAAAAAAGGCCAGGCCATTTCACGATCGGATTCTGCGATGTCGTCCGACATCCTGATTTCCCAACAAACCGCTGACCGGCTTCGGGTGGATGTGGGCGATAAATTTGTGGTTCATTTTGTAGAAAAAGGCGAACAACTCAAACGGCGCTTCAACATCTGCGGGATTTACAGAACCGGGCTGGAGGAATACGACCGGAAATTTGCCCTTGTAGACATCCGCCAGATTCAGCGCCTGTTGGGCTGGTCGGAAAACGAAGTGGGTGGTTTCGAGGTGTTTATCGAAGACATTGACGACCTGCTGCCCATCGAAGATTATGTTTACAGCGAGTTGCCCAACGACCTGAATTCGGAAACCATCCGCAGCAAATTCCCTGAAATTTTTGAATGGTTAGAGCTGCAAAATATCAACGAAACCGTCATCATGGCGCTAATGTTGAGCGTCGCCATCATCAATATGATGACAGCCCTGCTCATCCTCATCCTGGAGCGCGCCAACATGATCGGCATCCTGAAAGCGCTCGGCACCGCAAACTGGAGCATTCGCCGCATTTTCCTCTACTACGCGGCATACATCATGCTGGTAGGGCTGTTTTGGGGCAACCTGATCGGCATCGGCTTGTGCTGGCTGCAGGATCGCTTCGGGTTCATCCAATTAGACGAAGCCAATTATTACCTCAGCGTCGCCCCGGTGGATATTAACCTTTGGACCATCCTGCTTTTGAATGTGGGCACCCTAATGATTACGCTGATTTTTCTGGTGATTCCTTCTTATTTGGTTTCGACGATTAGTCCGGTGAAGGCGATCCGGTTTAAGTAGAATTTCATTTCGGCTTCACTAACAATTGGCTTTTCTTCCGCCAAAATCCGAATATTTTTGACTATATTTGTAAAAAATTATTACCATGAGCACCCTGGAGAAAGCCGAGGCACTGCTTCCAAAATTGACCGATAAAGAAAAGGACATTCTGCTTCATCGCATTTACAACCTGCGTAATAAAGAACCTCGTGGCATCAGTAAAACTCCTGGTGTTTGCGGAGGAAGAGCTTGTATTGAAGGCACAAGAATGCCTGTTTGGTCATTGGTTAATCACCGCCTCCTGGGTTTCACAGAATGGGAAATCCTGTATAATTTCCCCAGCATAACACCACAAGATCTCAAAAATGCCTGGGGATATTACAATAAAAATCAGGCCGAAATAAACAAGGACATTCAGGAAAATGAAGAAGAAGACTAGAAAACAGAAAGAAGTATGGCCAGGTTGTACGCCAATGAAAACATGGATCTGGAGGTTGTGGAAATAATAAGAAATTTCAACCATGATGTACTGATTGCCCTCGAGGCAGGTAAAGCCAATCAAGGTATTCCGGATGAAGAAGTACTCGCCTTTGCTCATCGTGAAGGGCGCATTGTCCTTACTTTTAACTACCAGGATTTCAAAAAATTACACCTCCAGAATCCGAACCATTCTGGTATCATTATTTGCAAGGAAGACAAAAATATTCTTGCGCTTGCCAATCGCATTCAAAATGCGCTTGAAACATCTAATGGAAAATTGGCCGGTCAACTCGTTCGAATAACAAGACCCAATTTAAATACAAAAGTGTAAAAACTTGCTTGCATGTTGCAAAAATGTGTGTCTGCCAACGCAATTAGCCTGCGTTCACCATCCCTACCTTGTCCCCATTAGAAAAACCAAGCAAAATCAGCACCAATGCGCATAAAACTCTTCACACTTCTACTCTTATTGTCCCAAATAGCCTGGGCGCAAACGCGCCAAACCGATCCCATTACCTATAAAATGGGCCCCTGAAGCACATCAGGGCAAGCCGGTTCGGGTGCGGTATACCTTGCCGGTGAAGTTCAAATTGAGCGGGTAATGTGGCAATTTCAGAGATATCAGAGGCATAAAAAATTAATTTTCCCCAAATACCGCTCAACAACTTTATTTTTGCAGCCCGAAAACGCCAGTTCGTTCTTATTGCAAATTGAGTGTATCTTTTTACGGGATCCTTTTTATAGTAAATGCAAGCACAATTGAACTATCGGGCGCTTGTATTCCTTGTTTTTAAAACAGCATCACTATGTCAGAATTCCTGTCTTTTCTATTGGAAATCATCAAGTTAACCGTCCCCGGCCTACTTGTTTTCTTCACAACCTACTATTTGCTGCGCCAATACCTCAGCGGGCAGCTCGCTTTAAAACAAAGCGAAAGCAGACAAAGCCAGCAGCAAACCACCATTCCGCTGCGCCTTCAAGCTTATGAGCGCCTTTCTTTATTTTGCGAACGCATCTCCCTGCCCAACCTGCTGCTGCGGGTAAGAAAAGACGGCATGACCGTGGCCGATCTGAAATTATCGCTGATTTTGGCCATCCAGATGGAATACGAACACAACATCACCCAGCAGGTTTATGTATCGCAGCAATTGTGGCAAATCATCAAAATTGCCCGCGACAATACAGCCGGTTTTGTCAGTGCAATCGCTGAAAACTTAGACCACAAAGCAGACGGTAGGGAGTTGGCGGGGCTGATTCTGAGGCATTTGGCCAATGAAGATACCACCGGATTGGACACCGCGCTGATGGCGGTTGGAAAAGAAGCGGGTGCATTGCTCGGATAAGTAACCACAGAATAAAAAAAGGTTACATTTGTTGAATCGGGTAACGTTTGTTTTCCTTCAGCAAAGTTTAAATCCTGAACCATGTCACACAACAGAAGAAGATTTCTCGGACAACTTGCTGGCGCAATGGGCGCGGCATCGGTACTTCCATTTTTTGAAACGCAACAAGGTCAGGCTTTTTTGCGGCTCATGGACGAAACCAAAGACTTGCCAGCAGGTGATTTTACTTCCGACGAAACGTTTTGGTATCAGGTGCAGCAGGCTTATACCGTTTCACCAAGTGTGATGAACCTCAACAATGGCGGCGTCTGCCCCCAACCGCGGGTGGTGCAGGAAGCCGTAGAGCGCTACAACCGCCTGAGCAATGAAGCGCCTTCTTACTACATGTGGCAGATCCTGGACCAGGGCCGCGAACCGCTGCGCAGCAAATTGGCTGATCTGGCAGGCTGTTCAGCGGACGAAATTGCCATCAACCGCAATGCTTCGGAAGCCTTAGAGACTGTTATTTTTGGACTTCGCCTGCAAAAAGGCGACGAGGTGGTGTTGACCAAACAGGATTATCCCAACATGATCAACGCCTGGAAACAGCGCGAAAAACGGGACGGCATTGTCCTGAAATGGATTTCATTCGACTTTCCCATTGAAGACAAAAACCAGATAGTCCGCAAATTCGCCGAGGCATTTACGTCAAAAACCAAAGTCGTCCACATCACCCACACCATCAACTGGAACGGACAACTGTTGCCGGCCCGGGAAATAGCAGCGGAAGCCAGAAAGCGTGGCATCGAGGTGCTGGTTGATGGCGCACATTCTTTCGCCCATTTCGACTATAAAATACCCGACTTAGACTGCGATTATTTTGGCACCAGCCTGCATAAATGGCTATGCGCGCCGTTTGGCAGCGGCATGCTGTACGTCCGCAAAGAAAAAATCGCGCAGTTGTATCCCCTGCTGGCTGCTGCGGATCCGGAAAGCCCGGACATCCGCAAGTTCGAAAGCTTAGGCACCCGTTCTTTCGCCATCGAACATGCCATTGGGCAAGCCCTCAACTTCCACCAGATGATCGGCAGCGAACGCAAGTTTAAAAGGCTCCATTATTTAAAGAACTATTGGGCGGAAAAAGCCAACGAACTCCCGGGTATAAAAGTAGCCACTTCGCTGAAACCCGAATTCGGTGGCGCCATCGGTTTGCTGACCATGGAAGGCAAAAAACCGGAAGAAATCAGTTCTTTTTTGTTTACAAAATATAAAATCCATACGGTGTACATCGTTTGGGAAAACATAAGCGGGGTGCGCATTACCCCTAATGTATATACCACACAAAGTGACCTTGATGTGCTGGTTGGCGCAATCCGGCATTTGCACAAAGGAGGCTGATTCCCGTTCCCAAGAAACTGGACAAGTTGGACGGGACAAGTTTTGAAAATTTGAAGACAGGAATACTATGGCTGAAAAAATCCGGCTGGAAATCATTGCCCTGGCCAATAACGATGCTCAAAACAATAGTTTTGTGCTATTGCTAAAAGAAGAAAACGGAAACCGCAGGCTCCCTGTTGTCATTGGCGCATTTGAAGCCCAGGCGATTGCCGTGGTGGTGGAAAAAATTCACCCCGGCAGGCCCCTGACCCACGATTTGTTGTACAATATTCTCACCGCGATGAACGCAGAAATCAAGGAAGTCACGATCACGACCCTAGAAAACGGTGTTTTTCACGCACTCATCCATTGCGCTTTCTCCGACGGGCGCGCGATTGAAGTAGATGCCCGAACTTCTGATGCAGTGGCGATGGCGGTGCGTTTCAACTGCCCGATTTATGTGGAAGCGGCCATTCTGGAAGAAGCCGGCATCTCTTTTGAAGACCCTTCCCGGCCGGGTACTCCTGCCGTGGCGCTATCCGGGAGCTTAGCTTCTTACTCCATTGAGCGACTCGAACAAATGCTGGAAGATGCTATTGGACAGGAAGCTTATGAACGCGCTGTTGAAATTCGGGATGAGATTAAGAAACGGAAAGGATGAGGGGGTGAGGATTTGAAGATTTGAGGATTTGAAGATTCGCATGGTTATCCGTTACTGATTATCTGTTATTAGTGGGAGGTGGCAAGTGATACGTAATCTCTTCATGTCCTGTTAGTTCCCAATAACCAATAACCAGTAACCAGTAACCAGTAACCAGTAACCAAGATCAACACATGAGCGGCAACCACTTATTTGAGGAAAAAACCTACGCAGAACGGCGCAAACGCCTGCAAAAAGCCATTCCCTCGGGGATTATTTTGCTGATGGGCAATGAAGAAAGCCCCAGTAATTACACCGATAATGTCTATCCTTTTCGGCAGGACAGCAATTTTCTGTATTTTTTGGGAATAGACAAACCCGGGCTTGCTGCCATTATTGACGTTGACGCAGGCAAAACCATCTTGTTTGGCGATGACCCCGACATCATGCACATCGTGTGGATGGGCGCGCTGCCTTCCATGTCGGAACTTGCTGCTTCGGTAGGCGGGGCTGATACGGCGCCGTATGCTCAAATTGAAAGCTATTTGGCGGAAGCCCGCAGCAAAGGTCGTTTTATCCACTACCTGCCTCCTTATCGCGCAGACAACAGCATCAAACTCAGCCGCTGGTTGGGCATGCCCGTTGATGGGTTGACCGTCGGCGCTTCTGTTCCTTTGATTGAAGCCGTGGTGGCCCAGCGATCCTGCAAATCCGACGAGGAAATTGCCCAAATGGAACAGGCGGTCAACACCTCTGGCTTGATGCACGTGGCCGCCATGAAGGCTGCCCGCCCCGGCATGAAGGAGTACGAGCTGGTGGGTTTGGTGGAAAGCATTGCCCGGGCTGGCGGCGGCGCGTTGCCTTATACCGTGATCCTTTCCGTGAACGGACAAATT
This sequence comes from Saprospiraceae bacterium, assembly GCA_046153985.1. Classification (GTDB taxonomy): domain Bacteria; phylum Bacteroidota; class Bacteroidia; order Chitinophagales; family Saprospiraceae; genus JABWAJ01. The sequence goes on from JBJXFD010000541.1 coordinate 19,612, forward strand.
CTGCATAACCACTTCTACGGCAACACCCTGCAGTCGGGACAATTGGTGCTGGGCGATTTTGGCGCAGATACTCCTATGCACTATGCCGGAGACATTACGCGTACGTTCCCGGTGGATCAAAAATTTACGACCCAACAAAAAGAAATCTACCAGATTGTACTCGATACGGAAGTAGCCGCCATCCAGTCGCTAAAACCGGGCGTCCGCTACCTCGATGTGCATTTAACCGCAGCTAAACATATCACAGAAGGTTTAAAATCGCTGGGATTAATGAAGGGCGATGTGGAGAAAGCTGTAAAAGCCGGAGCGCACGCCTTGTTTTTCCCGCACGGGCTGGGCCATATGATTGGCCTCGACGTACACGATATGGAAGATTTGGGCGAAAACTACGTTGGATACGGCAACGAAGTGACCCGAAGCACCCAGTTTGGACTGCGTTCGCTACGCTTAGCCCGCATGCTGGAACCGGGATTTGTATTGACCGTTGAACCTGGGATTTATTTCATTCCGGAGCTCATCAATTTGTGGCGGAAAGAAAACAAACACACCGAATTTATCAACTACGACAAGCTGGAACCCTACTTCAACTTCGGAGGCATCCGCATTGAGGACAACGTACTGATTACGACCGAAGGACACCGCGTTTTGGGAAATCCTATCCCTAAAACCATTGCGGATGTAGAAGCTTTGAGGATTGGATAAGATGTTTGGGTATGCACTTCGGCGGCTCTCCGATGTGATTCTGCAATTGCCTATCCGGATTCGGCGATTGGTACTCCATGTCGTTGATCCCAAAAGTTGGTTTGATGTGGCTTATGCTACTTTTCCAATTTGGGTCGCAGGCGCTTTCTGGCTCTTGGAATTGCTGTTGCTGCTGCTGGAAATTGCCGGCTTAGCAGAATGGTACGAGTTGTTGGCTTTTGTTTTCAAATTCCGCACCCGAAAGCTCAACGAGCAGGAGTTTCGCATCGCAAAAAGTATTTTTGGAAATACCCTTCCCTATGCACGAATCCGGATAGACGAATCTGCCCATATCGGTCCACGCCAGGGTCGTTTCTGTTACGTCAGCTTTTTCACCCTGAACAGTTGGGGGAAAATCTCTTCTACCTTGTTGATTCACGAGCTGACGCATGTGTGGCAATACCAAAAATTAGGTATTTGCTATATTCCACGCGCCCTTGCCGCCCAAAGAACCGCCTCCGGATATAACTACGGCGGCGAAGCAGGCCTCGAACAGGCTATTGCATCCGGCAAGGGACTGGCTTTTTTCAATTTAGAACAACAAGCTGATCTGGTGGAAGATTATTACCGGCTTCAAAACGGGCTCCCGGCCAAGTGGAACCGGAATGCCGTTCCTCGTCCGGAGCTTTATGAATCGGTGCTTTCCAGCCTGATTAACCGTTGATTTACGCGATTTCAAAGTTGGTTGAAAATTGCTGACCTTGAAACATACCTTTTCAAAACCCCAAAACGTTATCACGCAAAACACAATCCATGTTAACGAGAACCGTTATTTCCACACTTTTTTTGGCCATTTGTTGCCTCACCACTGCTGAAGCGCAATTCAAAATCGGCCTACGCGTAGGTGCAAGTACTACAGATATTGACCCAAGTGATTTGAACATTATAGATAATGGCGCCTCTCAATTGTCCGTAGCGCTGAAAGAAGCCCGATACGGCATCCATGGCGGATTGGTTCTTCAGGCTCAAATTGGAAAATTTTTGATCCAACCTGAATTCCTGTTCAACTCCAGTCGGGTGGATTATGAAGTCACGGATACCCAGGATCCTGACCTGCCCGTACAAATTAAGGAAGAAAAATACCAGCATTTGGATATTCCACTGTTGTTTGGCGCCAAGTTTGGCCCCCTGCGCTTGCATGCCGGCCCCGTTGGCCACGTCTACATCAACAGCTCTTCGGAATTGACGGATGTGGAAGGCTACGAACAAAAATTTGATGAATTTACCTTTGGCTGGCAGGGCGGACTGGGCTTGGACCTTTGGAAATTGATGATTGACCTCCGCTACGAAGGCAACTTCTCCAAATTCGGCGATCACATTACTTTTTTTGGTGATGAATACAAATTTGACCAGTCGGCGGCTCGTTTTTTGTTTTCCGTAGGATTCATGTTCGGTAAGTAGTGCCTGTCTTTATAGTCCGATAGCTGCGTTATATTTTGCCCCAAAACCGGTCATTTACTTTAGTAAACTCCCGTTTTTGGGGCAAAATATGCCTTGCTCTCGAACTCTAAAGAACAGACACCGACTAAAAAGACGGATAGTAAGTAATGCCATTTTGCCAAACTTTGCCGATCTTCGGCACGATAAAATTCGGCAACAATGCGCATCCTGCATACTTCAGACTGGCATCTGGGGCAAAAATTTCTGCACAACGACCGGGAAACCGAGCACCGCTTAGCATTAGACTGGCTTCAGCATTGCATTGAAACCCACGAAGTGGACGCGCTGATTGTCTCCGGCGACATTTTTGACGTAGGCAATCCGCCAAACTACGCGTTGCAATTGTACTACCGCTTTCTAACCGGGCTGTTGGGCACTTCCTGTAGAAACATCGTCATTACTGGCGGCAACCACGACTCTCCTTCCACGCTGGATGCGCCCCGCGAATTGTTGCAAGCCCTGAATATCCAGGTGTTGGGCGCAGCGCCGGAAAACCCGGAAGATGCCATGCTCGAACTCAAAGATGAGCAAGGCCGCTTATTGGCCGTTGTCGCAGCGGTTCCCTTTTTGCGCGACCGGGATTTGAGGCAGGGCGGCAACACGACAAGCGGATTCGATCGGGTAGCGCGGGTGCGAGAGGGCATTGTGCAACATTTTCAGCAATTGGCAGCCTGTGCAGCGCCTTACCGGCAATACAATATCCCGATCCTCGCCACCGGACATCTTTATGCTTTCGGGGCAATGAGTTCCGACAAACAGGACAATATTTACCTTGGCGACGTCGCCAACATCGAAGCAGGGCAGTTCCCGGACATTTTCGATTACATTGCGCTGGGGCATATCCATCGCGCACAAGCCATAGGCGATGCTGCACATATCCGCTATTCAGGGTCGCTGCTGCCGTTGAGTTTCAGCGAAGTAAAAGACGACAAGAGCGTCTGTTTGCTCGATTTTGAAGGACAAAAATTAAACGAAATCCAGCAAATTCCAGTGCCCGTTTTTCGTCGGTTAAAAACTATTCAGGGCGACCTCGAAGGGGTAAAAGAAAGCTTGCAGCGTTTTGCCGAAAGGCCACATGGTTCTTTGATCCCCTGGGTTGAAGTGATGATAGAAACGGATCAATACGTGCCGCAAATGGACGTGCAGTTGCGCGATTTTGCAGCGGGCATGAACCTGGAATTGCTCAAAATCAGGGTTAACCGGATCGGAGTAAGCCCCGACAACGATGGGGAAACAGCAGGGGTTGCGCTGGAAGATTTAGACGTGACCGATGTGTTCAAAAAGCGCTGCGAACAATTCCAAATCCCTGACGAAGAAAGCACCGCATTGATGCAAACCTTCCTGGAATTGCGCCAGTGGATGCAGGAAAACCAGGACGCTACCCTCAACCAGCCCGCCGCATGAAAATCCGGAAAGTTGTCATACAAAACCTCAACTCGCTTCGAGGTCAGTCGGAAATTGATTTCATCAACGGGCCATTGGCGCAAAGCGACCTTTTTGCCATTACGGGCGATACGGGCGCCGGCAAAACCACCATCCTCGATGCCATAACGCTGGCCCTCTACGGCAAAATACACCGCAACAAAGAAGTAAAAGAAGCCCTGTCCTACGGTGCAATCGAAGCATCCGCGGGTGTGGAATTTGAAACAGCGCAAGCTGTTTTTTTTGCCTCCTGGAGCATCCGGCGCACCCGCAAACAAATGGACGGCAATATTGTAGGGCCGGATCGGGAACTCTCCAAGTGGAACGAGGAGAAACAAGCATTTGAAATCATTGCCGAAAAAGTAAAGGAAGTTGACGCCAAAGTTGAAGAAGTGACCGGCTTAGATTTCGATCGCTTTTGCCGTTCGGTTTTGTTGTCGCAGGGCGATTTTGCCGCGTTTTTAAAAGCCAATGAAAAAGAGCGCAGCGAACTGCTGGAACGCATCACCGGCGCCGAAATTTACAGCCAGCTTTCCATCGCCGCTTTTGAAAAACACAAGCTGGAAGCCGCGAAATTGGCGGATTTGAAAAAGGAAATGGACGCGTTGAAGCTTGCCGATGAAGCGACTTTGGATGCCTGGCGACAGGAACGCGAAGAAAAAGCAACCGAAAGCACAGTATTAAAAGCGACCATTGAAACCCTGCGGGCCCGCATCCAGCGCATCGAAAAGCAAAACGCGTTAATCGAAAGGCAAAAAGCGCTCGATGAAGCCATCCGGTTGTTGGCTTCAGAAACGCTTGCCGCAAAAGCCGATTTGGAAAAATTAGCCCGATACGACCTTGCACAACCCTTTTCAACGGACCTTGCGCGCTTAGACGACTGGACCCAGCGTTTGGAGGCTATGGCAAATGAACTGGCCCAATTGGCGGCCTCTATTGCAGAAAAGCAAGTTGAAAAAGAAAGGACAACCGCGCAATTGAGCGAAAGCGAAAAGCTGTTAAAAACACTGGAACAGGAGCAAATACAGCTCCAGCCGCTTTGGGATGAAGCCGCCCGCCTCGATGTGCAATTGGAAGAAAAAAGCGCTGCGTTTGCACGGCAGCAGCAAGCCCTCCAACAAGCTGCTGCAGAATTGGAAGAGAGCCGCCGTCAAGACGCAACCTTACAAGAGCGGGTTGCTGCGCTCGATCAGCAAATTCAAACCGCTGAAGCCTGGATTGCGGAGCGGCTGATTTGGGAAGAACTGAATGCCGATTTGCCTGAAATCGAGTTGCGGCGCGACCAATTGCGCGATTTCACAACAAGTAAAACCGAACTTGATCGAAAAGTCGCATCCCACCAAAAACAATTAGGTGCGCTGCAGGCCGAAGTTGCTGCAATGGAAGGCACGGCTTCCAACCTGAGTTCGGAAATTGCAGCTTTGCAGCAGCAATTCAAAGCAGGCAGTCCGGAAAAATACGCGCAAAACCGCAATGAATTGCTGCAACTACTCTCGATCGAAATCCAGGAACTGAACGATGAGACGCGGCTACTCCGGGAATTATCGGAGCTTACGGAAAGCTACAACAAGCTGCTTGTGGAGCTTTCTACGCTTGAAGAACAGGTGTTGCACCTCGAAAACGAAGAAGAAGAAATCAATAAACGGATCATGTCCTCTTTGGAAGTGGTGGAAGATATGGAACTCCGTTTGGCGTTTAAAAAGCAGGTTTACGCAGACCAGTTGCTGATTGCCAATTACGAAAAAGACCGCGATTCCCTGAAAGAAGGCGAACCTTGCCCACTCTGCTTTTCCACCCACCATCCTTTTCATCAGGACCACCACAAGCGGCCTTTTGTGGACCAGGCGAAGCAGGAATTGGATGCTGCGTCTCGTCAGTACGATTTGCTGCACAAAGAACAACGCCAGTTGCTGCTCCGCCAAAATGAAATCGCAACCCAGGTTCGCCAACTGCGCGGCGACGAATTGAAACCCCTGAGCGGCGCCATCGAAAAACAACTGCAACAAATTCTGGGATACGAAGACAAAATTGCGCGGATCGCGCCAGAGTGGTCCGATTCCAGTTTTGCGCTGTCGCGGTCGCACCTGTTGCAAAGTAAAGTAGCAGCAGTGCAGGAAACCGCAGTTTTGAAGCGGTTTCAGAAAGAAAAATTAGAGAAAGTCAACGCGGAATTGGATGAAAAAGAGCGCCTGTTGCAGAAAAAAAACTACCAGCTGAGCGAACGCATTACCGAACTGCGGGTTTTGGAAAATGAATTGCAGAACGCCACCGCACAACAGCAAGTGGTTGCGGCTAAGTTGACAGAAGTTCAAGCGGCTTCAGCGCTCCTGCTGCAAAAATATAGCCTGGAATTCAGCACCGAAACAGCCCGGGAAAACTTTGATACGCTCCGAAAGTGGACCGATTTGTGGCGCTTGGGCAAAGAGAAACTCGCCATTGCCCAAAACGACCGCGAAGCGACCCGTCGCGAATTGCAGCAGGTGCAAAAACAAACCCAACAATTTGCCGGAAGGCACGAACAATTGCATCGCGCCGTACAGGCAGAACAAGCCACTTTCGAGGCGCTGCAAACCCAGCGCCGGGCAGTGCTTGGCGATAAAAATCCGATGGAGGAGCGCGCTGCGTATTCAGAAAAAACAGGCGGCCAAAAGCTGCAAACCCAGGCGTTGCGCGAAGCATTAAATGCGATCTCAGCCAGTTTGGAAAGCGATTTGCGCTTGCAGCAATCGCGTTCATCAGAAAGCCAGACCTTGCAGGAAAAAGCCTCAACGCTGTTAACCGCCCTGACCGAATCCGCCCAAAAGGCAGGATTTGCGTCCCTGGAAGCGCTTAGACAGGCCCTGCTTCCGCAAGAAGAACGTGCTGCGCTGGAAGTTTTGAAAAAAGGATTGGAACAAAAAGCCCTCGAAATCCAGGAGACAAAAAAAGGGTTAGCCGAATCCTGGGCGCAAGTAAAATCGGAGGGGGAAGAACCAGCTGATTACGAAGCCTTACAAGCGGAACAGGCCGAAAAAACTGCGCTTTACGATACGCTGCAACAATTGATTGGAGGCCTGAATGAAAAATTGACATTCAACGAAAAGCAGAAAAAAACGGCGCAATTGTTGATTCAAACCATACAAAATCAGGAAAAAGAACTCACCCGCTGGGCCAAACTCAATGAACTCATTGGGCAGGCCGACGGCAAAAAATTCCGGGTATTTGCGCAATCACTGACCTTGCAAAAACTGACTGCTTTGGCCAACCGACACCTCAGCCGTCTGAATGGCCGCTACCTGATTCGCAAGCGCAGCAGCGAAGACCTCGAATTAGAGATTATGGATACCTTCCAGGCTGATAATCACCGCTCGATGAATACTTTATCCGGCGGTGAAAGCTTTGTCGTCAGCCTTGCGCTGGCGTTGGGCCTGTCCGACCTGGCCGGTCGCAACACCACCATCCGTTCCCTCTTTATTGACGAAGGCTTTGGGGCTTTGGACGACAACAGCCTCGATCTTGTGGTCACCACGCTCGAAAACCTTCAGGCTTCGGGCAAAACCATTGGGGTCATTTCGCACGTGAAGGCGATGAAAGAGCGGATTGCGACGCAAATTCAGGTAAAAAAGAGTGGGAATGGGTTTAGTGAATTGGTGGTAACTGCTTAGAGCTTGTTCGGGAATTCCTGAACAAGCTCTAAGCTCCATAAACAATAAATAATTTCAATTAAGTTAATTTACAAATCAGTTAAAGCTGGGCAATTTATTGTTTTTGCTTTCACGGTTCTGCATTTTTGCATGGTCTAACCAATCCGGGAAATTCCGGATTTTTCTATTCTAAATATTCCTGAAAATATTTTTTCGGGAAACACTTCTGAACAACACACACAAACATTGCGGGCCAGCCTGTCATCAGGCTGAAAATTGAGTTTTTGAAATCGTTTACTCAGTCAAAAGGGGGTTTCACATGCTCAAACGGGGGTTTCGTCATTTTTCTCAGCGGCGAATAAAAAATGCTTTTAGTATTGCAGCTATGAATTGCGAGGAAATATTGCTACTGATGTTTTAAATGGTTTTGATCCTAAAAATCAATAGATGTATGAAAAATGTTTTTTTTACAGCGCTCTTATTCCACTTGTCCTTAGGACAAAACTTATCCGGCCAGGGAATCTGGTACTTTACAGAAAGCCCAACCGGACATGATGTCATCTGTTTATCGTCCATTGAAGGCATCTTATATGCCGGGATGGGCGGACTTGGATTGTTTAAACTAACCGCAGAGGGAAACTGGGAAGCCTGTAATACCGGCTTGACCGACCCCTTCCCTTCTTCCATAGTCCAAAAAGGAGATTATTTATTCGTTGGAACCTATTTCGGGGGCGTGTTCCGGTCTGTTGACGGTGGCCAAACCTGGGCGCCCATGAATGAAGGGCTGGAGGTAAAAGAAGTGTGGAGTTTGGGCGTGGCGGGCGATTTGCTGTTGGCGGGCACCGGAGATGGCGTCTATTTTTCGGATGACAATGGCGCTTTTTGGAAAGAAGCAGTGATGGCTGTCCCAATGGCCGTAAATAAAGCCATTTATTCGATCCAGCCTTTTGGAGGGAGGGTCGTTGCAGGTTCGTCGGGAAGTGTTTGGATCAGCGGGGACAATGGCCAGTCCTGGGTGGAAGATACGACAGGCACCCTGTTTGACCTTCCTGTACTTGTTCCTTCACCGGATGGCCTTGAACTGGCAACCGGTTCCAGCGGTAGCGGGGTGTTAGAGACTTCGAATGCCGTAACTACCTGGGATGCCGCTGTGATCCAACCTGTCGGACATTCAAATGTAAGAAGCATTGTTTATCAGGGAAATACGAAAATTATCGCAACAGAAACAGGCGGCGTATTCCAGGGGTTGGAGCCAATGAATGATGGATTGCCCGAATTATTGATTACAAGGCTTACCCAACACGGAGGCCGGCTCTATGCCGGCGTTGGCAACAGTGGGGTATGGATTTATAAACCTCTACAATTGCTGAATCGGGTTGATTTGAATAACGAACAAATGGAAATCAGGCTTTTCCCAAATCCAACCTCTACCCACCCGGTTACTTTCTCCTACCAACTCGTTTCGGATGAAGAAGTTTCCATTGAGATTTATGATGAAAAAGGCGCAGTAATTGCCCTGCTCGAACGCGGATTCAGAGAAAAGGGATTGCATGAAGTCCAGTTTGAAGTGTCGCGTTTGCAGGCAGGTACTTACTATTGCCATTTTAAGACAAGCACTCGCCATGTGGTAAAAACACTGATTGTAGGCCAGTAGGTGGGGAGTGAGGGCGTCACTTGTTCCCCTCAAATAACCATTCAATGCCCTTTTCTCATTTGCTCAAATAACCATTCAGGAATATAAAATCCAAACAGCCATGTTCCAGAAATACGCGCTCTATTGTTTTCTTCTAATTGCATTCACGCTTTTAAATACCGCTTCTTTGTTCGCTCAGGACGAAGAAGACCTGCGCCGGCAAACCTTCCTGCAAAAGCGGGTGGTTGTTCCCACAACGCCGGAGGCAGCCAGTCTGGGAAAATACGGGGATGTGCAAGTCAATTATTATACGGGCGCCATCAACCTCGGGATTCCGGTTTACACCATCCAGGGGCGCGACATCAGCCTGCCGGTAGCGTTGCAATACGACGGATCGGGCAATAAAGTAGATAACCTGCCTACCTGGGTGGGTTTGGGCTGGACGCTTGCGGCAGGCGGCGTCATCACCCGCGGCGTGCAGGGCAATCCGGACATGCAATCCAATTATTACGGCAAAGCAGCCAGCATCAATCCTTATTCCAACCTGCCTTATGCCGATCTTTTTATAGAAAACGACCATTTATACGAAATCGCCAAAGGAAATGTTGAAACCCAACCGGATGGCTATTACTTTAATTTTGGCAATAATTCGGGCGTTTTTCGGATAGACCCCTATAAGGTCATTTACCTGAAGGAGGTAAGAGACCTGAATATCCAGGTGACCTGGGCCGCAAATGGCGACATTACGGCTTTCAACATCAAAGATGAATACGGCAATTTGTACGAGTTTACCGCAGCGGAGCAAACGGTTCAGATACTGGACGACGATTATGGCAATCTGCCGACTGCTAATCGCCAATATACCTACAATTCAGCCTGGTATCTAACTAAAATTACCTCAGCCAACCTGACGGAAACCATCGAACTAAGCTATGAAACCCTGACAACAGCTTTTACACCTCCGATTAACCCGTGGCAGTACGAATCTATGACCTATGGAACAGGCAGCCCGATTGCGCCAATTGGCTGCCCTTCGGTTGATGTTTGTGGCAGCAACAACGGTGGCCAAACGCACTCCGCCGGCATCGCTTCCGTTCAGATCAACAACCGGAAGGTACTCAGCCAGATAACGTATAAAATGTCATCGGTTGAAATTGAAAAAGTAGCCTTTGTTTCCTCGGCCAGCACAGCGCCTTATGCCAATGGCGGGAAAAAACTTGATTTTATTCGGGTCAACCGCAGACCAGCCGCCGGCACCAACTTACTCGAATACCAGTTTACTTATGACAATTCTACCAATCGCCTGACCCTAAAAACCTTTAAAGAAGTGCAGCCCGGCGTTGGCCTTGCCAAAGAACCCTATCAGTTTGCTTATAACGCCACCCAACTGCCCGCGCCAAATGCTTCAAGCATTGACCACTGGGGATATTTTAATAACAATGGAATAAGCGGTTCACTGATTCCCTCCTATATTGCCGGATGCGGCGGTACTTACTATGCCGGAGGCGGCGCCAACCGCGCCCCGGACGAAACCAATATGAAAGCAGGCATCCTGACCCGAATCACCTATCCTACAGGCGGGTATACCGATTTTACCTTTGAGCCACATAAAGTGGCCGGAACGAATACCTGCCCGGGGGGCAACCCCGACGTGATCGCAGGAGGCCTCCGCATCAAAGAAATTAAAAACTATTCGGCGAGCGGACAATTGGCCGGCACACGTACCCTTCAATATATCAAAGAAGGCGCGAATCCTAATGCGAGCGATGCATCAAGTGGGTTACTACATTTTCAACCTCAGTATTCAGACCAGGCCAATACGATCCACTATCCCCTGAATGTTGACCCCGAATCCTGTAATATGGAAGGCCAGTATTACTCTTGCGGGCGGGTTACCCTTTTTTCCGTTGCCCGTTCCGCCCTCGGCGGCACGCCGGGCAACCATGTAGGCTATTCCCGCGTAGAAGAAATTTTTGCCGGCAAAACGGTTTACCACTATCGAAACAACCCGCCATCCGGAGGCAATGAAGAAGTGCAGGATAATGGAGATATGACCAAAAAACAGGAATACGACGATCAGGGCAAAATCCTGATGGAAACAGCCTATAAATACACAGCAGACACAACAGATACGCGCCGTAACGCGTCTTTTTGGAGCTACCGGGTGGAGCCCAAAGCTACTCAGGATAATAAAACGAAGCTTTGCTACTACAATTCAGCCTATACCTGGCAATTACCTTTTTCTACTCCCGGAGGGGATCCGCCCTGTACCACCTCTAAAATCTACAAATCCAAATTCCAGCGCCGCTACACCCTGATGCGCCAGATGTGGAAATACTTGTACCGTACGGAAGAAACTAATTATTTTTATGACAGCAATGGCCTCGCTGCTGGTTCGCTGAAAAAAGTGGTCAAGCATACCTACGGCAACACAAACGTGACCTTGCCCACATCCACCAGCACCTGGAACAGCGATGGGCGCGAAAACAGGCAGGTTACGCGCTACGCCCACGATGCTGCGCACCCTTTGCTCATTGGCAAACGCATGATTGCCCTGCCGTTAGAAGAAGAAAACTATGTCGGGACGACCTTGGTTTATCGTACGAAACTGTCTTACATCGCTTTCGGCAGCCAAGCTTTGCCCTATCAATACTTTGAAAAATTCAACAGCAGCCAAAGCGATGTGCTGAAAGAAACCGTTCAATCTTACGACGGTTATGGCAACATGACCGAAGCCAAACGAGAGCACGACCAGCCTATGAGTTTGCTTTGGGGGCATTATGGGATGGTCATGACTGCCCGGGTTCAAAATGCTGAAAACAGGGAAACGGCCTATACCAGTTTTGAAACCGCTGAAACGACCCAGGGCAACTGGAACATCAGCAATACAGGCGTTATTTTTTACAACAGTGGCCTTGTTGGCGCCTCGCGAACCGGCTACGGCTATTACAACGGCTCAGCCAATGCTTCCAAAACCGGCCTGCCTGCTGGTAAATATTGGGTGTCTTATCACACCAAAAACGCGGCGAACGTGAGTGTAAGCGGCGGAACCATTCTGAGCACCACCACGCACCCCGCCGATGCACAGGGCTGGATTTATGTGGAGCGCTTGGTGCAGTGTGCAGGCGGATCTTCAACCATTACGGTGACCATCACCAGCACCCAGTTGGACGAACTGCGCCTGCACCCCGAAGACGCCCTGATGACGACTTACGCCTACGACCGGGAAAACCGCATGTTGACGTCCATTGCCGACGAAAACAGCATCCCCGCTTCTTTTCAGTACGATGGCCTCCTGCGCCTGCAGGGCATTCGCGACTTGAACAGTCACTTTGTGCAGACTTATGAATACCTGTATAAAAACATCAGCAATCCCGACAACGTGGTCCGCGCCCGAACGGTGCTGACAGCGAGCCAAACCACCACCACACAGGTCAACGCCCTCACCGGCGCCAACGTGAAGCGCGTTTTCCAATACTTCGACGGGCTGGGCCGACCGGTTCAAACCGCCGGGGTAGCGCAATCGCCTACCTCAAAAGACATCGTAAGTCCGCAGGCGTATGATACCTACGGCCGCGAAAACAAAAAATACCTGCCCTACACGGCAACCACCAATGCCGGACTGTTCCGCAGCACCGCATTCACCGAACAAACCGCTTTTTATTCGGGCCTTGACGGCGGCTACGGTTATTCGGAGCAAATTCTGGAAACCTCACCGCTCAGCCGCGTGAAGGAAACCTTGCCGCCTGGCAGCGAATACCGCCTGCATCCTGCGCGCATGAGCTACGGCGCCAATACCTCCGCCACCGAAGTGCGCAATTTCCGAGACGGCGGCTATTACCCGGCCAATACGCTCTATAAAATGACCAATACGGATGAAAACGGCAATATCACGATCAGCTACAAAGACCGGCTGGGGCGCACCAAAATGACCAACCAGGCTGGGGCGAAAACCTACTACGTCCACGACGACTTCGGCGATCTGTGGGCGGTGTTGCCGCCGGAAGCAAGCGTCGCACTGGAAGGCAGCACCACGTGGACAATCAACAGCGCTACAAGCCAGGAGCGCATTTACAAATACACCTACGACGCCAATACCCGCCTGCTGTCGGAGAAAAAAGTGCCCGGCGCCAATGCGCAGTTGTTTTATTACGACCGCTTAGACCGTCCTGTGCTGAACATTGACGGCAACGGCTTCAAAAGCTTCACCAAATACGACATCCTGGGTCGCCCGGTTTTGAGCGGCAAATACAAAGGCACTGCACTGCCCACTGCAGTCATGGGCTTGTATGAGACGCGCAATACCACCGCACCGCATTATTACACCACCACTTCAGCCTTCCCTACCGATGGTAATTTCGACGTGTATGCCGTCACCTACTACGACCACTACGATGTGGATGGCAACGGCAGCCTGAGCGCGGCAGAAAACTTCGTGACCCCGCCCAGCCCCTACCTGGCGCCGGTGCTGCGGGTGCGCGGCAAAGCGACCGTGAGCAAAACGGCAGTGCTGCCTTCTGATGGTACCGCGCCGACCCAATACCTGTTTTCGCGCACTTATTCCGACCTCAAAGGCTGGGTGGTGCAGGAAAAAACCGACAACCACCTGTCGGGGCAGGACATTTATTTTTCGCTGTACAATTTCCCCGGCTGGGCCACCCAAACCCGCCGCCAGCACACGGCCACACCGCCGGGCGGCACGTTGAAAACCATCAACCTCAACCGCCGCTTCACGTATGACCACGCAGGCAGGCTGCTGAAAACCGAGCAGCAAATAGACGGCGAAGCCGCCTGGACAACCCTCTCGGAACAAGTGTACGACGAGCGCGACCTGCTGCAACAGAAAAAGCTGCACAAAACCTCCGGCGGCGCATTCCTGCAAACGCTGGACTACACCTACAATATCCGGGGCTGGCTCGAAACCATCAACCCCTTCGACAACGCGGCGGACCTTTTCGCCATGAAGCTGTACTACAAAAACGGCGATCCGCTGCTGCACACCGACTACACCAGCGGGGCCAACAGCAACTGGAACGGCAACATCACCATGCTGGAATGGCAGGTGAACAATACGGCGCACCGGATGTACGGATTTTTCTACGATGGCCGCAACCAGCTCAAACGCGGCGAATACGCCACGCGCACCAACAACGCGGCATCGCCCGTGTCGAGCACCAACTACAAAACCGACTACACCTACGACAACGCCGGGCTGAGCAGCAACCTAAAAACCGTGACCCGGCGCGGCCTGCTCAGCGGCACAAGCACCTTCGGCGTCATAGACCAGATGACCTATACCTACAACACCGCCGGCCAACTGACACAAATTGGCGAAATAGGCAGCACTACCAAAGGCTTTAAAACGCCGGGATTAGGGAGTTACACGTACACTTACGACAGCAACGGCAACATGAGCCGCGACAACCACAAAAACCTGACGCTGACCTACAACCACCTCAACCTGCCGCGCCACGTGCTGTTCGACAATTTCAACGAAATTCGCCTGACCTACACCGCCGCAGGCGAAAAAATCACTAAATTCACATCCGCCAACACCGGCATAGAAACCACGCAAAACTACATTTCCGGCATTGAATACAATGGCGCCGCGCTGGAAGCCGTTTATCACGAAGAGGGGC
>JBJXFD010000542.1:0-4718 GCA_046153985.1 Saprospiraceae bacterium
AAAAAATCACTAAATTCACATCCGCCAACACCGGCATAGAAACCACGCAAAACTACATTTCCGGCATTGAATACAATGGCGCCGCGCTGGAAGCCGTTTATCACGAAGAGGGGCGTCTTGTGCCCAACGGAACCGCCTGGCACTACGAATACACGCTGAAAGATCATCTGGGGAACAGCCGGGTGATGTTCCGGGCGAATGGAAGTACGGCGCAACTCCTCCAGGAAAATCATTATTATCCTTTCGGCATGGAAATGGAAGGCGCCTGGACGGCGCAGGTGGGGACGGAGAATAAGTACCAGTACAATGGGAAGGAGTTGGTGGAAGATTTTGGGTGGAATTGGAGCGATTATGGGGCAAGGGGGTATGATGCGAGTGTGGGGCGGTTTATGACTATTGACCGGTTTGCGGAGAAATATTATGCATTAACCCCTTATGGTTATGCAGCAAACAATCCTGTATTGTTTATTGATGTGAATGGGGATAGTATAAAAGTTGTTGAGCAGCATCGTGAACAATTTAACCAAATACTATCTAATGTATTTGGTGAACAGGCGGCAAACTTTGCATATTCTGCTTCGGGAATGCTGACATTTAGTGGTAACAAAAAAGAATTAAACAAAGAACAAAGAAAAGCATTTGAAGGCTTACAGACGGTTATGAATGAGGAAGTTGTAACTAATGTTGTTTTTGGAGAAACCACGGAGATTAAATTGAATGATGGAACTACGGAGACAATAAAAGCATCAGACGGGGGAGGCGCTTTGTCTGTGCTGGTTGGAGAGAACGATGTTTCAGAGAACACTATTTTAGTTAACCCTGCTGTAAATAATGATTTGAATATTATGGCTGTAACTCCTGCCTACTACATTACACCAATAGTACCTGCTAACGGTCCAAGATTTAAGCAAGACACAGCAAAAACTAATACAGCTGATAAAACTTTCCATGAAATTGGTCATGTACTTTATCGGGGTGATACTCAAGATAAAGTATTGAATTATAATAATTCCGTAAGGAAAATTCTTGGGTTAAAGAATCGGCCTTACGATGAAACTCACAACAAAACTGTAAAAGAAAAACAATATGGTAACTAGAAAATATTTCCCAATACTCTATTACGTAACAGGGCTGCTTTTTTGCTCTCCATCTTTATTTGGGCAAATAAGGCTAAATAATATTACGCTTTCTGACAGTTACTGTGTGAACGAGGTAGGGAAGAATATTGGCAATGACAAAAAGTCAATTAAGTCACTATTGGATACCGTTTACCTTTCTTATCAAAATATTGGAGACAAGCTTCTTGTTTTTGAGATTATAAATACATCTGCTGATACTTTTTATCTATTTAGCTCCTACTTACGAGGAGAAAAATACACAGCAAGCTGTTTACAAAGAATTGACGAGGAAAAACTTGAATATAAGGTCTCATTTACCCCTCTTTTGCCCCTTCTTGGAATCCGGACTTCAGATACTAAAATAATTTCACCTGAAAGTATTTGTAATCCATATCAAACAATATATGATTTCATAAAATTGCCGCCAAATACTTTTTTTTGCTTTGAAATAAATGTTGAAAAATTATTTGAACGCACCTTAGACAAAGAACAAGTTTTTACAGATTTTAATCCTTACACTGTCAGTAAGTTTGATAAAAATATCAATTTCAATAAATATGACTATAATGAATTGTCAAAATGTTTAGACTTGATTTTTGAAGTAGCAATTTACCGAAACATCGATCTGATTTGTAATGATCGTGCTTTCTATTTAGATGAATTTGAATTTGACAAACAATCTAAGGAATTCAATATATATAAAATAAACGTAGGATCGAGCTATTTCAAGAAAAAGCTTCCGTAATGAAAGTAAACGGTGAGCCGCCCCCGCTCATGCAGAAGCTCCACTGCATTCCAACCTCTTCATTTTAAGGCGGTGCTCTTGGCGACCTCATAGGTCTAACTTAAGGAAGTCATTGCACTTTTCTTTGGTTCATATTGTATTTCAATCTGTGCTTTGTTTTTCGAGGAAAAGACCTTCCAGGTCGAACAGGTTCTTTAAATTTGTGTATTATTTTAATCATACGCTGATTAAAATGAGCGATGTCTTCAATTCCAAAAAGCAACTTTGGAATCTCGTCTTTCACTCCCCCAATAGCTGCTGATTTATTGATTTTGTGGGAGTGCTAAACCTATTCCACTTCTTACCGGCTGTTCACATGACTTCTTCTTTTTTAACATGGCTGATTTTCGCACAGACTCTATTATTTATAGGTTTCGCTACTCCCGGGATACTTTTTTTGATGTAGCTCCGGGCTATATCATAACAACTTATCTTTTTAAAAATCACGAAGTTGTTGCCCATGTAGGATACGAAGATACCTGTGCGCCAAAGGCTGCTCCTCCTCAAGGGAATCAGTAGTGCGGCCTGCTCAGCGCCCCCAGCACTTTCGGCGTCATAGACCAGATGACCTACACCTACAACACCGCCGGCCAACTGACGCAAATTGGCGAAACAGGCAGCACCACCAAAGGCTTTAAAACGCCGGGATTGGGGAGTTACACCTACGCCTACGACCTGAACGGCAACATGACCCGCGACAACCACAAAAACCTGACTTTAGCCTACAACCACCTGAACCTGCCCCGCCAGGTGCTGTTCGATAATTTCAATGAAATACGCCTGACCTACACCGCCGCAGGTGAAAAAATCACTAAATTTACAGCAGCCAACACCGGCACAGAAACCACCCAAAACTATGTTTCCGGCATTGAATACAATGGGATAGCCGTAGAAGCCGTTTATCACGAAGAAGGTCGCCTCGTGCCCAACGGAACGGCCTGGCACTATGAATATACGCTGAAAGATCATTTGGGGAACAGCCGTGTGATGTTCCGGGCGAATGGTTCAACGGCGCAGTTGTTGCAGGAGAATCATTATTACCCTTTTGGGATGGAAATGGAGGGCGCGTGGACGGCGCAGGTGGGTGTGGAGAATAAGTACCAGTATAATGGGAAGGAGTTAATTGAAGATTTTGGGTGGAATTGGAGCGATTATGGGGCAAGAGGGTATGGTGCGAGCGTGGGGCGGTGGTGGTCGGTAGATCCGATGGCGGAGAAGATGGTAAGCAGGTCGCCTTATAACTATTCATTTAACAATCCCATTCGATTTATTGATCCTGATGGAAATGCGCCTGACGATATCGTTATTGGAAGTTCAAGTAGAGATAGAGATGTCCAAAGACGTTATCAAGTAGAAGTTTTAGAGGAACTTAGAAAGCTTACAGATGATGAATTGTCCATTGACTTTGAAACGGGTAAAGTTTCGATAAGTCGTAGAGAAACAAACGTATCGAGGAATTTCGGAACTTTTCTAGTGCGTGCTTTCATTGAGGGATTTACTAATGACGACGGAAGAACAATTAATGCAAGCGTAAAAATTACAGATAATGCCGATGGTCTTTTCAAAGATTACAAAGCTGGAGAGGATAAGCCGACTCCCGTTTCCTTAAAAGACAATGCAATAACTCTGCCTAATTCTGTTGCAAAGTCTTTTAACGGAGTAGGCTCAAATTCTACCATCTATTTTATACCAACGGTTATTGCTAAGTATTTTATTTCTGAAACTGAAAGAGCAATAGCGCCTGTGTTTATTGTTTTAGGACATGAGTTTATTCATGCTTGGTTTATTGCTCAAGGAAAAAGAGCATCAGGGGACTTGCCTGGCCATCCTGCTGGCAATCAAGAAGAATTAAACACGCAAATCAAGGACATACAATTGTTTGAAGAAAACAATATTACGCCAACACGTTTTGTGCAAAGGGTTATTGATCCAAGAAAAAATGACTAAGATGAAAAAACATATCTCATTTCTGTTTTTTTGTTGCCTGCTTTTTAACTGTAATAGAAACGCGGTGCTTCCAAACAATCAAATCGCAGCTATTGAAAAAAAAATGTATGCGCAGATCGTGCAAGTTGTCAAAGAAATACCTTCGGAGGTTATTGACTGCTTAGGAAACACAAAAGAAGAATTAATCAGAATTTACCAGCTAAGAATATCCGAGTTTCCGCTTAAGGAAATGGTGGCAGAAATGGGAAGGCTTTCAGATAGCCTGGGGTTGAATAGTAAAAAAGATACCATCATTTTGGTATTACTTAATCCTTATATAGGATTCGATCCGCAGGCCAGTCATACTACTTTTTTTTTGATTAAAAGCAAAAAAATAATATCTATATTAAGTGTGTCAAAAAACGACAAAGGGTTTAAAAGCGTTTGGTGGACTAAAGAGGATGAAAAGGATAACTTAACGCAGCTTCAAAGTTTTAAGACAATTTGTGGTGGAAATGGATATGTGATGATCTCCTGGTTGGATTATAAGCTAAAGCCTTTAAAATGTTATGTAGGAATTAGGTTTGATTATTTTTCAATCCCTGATCCATAGTTTGGTGCGGGCACAGCAGCCACCTTGTTGGCTCAAAGTCTTCACAAACCACAATAAAAACCCAGGCATTGCTCGCAAGTTTCCAACTCGTCACCCTTTGTTGGCAGGTCCCCAGACCTGTATAAACCCTTGATCATATAATTTCTTGATACCGCCGCAGGCGAAAAAATCACTAAATTCACATCCGCCAACACCGGCATAGAAACCACGCAAAACTACATTTCCGGCATTGAATACAATGGCGCCGCGCTGGAAGCCGTTTATCACGAAGAGGGGC
>JBJXFD010000545.1:0-5242 GCA_046153985.1 Saprospiraceae bacterium
CCTGTTCCATTTGGTGCGAGGAATCGAACGAGCCATGACACGCCAGCACGATTACGTCCTGAAGACCGTGGAAGAACGAGGTGTGCGTCTCGTGCGCCTTTGGTTTACCGACGTGCTGGGCCAGCTGAAGAGCTTTGCCATCAGCCCAGCCGAGTTGGAGAACGCGCTCGAAGACGGCATGACCTTCGACGGATCCTCGATCGATGGATTCAGTCGGATCCAGGAATCCGACGTGTTGGCGCTCCCCGACCCCAACAGCTTCGAGCTGTTGCCATGGGCCGAGGCTGATGCGCCGGAAGCCCGAATGTTCTGCGACATCGCCAACCTTGATGGCTCCCCGTTCGAGGGCGACCCCCGACAGGTGCTGCGCCGCAACCTCAAACGGGCCCGCGATCTCGGCTTCACCTTCTTCGTTGCCCCCGAAATCGAGTTCTTCTACTTCGCGTCGGGAGATCCCTCGAAGCGGCCCGAGCCACTCGACGACGGAGGCTTCTTCGACCTCACCACCTCCGACGTGACCGGCGATCTCCGCAAGCGCACCATCCACACTCTCGAGGCAATGGGAATCCCGGTGGAGTACAGCCACCACGAGGACTCGCCCAGTCAGCACGAGATCGACCTTCGCCATACCGACGCACTCCCGATGGCGGATTCGGTGATGACGTTCCGACTCGTCGTGAAGGAGGTCGCGGCCTCCGAGGGAGTGCACGCCACCTTCATGCCCAAACCTCTCGAGGGCATGCAGGGCTCGGGCATGCATACCCACATGTCGTTGTTCAAGGGTGAGTCCAACGCCTTCTTCGACGCCGACGATCCCTACAACCTGTCCAACGAGGCCAAAGGTTTCATCGCCGGCCTGCTCCGCCACGCCGCCGAGATCTGTGCCGTCACCAACCAGACGGTGAACTCCTACAAACGACTGGTGCCCGGCTACGAGGCACCGGTGCATGTGTCGTGGGCACGCAACAACCGCTCGGGTCTGGTGCGGGTGCCGATTCCCAAACGTGGCAATCCGTCGGCCACTCGCTTGGAGTTCCGTTCTCCAGATCCGGCTTGCAATCCCTACCTGGCCTTCGCGGTGATGCTGGCGGCCGGGATGCGCGGAATCGAGCAGGGCTACGAACTGCCAGCCGAAACCGGTGCCTTATTAAACTATTCCGTCTTCGACAAGCTCAGACTGACGTCCGTAGGATTCTGTGAATAAAATTGAAAAAGAGAATTTCTAATTGACTCATTATCAAAATTTCCACCTTACAAAAGCCTCCATGGCTGCATATTGGGTTAAACCAAGTTGGGCATACAATTTAGCTGTATTTGCATTGCGTTCTTCGGCACGTTGCCAGAATTCGCGGTCATCGCTTCCCTGGAAAGGCACACTGTCTTTTTGCGATTGGTGTATAAAAATACCATGGCGTTTTTTTACTACCTGGTCGGGGCTCATGGGCACGGCCATTTCAATTTCGGTGATGTCCCATTCCTGCCAGGCACCTTTGTAGAGCCAGAGCCAGCAGTCGGAGATCCAATGGTTTGTGGTTGGTGGTTTGTTGTTTGTTGTTTGTGGTTTGTGGTTTGTGGTTTTGATCCTTTTAAGAGCTTCTATGACCACATCGAAACAAACCTTGTGTGTGCCATGTGGATCGGCAAAATCGCCGGCGCAATAAATTTGATGTGGTTGAATCTTATTTAAAAGATCCATGGTTTGCTGAACATCAGCTTCACCCATCGGTTTTTTTTCGATGGTGCCGGTTTCATAAAATGGCAGGTTCATAAAATGAATTTGCTCATCTGTTAACCCAACATATTTACAGGTGGCTTTGGCTTCGCATCTCCTGATCAATCCTTTAATGGCACGGATGGTATCGGTATCTTTTTCGCTGGTCTTTTTTATTTTTAAAAATGCCGTGGCTTCGTCCAGTATCTTTTTACTTTTGGTTTCATCAATATCAAACATGCTTTCAAAACCTACCGCAAAGTCAATAAAGCGGGTCACAAATTCATCGGTTACTGCAATATTGCCGCTGGTCTGGTAAGCCACGTGCACATCATGTCCCTGGTCGTGCAGGCGCATGAAAGTGCCGCCCATGCTGATGATATCGTCATCGGGATGAGGGGAGAATAGTAATACTTTTTTAGGGAACGGCTCATTGCGTTCGGGGTGATTGGTGCGGTATTCAGATAATTTTCCTCCCGGCCATCCGGTTATGCTGTCTCTTAATAAATAATAAACCTGCAGGTTAATTTCATAGGCATCGCCTTTTTCTACCAGCAGGTCGCTGAGGCCATTGTCGTTGTAATCAATATTGGTTAAACTTAAAACGGGCTTGTTTAATTTTAATGCAAGATTCACTACCGCACGTTTTATCATGGCGCCGGTCCACTCACACTCACCGGTAAGCCACGGACTCTTAAAGCGGGTTAACTCACTTGCACAGGTTTCATCAATTACAAAAATGCAATCATCATGATTCTGCAAAAGCGAAGCGGGCAGATCCTCGGTATCATCATCTTCCACTGCTTTTTTAACAACCGCGGCTTTTGTTTGCCCCCAGGCCATTAAAATTATTTTTTTAGATTTTAATATGGTATTGATGCCCATGGTGATGGCCATGCGTGGTACTTGAGTCATATTACCAAACTCGTAGGCATTGGCAATGCGGGTGCTGTTGTCTAAACTGATAAGCCTGGTTTTTGAATTGGTACTGCTGCCCGGTTCGTTAAAGCCGATATGGCCGTTAACACCAATGCCCAGTATCTGCATATCCAATCCGCCGGCATCTTCAATCTGTTTTTCGTAACTGAGGCAATGTTCTTTTACTTTATCCTTGGGTATCATGCCATCGGGCAGGTGGTAATTATTGGGATCGATATCGGTTTGTTCAAATAAATTCTTGCGCATAAAATAATGATAACTCTGCAGCGCATCTTTATCCATGGGATAATACTGATCAAGGTTGAATGTGATGACGTTTTTAAAACTCAGCCCTTCTTCTTTATGCATGCGCACCAGTTCGGTATACAATGTTTTGGGCGATGAGCCGGTTGCCAGGCCGATGACGGGTTTTTTACCTTCGGCTTCTTTTGTTTTAATAAGCGCTGCAATTTCTTTTGCAACAAATGCAGAACCGGATTTGGAATCGGGAAAGATTTTTACCGGAATTTTTTCAAGAGAATCGGTGAGGTCTATTTTAGTCATAATGTTTGGTTGCGGTGTCAGGCCACTACGAAAAGAGCTTACTTAAATAAATGCTTTTATAATTAAGACTTTTGCAAATAAAAACTGCTTCTAGTGGCCAGACACCTATCTGAAGCCCTAAGTTAAAATATTTTTGAGGTACTAGGCTTATCAAAAAATATTTGCATAAAATAATTTTGCATAAATCGGCGGTTTATTTTCAAATACCAACTGCAGTGGCCAGACATCTTTTATGTACCCCTAAGTTAAAATATTCTCTCAATTATATCATTGTTCAATTCTTTTATGCTATCTTTTTTAAAATCAATTTCGGATAAATCCAGCAACTTCATTGCTAGGGCCTTATCGCAAATAGTTCCTTTACGACTGCAATAATAATCCAGATAAGAAGAATACAGCCAGTCTTTTATATCTTCTACCAGCTTTGCTTTTAAAGGATTTTGATGGATGTAATTAAAGCATGTTAACAAATACTCATGGGTAGAAAAATTTTCAATCAAGCTGTTTGGGCCTGTTAGTAATTTTGCCTTGGTTTTCTTTTGAAAAAGTTTACCTGTTGTTTTATTCTGAACATTCAGGGCTTTAGTATAAGAACTTAAAGTTTTACCGATTACTTTTGAAAGGTTTTGCATGTGGGTGTCCTTGCCAGCCAAAACTATATGTTTGCACCCTTCTTCATTGGGTACAAGCATGCAATGAAAGTGATTTGGCATTAAACAATAGCAAAGTATGTCAACATATTTTTTCCATTCTTTTTTTATTTTTTGCAGAAAATATAGATAGTTGGCTTCGGTAAAGAATATCGGTTGCTTATTATTCCCCCGGTTGTAAACATGATAGATTTGGTTAAGCTCGAAATGCATGGTAACGGATTTGTTATCAAATTTACAAAGCCTGGTTTATTTTAGGGTGGCAGTTTTTAATCTCCGGGGTCTTGTTGTTTAGGTGTCTGGCCACTATAGATTTTTTTTCAGGTATTGGATGCTTTATTTCCAGCAGCATCTCAAAAGGCTGGCACTTTTCGTAGTGGCCTGACACCTACTGCACTTCTATCTCATCCACAAACAACCAGGCCGGGTGGCCTGCTCCGGGCTTGCCTGCGGGAATGATGCCGTAATTTTTTACGAATACCCTTATGTACCGGCAGGTTTTAGGTTCGGGTAATTGAATTACATGGTCATTATTTTCATCTTTAACCATATGGGTTATCATTTCTATGGGTTGATGTTTGGTAATGATGGTGGTATCAATAAATGGAATGAAGGAAATTTCAACCTGGCCGGGTAAATAGATCCAGCTGCCGGGTTGGTATAAACTATGTAATACAATTTTCGACACTTCGGTTTCTTTACCCAGGTCGATGGTGGCATCCAGATCGGTTCCGGCAAAGCCTAAAAACTCCGATGACTTTGCCAGGCCTTTTTCATTCTGCACACCATTGACCAATGTAAAAGCGCCGTCGCCGGGATATGATTTATTTGGTTGGGTTACAAGGGATATTTTTTTTCCGGTTGTTTTGTTGTAGAGAAATTTTTGTTTTATTTGATTACCAACTATTTCATTTTTTGAAGATTGAATCCACGCAACAGTTTCGAAGTCGGAAATTGGCCGGATTGGTTCTGTATAAGTATTGGTGCGGCTGTCTTCAATTCCCAATAAGTAAACTATAGCATCTTTTGGATTTTTACTTTCTAATTTCCATAGTACACCATCATAATTAGCAGTAGGCACAACCGTTGCCTTCAAATCATAATACGCCTTACTATAATTGATCTTCTGCTTATCCAGTCTTTCAAAAACAGTTGGTAATCTTCTTTCAAAATCTTTCCAATCTCTTTTTTCTTTGGGGCTCCACAAAACCTCACTGAGTGCTGCCATACGTGGAAACATCATGTATTCGATCTTGCTGGTGTTTTGCATGTATTCGGTCCACATATTGGCCTGTGCACCCAACACATATTTTCCTTCTTCGGCATTCAGCTCTTTTGGAATAGGTTCGTAAGCATAAACATTTTCAATAGGATTATAGCCGCCAATGGTTACACTGTC
>JBJXFD010000227.1:0-15885 GCA_046153985.1 Saprospiraceae bacterium
CGTTTGTTTGGACTTCCTTTTTTACCTTTGACATGGGCTGGTTTTTTTGTGCCTTTAGTTGTGGAAAACCAAAGATACGATACCAGCCCACTTTTCAGCTTAAGGCCGATTCATGCAACAAAGCCTAAGAACATTGTTTTTGGGAATCAGTCCACCTGTAATTGGAATGGTAACTATTTCCATATCCATCGCTTTAACGGGAGCATGGATTAAGTGGCGACATTTAGGTGCCATGTTGAGACCATGCAGCGTTATCCCATTTATTTTTTTTCCAGGAGTTTCCTGGCCTTGGCCACATCGGGGTGTGTAATGCCTTCTTTTTCCAAGGCTTCCAAATCTTCCAGAAAAGTAGCCTTATAGGTGCCGTTGCCATAAGGTTTGTCTTTCAGGTTTTCATATATTTGTTTGGCTGCTTCCCATTTACCCTGATAGAGCAGGGCTGGCGCGAGATTGGTGTTGATCCATTCCTCGCTTGGGTCTTTGGCTAAGCCGGCGCGGGCGGACTGCTCTGCCTCATAGAATTGCTGGATAAATAATTGGTACCAGGCCAACGAGCCGTATTGTGTAGCCATCAGGTTGGCAATTTCGTCATTACCCGGCATTGGCTTTTCTATTTCCGAGAGAATGCTTATTATCTCCTGCTGCCGCAGTACTTTTTTGTACGGGTCTTTTTCAGTTTCGTTTGCCGTTTCCAAAGCACTCAGGCGTTCAATCTGCTTTTGCAGTTGAAAAGCCGCTTCATCAAAATCATTGAAAAATCGGGTAAGTTGCTGGATATAAGGCAAGTACAGCTGGACCCGTGGATGCGCAGCGGGAAAAATGGCCAAGCGCTGTTCCGCATCCCGCATTAGTTCCAGCCCTGCGGCTTTTAAGGACATTTCGCCCTTGGTTTTGAGCAATTGTTCGTAAAAAAGGCCGATGTTGATATCCGTCATGACTACTTCCAAATTATATAACCGTGGGTTTTTCAGAGCTAATTTCCTACTTATCTGCAAGGCTTCTTCATAGGCTTGCATCGCCCCGGCCATCTCATTGTTGTCCTTTAACAATATACCCAAATTGTTTAAGGCCTTAGCCAAATCTGGAAGATAGACATCGGGGGTTTGGTCCGTTAATTTCCTTGTTATCTGCAAGATTTCTTCATACACTTGTTTCGCTCCAGCCATCTCATTATTGTCCTTTAACAATTTACCCAAACTGTTCAAGGTCATCGCGACATCGTACAGATAGACATCGGGGTTCTTTTTAGCTAATTTCCTTCTTATCTGCAAGGCTTCTTCATAGGCTTGTTTGGCCCCAACCATCTCATTGTTGGCCTGTAACAATACGCCCAAATTGTTCAAGGTCATCGCCAAATCCGGCAGATAGGCATTGGGGGTTTTCTCGGTTAATTCCCTTCTTATCTGCAAGGCTTCTTCGTATGCTTGCTTCGCCCCAGCCATCTCGTTGTTAGACTGTAACAAGTTTCCCAAATTGTTCAAGGTAGTAGCTAAATCCGGCAGATAGACATCGGGGTTTTTCTCGGCTAATTTCCGATAAATCTGCAAGGCTTCTTCGTGTGCTTGCTTCGCCACGCCCACCTCGTTGTAAGACTGTATCATCAAGTTTCCTAAATTGTTCAAGGTCATCGCCACATCTGGCAGATATACATCAGGGTTTTTCTCAACTAATTGCCTAAAAATCAGTAATGCTTCTTCATAGGCTTGCTTCGCCCCGCCCGTCTCGTTGTTGTCTGATAACCATAAGCCCAAATTGTTCAAGGTCATCGCCACATCCGGCAGATAGATATCGGGGGTTTTCTCTGCTAATTTCCTTCTTATCTGCAAGGCTTCCTCATAGGATTGCTTCGCCCCGGCCATCTCGTTGTTAACCTTTAACAAAGCCCCCAAATTGTTCAAGGAGGCAGCTACATTCGGCAGATAGACATCGGGGTTTTTCTCGGCTAATTTCCGATAAATCTGCAAAGCTTCCTCATAGGCTTTCTTCGCCTCGATCATCTCGTTGTTAGCCTGTAACAATACGCCCAAATTGTTCAAGGTAGTAGCCACATCCGGCAGATAGACATCGGGGTTTTTCTCAGCTAATTTCTTTTTTATCTGCAAGGCATCCTCATAGAATTGCTTCGCCCCTACCAGCTCGTTGTTGGCCTGCAACAAGTTTCCCAAATTGTTCAAGATAGTAGCCACATAAGACAGATAGGCAGTGGGGGTTTTCCCAGCTAATTGTCTATAAATCTGTAAAGCTTCTTCATAGGCTTGCTTAGCCCCAACCATCTCGCTCTTGTTTGATAACCATAGGCCCAAATTGTTCAAGGTCATTGCCATATACGGCAGATAGACATCGGGGTTTTTCTCGGCTAATTGCCTATAAATCTGCAAGGCTTCTTCATAGGTTTGCTTAGCCTCGATCATCCCGTTGGTTGCATAAAAAAAAACGCCCAAATTGTTCAATATCTTAGCCACATCCGGCAGATAGACATCGGGGTTTTTATCAGCTAATTTCCTTCTTATCTGCAAGGCTTCCTCAAAGGATTTCTTCGCCCTGCCCATCTCGTTGGTGCCTGATAACAATACGCCCAAATTGCTCAAGGTCATTGCCATATCCCGCAGATAGACACTGGGGGTTTTCTCGGCTAATTTCCTATAAATCTGCAAGGCTTCTTCAAAGGATCTCTTCGCCCTGCCCATCTCGTTGTTGTTCTGTAACAATACGCCCAAATTGTTCAATGTCATCGCTACATCTGGCAGATAGGCATCGTTTTTTTTTTTGGCTAATTTCCTTCTTATCTGCAAGGCTTCTTCATAGGATTTCTTCGCCCCCACCATCTCGTTGTTGTCCTTTAACAAGTTTCCCAAATTGTTCAAAATTGCACTTTTTTCATAAGGCTGGTCTGTTACAGCAAGTGCCTTTGCATAATAGGTGCGTGCCTTTGCAAATTGGTTCTGCGATTGCGTATATTCGGCTACCTCAAAAACCACTTCGTAGTTGCTTTCATCGTAAGCTATGGCCAAGTCGTAGAATCGCTCGGCATCGGCCCATTCGTAGTCCAACTTGTGAAGCCTAGCTTTAAACAGGCACATATTCACATCCTGGCGGATTTCCTCTTCCCTTTTGGCGATGTTTTTTTGCAGGGTATCCACTAAGGCCTTTTCTTTGGCTTTTTCACTGCTGTTCAGGGCAAGGCGTTTTTCCAAATCCACGCTGTCCAGGATGGCTTTGGCCAGTTCGATGTTTTTGGCTTCAAAAGCGGCAAAGGCGCGTTGGTAAGCGGGGCTTTCGTCGTCGAGGTTTATGGTTACCCATTTATCGGCTAATTCTTTAGCTTGTTGTTCAGCCAATTGGCGCTGCTTGTCCAATAGCGCGTTGGCCTCTTCCAATGTTTGGATGTCCTGATTGAACTGTACCCGTAGTTCGGCCAAGAGGCGCTCCCTTTCTTTGCCTTGTTTTTGGAGGGTAGCTACCTTGCGTTCGTAGGCGGCTACGGCGGCATCTTTGGCAATGTTGTAATAAGCAAGTTGGTTTTCGTACAACTGCCCCG
This sequence comes from Saprospiraceae bacterium, assembly GCA_046153985.1. Classification (GTDB taxonomy): domain Bacteria; phylum Bacteroidota; class Bacteroidia; order Chitinophagales; family Saprospiraceae; genus JABWAJ01. The sequence continues at coordinate 3,539 of JBJXFD010000227.1, forward strand.
CCGGGCACATGACAATTTTGAGGGGCTTCAATCGTCCAATGACGGAGGCTTGCTTCATTTCTTCCTCGTTCACTACGTCATACCCGCTTTTGGCGGCAAAAATGCGGGCTACGTCCCCACCGGGGCGGTCGGCAAAAACGAGGGTGAATTTGCCTTGTGCATCGCTGCGCTGGGGCGTTGCGCCAGCGGATTTCACCTCGGCATTGGAGAGGTATTTGACGGAGCCGGTGCGGTATTGGCTATTTTGCTCTACGACGAGGCCGGGGAGGGGAATGTCTTGCTGGGCATGAAGGATGAAGGAGCAAAGGGTAAAGAGGGGAAGGAGCGGCGTTTTTTTCATCGTTTGGATTTTCGCAGTGAACTATTGATTTCCTGTTGCGTATGCACAGGTATGCTATCCAATTCGTTTATTTCGAAGCCTTTTTTAAAAAAACTGACGCGCTGGAATTTGCGCTGTTTGTTTTCGGGTATTTCCAACTCAAACCAGCCGAACTGGTCGGTATAAGTGGCGACATTTTCCACACTTACCCGCACGGAATCGAGCCATTGCTCGGTATTAAAATCCATTACCTTGCCTTTTATAACATTCGTGCCCTCCAAAGCCACTTCCACAAAAATGGCGGCATTGGGTTCGAGCAGGTAAAGGCTGTCGGGATGTGTGGCGCGGTAAGGCTGCGGATGTTCGATGCGTATGGGCACTCTTTTGCCTTTAAAGCCCATCGGTATTTCTTTAAAGGTAGCTTCGCCTTTTTCATTAATGTTGCATGGCATTTCGCTGGTGCGCAAGCCGAGCATGACCTGGCCCTGATTTTTCAAAATACGGTCGTCTTTGCCTTTTTTACCGTGCACAAACACAGTAACGGTAAAGGATTCCGGCGATCCGCCGCCGCCGAAAAATTCTTTCAGGCTTATGCCTGCAATTTGGAAAATGCCTACCAAAATACCGACCACAACACCTGCTCCAACAACAAATCTCCAAACTTTACGCCTGTATTTTTCTGCCATTGGAGTAACGGGTAATTGCTCCGTTTCTCCGTTTAAAAAGCGGAGTAAGCGGTCGTTGATACGGTTTTGTTCAGTGGTTTGCTGCTCATAACTCAATATACCTTTTATTGTATTTCTTCGGAGGTTTTCGAATGATGCCTTGATTTGAGCAACAATACTTCGGTCTTTCGGTGATAAATCCATCGAAAGCAGTTTGTCAAGGGCCTCAGCGGTGTGGCCGTTTGATACTAATTCTCTTATAGTTTCTTTTTCTGTCATTTATTGTATGGGATAACTATGGCTTCACGCAACTCCTTCTATTTACCCTATTGCGTCAAAATCCGCTTGTCATCATTGGGTTGCGTAAAGCCAACCACCCCGGCTGGCTTTACGCAACTGACGGATCGAAAAATGACTAGGAAAGAAAGGCGTAAAGTTTATCTACGAATTCTTTCATCTATGTAAATATACCCCAAACTCTCAAATCTCCAACCCCACCAACAAACTTTTCCCCTACCCAACCTCACCCATTTGAAAGAAGGCTTCCCAAAATTACCCCAGTCCGCCGAACTGGAGTTCAGCGGTACAACGCCTGCCCCATCCGCCGAACAGCGTTCAGCGGTACAACACCTGCCCCCAAAAGGGGGATTTTTACTCCCCCCCGACTCCTTATTTCCCCATTTCCTCCAAATTTTATAGTTTCATCCCTCCTAGAGCATGTTGGGGAATTCATCAATTGGCTGCGAGCGGCAAATTTTACTTTATACTGCGTTGGATTTTTTCAAGATAGCTGCCGGCTATCTCTGCAAAATCCGCCTTGTCTAAAATAAAATTTCCTCGCTCTCGCTCAACCATGAAATCCCCAACGTGCTCTTATTCGCTCACATTCAACTTTTGCCGTATGAAAAAGCTACTCTACGCTGTATTGGCCCTGCTGGCCTTTACCCTCCTTTCTCAACCTGCTTTTGCCCAGAAAAAAGAAAAAGAAGCGGGCAAGGGTGACCCGAAAAAAGAACAAGAAGGCGATCCTAAAAAAGAAGGCGACAAAAAAGACGCCGAAAAAAAATACCCCGATATCATCACTGCGGACGCCATCACCGACCAGGGGCTGTTTACGGTCCACCAGGTGAAGGACAAATACTACTTTGAGATTCCACTTTCCCTGCTGGAAAAAGAGATCCTCGTGGTGAGCTGCATTTCCGGCCACGTGAAAGGCCTCAACTTTGGCGGGGCGGGCATGAGAAGTCGTCCGCAACAGGTAGTTCGCTGGCAATTGCAGGGCAAAAATGTGCTGCTGCGGTCGGTGTCTTACGACAACGTGTCGGACGAAAACCTGCCCATTTACACTTCGGTGAAGAACAACAACTTCGAACCCGTGGTGGCTAATTTTCCGCTGGCTTGCTACAACAAAGACAGTACGGGCATCGTGTTTGAGCCAACTTCGTTTTTCACCACCGACGTGGCCATGATTGGAGCTTTGTCGGACAGCGAACGCAAAGATTTTGCTATCAAAGGCTTAGAAGACAAACGCAGTTACATTGAATACATCAAATCATTCCCCGAAAACACGGAAGTGCGCCACGTGCTGACCTACAAAGGCGATAAGTTGCCCGACAACCAGGTTACCGGTACCCTGTCTGTGGGCATGAACCAGTCGTTTATTCTCCTGCCGGAAACCCCCATGCGCCCGCGCTTGGCCGATGAGCGGGTCGGCTATTTCGGCATCCGCCAGATTGACTATGGCTTGGACGAACAAAAAGCTGCCGCGCGCCGCTACATCACCCGCTGGAAATTAGAGCCGAAAGACGTTGCCGCTTACAGAAGGGGCGAATTGGTGGAGCCCGTGAAGCCTATCATTTACTACATTGACCCCGCTACGCCGGAAGAATGGCGGCCTTACCTCAAACAAGGCGTAAACGACTGGCAAAAAGCCTTCGAAAAAGCCGGTTTTAAAAATGCCATCATGGCCAAAGACCCGCCGAGCAAGGCCGAAGATCCCGACTGGAGCCCCGAAGATGCGCGCTATTCGGTGATCCGCTACGTGGCCACCGACATCCAAAATGCGATGGGCCCACACGTACACGACCCCCGCACGGGCGAAATTCTGGAAAGCGACATCATCTGGTACCACAACGTGATGAACCTGCTCCGCAACTGGTTTTTCATCCAAACCGCCGCCGTGAATCCGGAGGCGCAAACGGTGAAATTTAAGAAAGAACTGATGGGCGAACTCATCCGTTTCGTCGCGGCGCACGAGGTTGGCCACACGCTTGGTCTGCCCCACAACATGGGCTCGAGCTGTGCCTATCCGGTGGATTCCCTGCGCGCACCGGGCTTCGTACAGCGCATGGGCGTTGCGCCTTCCATCATGGACTACGCCCGCTTCAACTACGTGGCACAGCCGGAAGACAAAGGCGCCGGGTTGATGCCGGTCATCGGCCCTTACGACGATTGGTCCATCCAATACGGCTACACCTGGTTCCCGGATGCGCAAACCGTGGAGCAGGAGAAAGACATCCTGCACCGCATGGTTTTGGAGCGCGCAGGCAATCCGATCTATCGCTTCGGACAGCAACAGGGCCGGGTACTCGATCCCAGCGCCCAAACCGAAGACATCGGCAGCGACCCCGTGGCAGCAAGCATGCTGGGCATCGCCAACCTGAAGCGCATCACGGCTAAACTCATCGAATGGACTTCAGAGCCCGGAAAAGAATACGATGAACTCGCCGAACTGCACGGCAACGTAGTCGGACAACTCCGCCGTTACGTAGGCCATGTCGCCAACAACGTCGGCGGCGTTTATGAATACGACAAAACTGCCGATGAAGCCGGCGCGATTTTTACCCACGTTTCAAAAGAGCGCCAGGCAGCCGCCGTTCGCTTTGTGAACGAGCAAATTTTCAACACGCCGAATTGGTTGATTGATAAAGATATACAATCGAGAATTAGTTCAACGGGGGCACTGGCGCAAATCAACGACCTGCAAACCGGCGCCCTCAGCACCCTGTTCAACGCCGACCGCCTGAACCGCATGATGGAAAACGAAACCCTGAACGGGACTGCCGCATACGCCACTTCCGCCCTGTTCGACGATACGCGCAAAGCGGTGTTCAGCGAGTTGCTTGCCGCAAAACCCGTTAACCCCTATCGCCGCAGCCTCCAGCGGGCTTACCTCGCGCAAATGGCCGATCTGCTGGCGCTGTCCGGCAACCCGTACGAGCAGTCGGACATCAAAGCCAATGCGATGGGCACGTTGAAGCAAATCGAGGGCGACCTCAACCTGGCCAAGCCAAAAATGCTGGATAAGGCATCCAAAACACATGTAGAAGATTTGCTGGTGCGGATCAGCGCGATTAAAGAGGCCCGGAAAAATGGGAAGGTAATGGCAGCTCCTGCAAGGCCGGAGGCAATAGGGGAGGAGGTGATGAAGGGCTGTTTTGAGGAGTGATATTCTATTTTACACGGAGTTCCACAGAGGAACACGGAGTTTCACGGAGTTAGACATAAAAACTCTGTGAAACTCTGCGTCATAAAGTTCACTGCAAGGGTTTTTTTTCGACTAGGAAAATTTGTTGCCGTGGAGTGTAACAGGAGCCTTACCACAAAACCGGACGCCGTAATCCGGAAAGTGCGGGTCTCTTGTAACGATCGTGAGTCCCTCCACTGAAGCCTGGGCGATGAGCATTCGGTCGAATGGATCGCGGTGATGGAGCGGGAGGTCGAGGTAAGCTAAATTATGTTCGAAAGCGAGCGGGAGCCACTCAAAAGCGTTAGCAGATAAAAAATCAGGTAAATCAGACAAGGGCTTCTTGATTTTAAGTTTACCTAGATTGATTTTAATCGCCATCTCCCAAATAGACACTGCACTGACACAGCGCCGTTCTTGTCGGTTATCCAATCTATGTTTTGCAGTGTCAGCTAGTTGGGAATCTCCTTCCAAATACCAGATTAGCGTATGGGTATCAAGTAGAAGTGCCATGTTACATGTATTCTTTAAAGTCCTCCAAAGGCTCGTCAAAGTCGGGTGACATAACGAACATGCCCTTTGCCCCGCCAAACCCAGGTTTGGCTTTAAATCCCGGTGTTTCCGGCTGTTGTTGCAATAGCTGCCCTTTGCCCTCGCGGCTCAATAAAAACTCAATATAGTCCAGCACCTGCTTTTTCAGGTGCTCCGGCAGCAACTCAATTTTGGAATACAAGGCTAAAGTGTCCATCGCATTCATGATTTTGATAACAAAATTACAGAAAAAAAGCTTTGTATGTTGATAAATGAACGTACTAAATGGTCCAATAGTTTCCCATCGAGAAATCCAATTCGATGTACCCGATCATTTGACCACTACTTTTTTTATCACCCTTGTGTTATCATTTGTGAAAAATTCAATAATTAATATTTGAGGCGGAATATTCAAATTCAATACGCCTTCTTTTTGATGGGTAAATTCCGAAAAAATAAGCCTGCCAAAAAGGTCGTATATTTTCAAATGCGTGACAAATTGGTCCGGTGGGCCGGTAAGCTCATAGTGTAACTGGTGACCGCTCGTCAAAGGATTCGGGTAGACGTTGATTTCAACGGGATCTTTGATTGCTGCTGTGACATTTGGCGCGCTTGTGGGGCTTTCAACCCTAAACAACTTATGATGAGCGGCAGCAATACCGGTCAGTACATAAACATGCCCATCCTGCCCCAATTCCAGTTTACGCCCATTCCCATCTAATATCATAGCAGAAATTACATTGAATGCTGAATCCAGCACCGCCAGAAACCCAATTGATGAACCCACGGTCGTATTCACCAATAATTCGTTTCCCAATTGCAAAGTATCCACCTCGGCATATCCGGTAATCCATATATGATTATTATTTTGGTCTGTTATCATGCTTCTGATATGCTTCGGGCCTTGTGAGCCTTCTAATTGAAATACCCGTTGCGCTTCGAGTCCATCTGATAATTTCACAAGAAAACCGGCCTGATCAAAATCGGGGTTGTACAAATAGAGGCTGTCAAATCCGATGTACGGTGGATTATAAGTTCCTGAAATGATAAAAGAATTATCGGATAAGGTGCTGATTGCCGTGGGAATAGTCGATCCGTAATGGTAATCTATTGTTTTTTTGTTGATGCAATTTCCGGAAGTATCAAACTGGACAAGATAAAGAAAATCTGTGCCCCAATCAAAGAATGCCGTGTTCACTAATGTATCCTCACAGAACTGGACAAAGCTGCTTGCTGAAGCGCCGGCTAAAAGAATCTTGCCATTGGAATTAATGGCAAATTTATTTTCAATTTGATAGTTATAGCCGCTTACGCTTCGTAGCCAAACAGCCTTATAATCAGCGTCCAACCTCCCCATAAAAGCATTGCCATTTCCTGTGCCGATATCTAAGAGTTCATTGTCTAATAACAGACCTCCTTCATTACCGCCATATTCACCACAGAAAAACGTTGAATTACCATATTTTAAGGCAGTATTTGCCAGTATGTGGCAGTTGTGGGGAGATTGCCAGTGTTTTGATTTTAAGACTGCTCCGGCATGGTTGTATTCGATTAATAACAAATTAGTCCCGGGGCCATTTGCTGCATTAACAAAAAAAGTATCCAAGGCAAAAAGTGTATCTCCCACCATCGTAGTGAATACATAAATTGAGGAATCCTGAAGTGAGAAGGTTGTGCCGCCGGGTGTTTTTACAAAATAAAGCTGATCATCGTCAAATCCAATAAAATAGGGCCTTCCAAAATAATACGGCGAAGTATTTAAGGGATCTCTTGGCAAAATATAAGCTACGTTTCCATTAAAAACCAGGGAGTCGGACGCGCTTTCAATCAGGTAGAATCTTTGCCCGGATTCATTGATTGCCAACCCGTTGATGACCCCGTACCTGCCTTTAATTTCATCAACCAACGCTAATTGTTGGGAGAGCAGGGCACATGGAAAAAATAGTGGAATTAAAAAGTAAAGGGATTTTTCCATAAAGCAAATGTTTTGACGAGGAAAGTTATTCAATCTTCCAAAGTGATCACCACATTCCCCGTTTTTTCGCCAGTTTCCACATACGTGTAAGCTTCAGCAATTCGGTCTAACGGATATTTACGATCTATAACAGCCTTATACCGGCCTTCCTCCGTCATTTTTTTAATCAACAATACACTCCTTTTGCAATCAGATGGAATGGGAAAAATGACTTTTTTCCCGCCGAAAACAGGGGTAATCAATGGCAGGAAAAGGTTTTGCCCCATCCAGCCCAATTCCGAAGAAATGTAGATTCCGTGTGGATTTAACAGCGATTTACATTGGCCAAATGAGCTTTTACCAACGGCGTCAAAAACGTAATCATATTTTTCAGTGGATTGGGTAAAATCTGTTTTTAAATAATCAATGACCTGGTCCGCGCCGAGCGATTTCATTAATTCCATGTTTTTTGTATTGCCGACGGCGGTCACCTCCGCGCCAAAATATTTAGACAATTGAACCGCTGCGGAACCAATAGCCCCCGTAGCGCCATTCACGAGCACTTTTTGGCCCGTCTTCAGGGAGATTTTATTGATCATGTTGTAGGCGTAATGTGCGCCTTCCAGACTGGCCGCTGCTTCTTCGTACGTGGTGTTTTCGGGCATTGTAGCGAGCGCTTTGTCTTCCCCCAGCGTCATGTATTGGGCATGGGAACTCACCCCCATATCGTTGAACCCAAAAACCCGGTCACCGATCCTAAATGAAGTCACAGCCTTGCCAACCGCTTCAATTTTACCGGCAAAATCAGTTCCTCCAATCGGTTTTTTGGGCTTCAACAACCCCATGCCAAAACGCATGATGAACGGCTTGGCGCGGAGGATGGCGCAATCGGTTCGGTTTACGGTGGTTGCATAGACCCGTATCAGCACCTCGGTGTCTTTGGGGGCGGGTTTTTCTACGGTTTTGATTTCGAGGACACTGGGTGAGCCGTAGTTGTCGTAAATGGCTGCTTGCATGGTGGGGTTAAACATGTTGGTCAATCAAAATTGCATTTCCGTCCGGATCTGTGATCACAAAACTCGCGGGGCCAAAGGTGTTCTCATCTGCTTCATGCGCAATTTCGATGTTGTTGTCTTTCAAATGCCGCTGAATGGCCCGAACGTCGTCAAACGGCTCGACTAAATTGGCGTTTTCATCCCAACCCGGATTAAAGGTCAGGATATTGTTTTCAAACATGCCCTGGAACAGCCCAATTAAGGCGTTTCCATTTTTCATGATGAGGTAATTTTTCTCCAGATCGCCTCCTAAAACCGTGAAGCCAAGGGTTTCATAAAATTGTTTGGAAGCGTGGATGTCTTTGACGCTGAGGCTGATTGAGAATGCTCCTAATTTCATGCGAGTATTTTTTTAATTAAATTTAAAGTCATCAAATCCTCCTCCAAATCTTCAATATCGTACTTGATATACACCCCCCTTTTTTTCATTTCCTTTTGAAAGGAAATCTGGTCTATGCCTGCAAATTTTCTGGCTTGTCCCATCGTCATTTTGCCCATATCGTAAAAATGAACGGCCAACTCAATCAAGAGTTCAGCAGCAGTCATATTCAGCATATTGAGCTGGTCTTCAGAAATTTGAACGCCCATTATTTGCTTTTTATCGAAAGTGAACGGTTTGCAGTTTTTGCATTTGCAAGATAAGGTGTTTTGCACAGAAAAACAACACAAGCTACCTGGAGCGCCAATAATTGCGTAATCTCTTCGCTTATTGCCCGCTCTTCACCATTTTCCTTTTTTCCTGCTCACAAAAAACAACAAAAACCCCGAGCACACCGTCGCCACCCCAAAAATTGAAAACGCCCGCAGGAGCCCGTTGCCGATGTTGTCGCGGCTGGACAAATCCATGGTGTGCAGCATCCAGAGAAAATCGAAACGGCGCCAGGGGCGGTTGCGTACTTTTTGGATCGCGCCGGATTCAGCAGCCACATAAACCGTGGTGTGGCGCGCGTCGTCAAAAGTGAAGGCGTAGGCCGGCAGCGGATTTTCCCGGTATTCGTGGTGTGGGTCGGTTTCTGTCAGGTAGGTTATTGAAGTAATTGTGCCGGGACCTGCATAGCCGTTTAAGGCCACTTCCCTGGCTTCTTTTTCCGACAGCGGTGGCCGCAAAAATCCGCTCAATGCGTCGGCGAGGCGCGTCTTTTTTTTGCCGTCTTTGATGTAGACGATCTGCCAGTACAACCTTCCCAAAATGGGAACCAACCGCAGTTCCGTCAACCGCGTAACGCCTTCCGTTCGCCGCAAACTTTCCAGCGCTTCAATGGGCGAGGCAGACAAGGCGCTTAAAGGAAGCAAGGACGCCGGCTTCTTTTCGTAATCGCCGTGTACTTCGTCCATATCGCTCCAGGAAAAATACAACCCGCCGAGCGACCAGGCCAAAAACTGAATGCCGATGAGGACGCCGAGCCAGCGGTGGGTTTTGCGAATGAGGTAGTTGGTGTTCATAAGTAGTCGTGTAAATCGTGCTGCAAAATGAGCATTTTTTTAAATTTCAAAAATAAAAGAACCAACGCGGGAAAGTCCGGCGTTGGTTCCTCGTTTTCATCGGCGCATTCCACATCGGAAAGCGCACTACTGCTGTTTTTTTGGAGGTATGATCAGAGGCAGAAACAGGGAGGAAATACCACATGAATTCCCCCCTGGTATTGGTTCAGTTTTATTCTTTCGTTACTTCTGCTTCTTCCGTTTCGGTATCTTTCCCTTTCAGGTAATTCGGTAAGTTCAGGCCAGCCATGTTGAACAGGTCGTTCAGCGGCGGCACGGTTTTCATCATGCCCGATACAAAATTGGCGGTGGTGGTATTGCCGTTTTCGGTGCTGTTGCCCGAATCCCACACCGTAATTTTGTCTATCTTGATGTTCTTCACGGCTTCGACCTGCGTTTTCACCAATTCCGGCAGCTTTTCGATGAGCAGCAACTGGAACGCTTTTGACGGATCGCCGCCCGCAGCTTCTACCACGCGCTGGTAACCATCGGCCTGCTTGGTCAGGATTTCAAACAAACCCTTGGCTTCGGCTTCCATTTTGGCAAAAATGGCGTCTGCTTCACCCTTGGCCTGCTCTCGGATCTTTTCCGCTTCCGCCTGCGCCTGGATGATGGCTTTTTGTTTTTCGATCTCTGCCGAAACGATGATGTTCGCAATCTGGCTGGAGCGTTCCCGTTCCGAACGCGCCAATTCGGCCTTCTGTTCTGCTAAATAAGCTTCCTCCAGTGCCATAGCCTGCTGCACTTTTTCGGCAGTGGTGGCGATACGCAGCGATTCTGCCTCTTTTTCGCGGCGGAGTGCATCAGAGTTGGCGATCGAAATTTTAGCCTCGTTTTCCCCTTGTACGGCAATGGCGTTCGCAGTGGCCGTTTTCACACGGGTATCGCGCTCTGCTTCTGCTTTACCAATCGCTTCTTCCTTCACAGCCGAAGCCATGCTCACTTCCCGGTCTTTGCGGGTCATTGCAATTTTTACGTCGCGGTCGCGGTGCGTTTCGGCAATCTGGGTATCGCGTTCGCGGTCGGCTATAGCTTTACCGGTTTCCCCGATTTTTTCCTGCTCGGCTACGCTGATTTTAGCTTCGTTGATGGCTTTTGCGGCAGCTTCTTTACCCAACGCTTCGATGTAGCCCGACTCGTCCTTGATGTCGGTTACGTTCACGTTGATGAGTTTCAGGCCGATTTTTTTCAATTCGGTGTCCACATTTTTGGAGATGTTGTCCAAAAACTTGTCGCGGTCGGAGTTAATTTCTTCAATGGTCATGGTAGCAATAACGAGGCGCAACTGCCCGAACAGGATGTCTTTCGACAATTCCTGAATCTGATCAGGCGTCAGGCCCAGCAAGCGCTCGGCAGCATTGCCCATGCTGTCCGATTCGGTAGAAATGGCCACGGTAAACCGGCAAGGTACATCCACCCGGATGTTCTGGCGGCTCAGGGCATTGGTCAGGTTTGCTTCGATGGAGAGGGGTTTCAAATCCAGAAAAGCGTAGTCCTGAATAACGGGCCATACAAAAACACCGCCACCGTGGATGCACTTGGCCGAAGTGCCGCCGGTTCTACCATAAACGACTAAGATTTTGTCGGAGGGGCAGCGTTTGAAACGCGAAATCAGGGCCGAAAAGGTAATAACCGTTACGACCGCAATGACAACAATAAGAATGATGGGTTCCATATAAAAAGGTTTGGTTTTAGATTTTTTCTACCATTAAAAGGTTGTTGTCTACAACTGCTGTGACGCGCACCATGGCGCCGGTTTCGATCCGGTCGCCGGCAGTTAAGGCGTCGAGTTCGTGTACTGAACCTTTCACGCTGACCTGGATGATGCCTTTTCCGCTTTTTGTGGCCGGAATGAACAGGTACACTTGTGCGGTAAGACCCACCGTGTCTGCAATGTTAAAAGAGTTGTCTTCGGCCAGTCCGTGCAGCAGGGAAATCAGGTAAGCAAACAGCGCCACCATCCCCACGCCGGCCATAACGGCAATGACCATCAGCACAACCTTGCTGGAAATAGTGTCGTAGAACGTAATGCCCGTCCAACTGAATCCCAGCAGAAAGTTGATGAGGTTTCGGAAAGAAAACAACTGGAACGGTCCGTTGCCATCGTGGTTGGCGTCGCCATGGAAGTCAGCGCTCACGCCGTCGGCTGCATCCATCCCGACAAAAGTCATGATGGTTTGAATCAAAAAAATCAAACTGCTGACGAGCGCGACCGACCAGAAGGCCTTCAGCGTGGGATCGAGGTTTTGAAAGAGTTCAAGCATGGTCATATTATTAGTTTCGTTTGGTCAAAAACAAATGATGTGCGCGATCCCTTGTACGCATGGGAACGCAGCATAAGTAGCCTTTTTGTTATCCTTCAGGATACCGGCAATTGTCCGGTGGAGCGCTGTTAGTCACGGTGGTGTTCCAGCATCTGTAGACAAATCCTGGCGGTGTAAGAGCATGTCGGGCAATTGAAGCAAGTTGTACGATGAACAGTGGAGATCGAAACTCAGGGTTTCATGTTGCATGTGTTTGTTTGATGCCCCAATATTTGGGGAATTGCGCGCTGTTGCTTTCAATTTTCCGATGAACGGCGTCTTTTTTCAGTTAAACATATCTTAAAATAGGAATATTGTGAGGGAAGGGATAAAAGTTTTGGGTCATGCGTGGTCGCCAGCTTCAGCTGGCAGACCTCATAATCTCGGCGGAGCTATAAAACAGGTATAAGGAATTTCCAATTACCCCTCCAACGACTTTAAATACAACTCCTCCACCTTCTTCCTCGCCCACGGCGTCTTCCGCAAAAATTTCAAACTCGACTGAACACTGGGCTCGTTTTTGAAGCAATTGACATCAATATAATACGCCAGGCCTTCCCAGCGGTAGACTT
>JBJXFD010000228.1:0-3667 GCA_046153985.1 Saprospiraceae bacterium
CGTTTGTTTGGACTTCCTTTTTTACCTTTGACATGGGCTGGTTTTTTTGTGCCTTTAGTTGTGGAAAACCAAAGATACGATACCAGCCCACTTTTCAGCTTAAGGCCGATTCATGCAACAAAGCCAAGTACTTGAGTAAATTCAAAAAAAATAATAACAAATGAACGATCAAATAAAAACCATCATTCATCAATATTGGAAAAAGGAAATTAGCAAAGATGAATTTGTAAAAAAAATTCAAATTGAAATTGGAAGGCAACAATGACTACCAAAGAAACACCTAAATCCAGCACCTCTTCCTACATTCTAAAAAAATAACCCTACTTTTGACAATCGCTAAAGCGACCAAATTGAACAAACATGAACCGCCGGATTACGTTCCTTATCCTCATTTGCCTGCTTGTTGGCCTGACAGCCGCTGCTCAGGGGACGCGGTCGTTGAAAAAGAAAGGAATAACCCGGGCGGTGGTCGTCGGCATTTCGGATTATCAGGATGCCGGAATCAAAGACCTGCGCTATGCACACCAGGACGCGGCGCTTTTTGGCGATTTTCTAAAATCTAAATCAGGCGGGCAACTCGGCGACCAACAACTAAAACTGCTGGTGAATGATCAGGCCACCATGGCGGGCATCCAGTCGGCGCTAAAATGGCTTTTGGAAAATTCCAGATCCGGAGACCAGGCCATTTTCTATTTTGCCGGCCACGGCGATGTGGAAACCAAAGACGAGCAGGAAAAAGGCTACTTGCTGGCTTACGACACCCCAAAAAACAACTACCGCCTCAACGCCATTGACCTGCAATACCTCAACCGGGACATCATTGGCAAATTGGCCATTCAGAACATTAAAGTCATCGTTATTACCGACGCCTGCCATTCGGGCGCCCTCGCCGGCGAAAAAATCGGCGGCAAGGAAGCCACCGCTGCCGAACTCATGAAACGCTTTTCGGGCGAAATCAAAATCCTGTCCTGCCAGCCTTATGAACTTTCGCAGGAAGGCCCGCAATGGGAAGGCGGCCGGGGGGTGTTTTCCTACTACCTCCTCAACGGCTTAAAAGGGCGTGCCGATCAAAACCGCGATCAGCAGATAGACCTGTACGAACTGGAGGATTTCCTGCAGGAACAGGTGCGGTTAGCCACCGACAAAACCCAGCATCCGGATGTGTTTGGCGGCAAAAAACAGGAATCGCTTTTTTGGGTGGACGAGGCGACCGTTGCGGCATTAAAAGCCTCCGAAAAAGCAGATTTGGAAAAAGGATTTGAAAAAGACGTACTGGAAAAATTAGCCACTGAAGAAGGCTATACCCAGTACCTGCTGTTTAACCGGGCGCTCCAAAAAGGCAATTTGCTCAGCCCTGCTGGGAGTTCCGCCGCAGATTACTACGACGCCTTGTATGCGGATACCACGTTCAGGTTGTTGCGCAGCATCCTTGACGAGCGGCTGACCGTCGCACTACTGGACTCCGTGCAGCAGGCGATAAACGCCTACCTGCGTACCGACCCGGTCGAGCTGGCGCAAAGAGACCGGTTTGACAATAAATACAGTCGGTTTCCGGCCTACCTCAGCAAAGCTGCTCAAATATTCGGCCCCAACGACGCCCGATACCGGCAAACTTTGGCAAAGCAGGCTTATTTTGAGGGACTGGCGTTGCGCCTGGAATCCGAAAAACAAGGCGGCAACGACTCGCTGTACCAACTTGCGCTGGTAAAACAACAGCAAGCGCTGCAATACGAAGCCCGCGCAGCTTATATCTACAATGAATTGGGGCTGGTGTTGCTGGAATTGGGCGAACCCGGCCCGGCGCAAGGCCATTTCAGGCAAGCCATGGCCCTCACGCCTACCTGGGCGCTGCCTTACAGCAATATGGGCATCAGCTATTCGGAAAAAGACAGCCTGGAACTTGCCGGGCAGTATTACGGGAAAGCCATTGAGTTGAAGCCCGACTTAGCTTCGGCGTATACCAATTTGGGCAACTTGTTTTTTAAGCTGGAACAGGCCGATTCAGCTGAAATCATGTACGGCCAGGCCATCGCTTTCAACCCTGCTGATCAATCAAATTATTATTTCATGGGGCTTTTGCTGAGCGCCCTCGAAGGACGGGAGCCGGAAGCCAAATCTTATTACCAAAAAGCACTGCAACTCGATGCCGACTATGCCGAGGCTTGTTACGAATTGGGCAACTTATATTACCGATTGGAACAGGCTGATTCGGCTGAAATCATGTACCAAAGAGCGATTGCCTTGAATCCGGATTACCCCGAAGCTTATTTGTTTCTCGGTCTCCTGTATTTTGAAAACACCCGGCAGGAAGAAGCCGAAGCAGTGTTTTTGAAAGCCCTGCGCTCCGATGCGTTTTTTCTCCCGGCCTACGAATGTTTAGCTACCCTTTATCAGGCTGATTGGGCCAAAGCCGTAGCGCTGCTACAACAAGCACCTATAAATCAAATAGATAAGATCAATCTGTTGTTTGAAACCGGAAAAACATTTATGCGCTCGGAGGCATTTGAGGATGCCTTGCGCGCTTTTCGTTCAGCGCTTGACTTCGACCCCGACGAGCCTCTTGGCTATTATGCGTTGTGTACCTATTATGCCCTTCGCGGGCAGGAAGACGAAGCTGTGCGTTATTTAGAAATGACGTTGGAAAAAGCCCGGGTTAGCGGGGAAGATTATTTTGACCGGATTGCCGAAGATGAAAACCTGGAGGCGATTCGCAAACACAAAAAGTACATCCAGATCATGGCAAAATAATTCTATATTTACCCTGTCTAAATCCAAACCAGTTACACTATGAGAATCACAACTTTCCTTATTTTTTTGTCTTTGATTTCCTTTGACTTAGCCGCACAAGCCAATGACACGCTCCACCTGATTACCAGTATTGATGTTGTCAATTCAGACATCGCTCAGGGATGCAGCAAAGACTATCAAAACGCAAACGAACTATTTAAAGCCGTTGCCGAAATGGGTGGCATGAATTATCGCCCCGTCAACTTGCGATTTGACCGGGATCAAGTGGAGGCATTTGTCCATAATTTCCAATGCGGCCCTAATGATGTCGTTGTTTTTTTATACTCGGGGCATGGCTTCCAATACGACAACGACGGTGACCTCTGGCCCTGGCCTCATCTGTTTTACTGCAATAGAGAACGAGGCATAAATAATGACGACTGTGAGTTGGACCTGGAAGATGTGTACGATTTGTTGGTAGAAAAAAATCCCCGCATGTCCATTACGCTTGGCAATAGCTGTAATGACCCCATAGATAGTTCACAGGGATCCACTAATACCGCCGGCGAAGCGAATGATTTTTCGGGATCTGGCGGAAATCTGCAAAAGATAGGCCTGTTTACCAATTTTCGCGGGCATATCCTTGCCTCTGCTTCTTCTCCGGGACAAGGATCCTACACCACAGACGAAAATGGCGCTTATTTTATCGTCGAATTATTCAAACATATTGCGGAGGGCCTCGACTCAGACCAGCCTACTTCCTGGAAAAACATCCTGGAGCAAACCAAAAACAGTGTTAAGAGCCTGAACTCAAACCAGACGCCGCAGTATAGAATTGAATAATTTGGAGAGGGAGAGAGAGGGAGGGAGAGGGAGGGAGAGGGAGAGAGAGAGAGAGGGGGAGGGAGAGAGAGGGAGAGAGAGGGAGAGAGAGGGAGAG
>JBJXFD010000230.1:0-6710 GCA_046153985.1 Saprospiraceae bacterium
AACTGGGATGTATACGGCGGTTTTATGATTGGCTACAACATGCCTTCCGTGAACCACATCATCATCACCCCGGCAAGCGACGTCAAAGACGCTGAAAACCAGCCTTCTTTCACGCGTCCGGCGAAAAACCAGGTGACTTATAGTGGCTTTGTAGGCGCTGCATATTACTTCAAAAAGAACATCGGCGCTTTCGCTGAACTCGGTTACGGCATTTCCCTGCTCAATGCAGGTGTTCAGATAAAGTTGTAAACTCATCATCATTTTTTTTCGACAGGCATCAATCTTGCTACAAGCGGTTGATGCCTGTTTTTATTTTTGTACCTTCATTTTTACCATATATTTTTTTTACCACATAGTTCACAATAGTTGTTTTCACATAGGACACATAGTTCTGATGCACCCCAGGGAGCAGTTCCTATGTGATCTATCCCGCCAAGTCGGGACAAGTTGTGAACTATGTGGTAAATACTTACTTTGTACCTTCAAGTCACTAATTCCATCGCACTATGCAATTATCGAACATTCCGAAACTGAATTTTACCGACCAGGGCAACTTCTTTCTCATTGCCGGCCCTTGCGCCATTGAAGGAGAAGACATGGCAATGGAGATTGCCGAACAAGTGAGCGCCATCTGTACGCGGCTGCGCATTCCCTATATTTTTAAAGGATCTTACCGGAAAGCCAACCGTTCGCGCGGCGATTCATTCACCGGAATCGGCGATGAGCAGGCACTCCGGATTCTGCAGGCCGTTGGCGAACGCTTTGGTTTGCCTACAACGACCGACATCCATACGGAGCCGGAAGCCGCCTTAGCAGCCCAATACGTAGACGTACTTCAGATCCCTGCCTTTTTGTGCCGCCAGACCAGCCTCCTGGAAGCTGCTGCCGAAACCGGCAAAGTCGTGAACATCAAAAAAGGCCAATTCGTTAGTCCGGAAGCCATGCAATTTGCCCTGCAAAAAGTGATAGACTGCGGCAACGACAACGTCATCCTCACCGAGCGAGGCACCACTTTTGGCTATCAGGACTTAGTTGTGGATTACCGGAGCATTCCGGTGATGCAAGCCTTTGGCGCAACCGTTGTGCTGGATTGTACGCACTCCCTGCAGCAGCCCAACCAGGCTTCCGGCGTGACCGGCGGGCGCCCTGCCCTGATTGAAACCATGGCGAAAGCCGGGATTGCGGCTGGCGTGGACGGCATCTTCATCGAAACCCATCCGCGCCCTTCCGAAGCTAAATCAGATGCGGCCAATATGCTGCCATTAGATCGTTTGGAGGGGATTTTGGAGAAGTTGGTGAGGATTAGGGAGGTGGTGAAGTAGTTGGCAGTCTTTCAGGCGGCAGTTGGCAGGAGAGCTCGATTTCCAATGGCGTGATTACAAAAAAATCGTAGAGTTGGCAGGATGCAGTTGGCAGTTGGCAGGAGTGTTCGATTTGAATATGAAGTTTTGTCTGGGTAGGAGCAAGACTGCCAACTGCCAACTAAAAAACTGCCAACTGTTCTAAGGAGAAGCTCGATTTGAAAATGGAACACGATCAGAAGTAGAAGCAAGCCTGCCAACTGCCAACTGAAAAACTGGGAACCGAAAAAAGAATACTTAACATTTCCTTGAGTTACCATACCATCCATTCCATAGTCATAATGCTATAAAAACAGGCAACTTGCTAAATATCGTTACAGACATTGGCAATACACGCTCCAAAGCGGGGCTTTTCCAGGGTGGCGAACTCGTGGAGCAATGGTCGTGGGCGCATGAAAAGTTCTCTTTTGAACTTTTGAAAACTATTGCAACCAACCATCGCGCGCAAAACATCATCTTATCTACAGTACGCCAATTGCCGGAAGACAGCGGGTGGGCATCCCTGAAGGATGATTTTTTCTGCCTGTTGTTGTCCGAAACAACGCCCTTGCCTTTTCAAAACCTGTATCGCACGCCGCAAACCCTCGGTAAAGACCGGTTGGCTGCTGTGGCTGGCGCGCAGGCGCTTTTTCCCGGTCAAACGTGCCTCGTCGTTGATGCGGGCACCTGCATTACGTACGAAATACTCACTGCCGAAGGCGCCTACACCGGGGGAAATATTGCTCCGGGACTGCGGATGCGCTTGCAAGCCATGCATACTTTCACGGCAAAATTGCCGTTAACGGAGCCTGGAGAAACGGAAAACCGCATCGGCTATGATACCCAAAGCGCATTGATGAACGGTGCGCAGGAAGGGATTCTATTTGAGATAGGAGGCTATGCAAACTATTGCCGAGAACAATTTGGGGCTGTGCAAGTATTGTTAACAGGAGGCGACGCTGATTTTTTGTCAAAAAAATTGAAAAGCGAGATATTTGTGGATCAAAATCTGGTACTTCGCGGTCTGGATCAAATTTTAAGCTATAATGTTCATCTTCAGAAATAGTATTTTAACCATTGCGCTGGTGATTGGTGCGTTTGCATCGCAAGCCCAAACCAATGCCATTCAGCCGAAAAGCAATTCCCCTTATTCCCGCTTTGGACTGGGCGATCTCAACGACCAGTACTTTGCAGCTTCGGGGGGCATGGCAGGGCTCAGTGCAGCTTTTTACGACGCCTCGCACATCAACCTGCTTAATCCGGCGTCGCTGGCTCAATTGCAGGCGACTGCTTTTGAGGTAGGGATGTTTGGCAAATACTCCAAATTAAAAGACGGCGACAACACCGACGAAATCTGGAGTGGCAACCTGAATTATTTAGCGCTGGCTTTCCCCCTCAAAAATACCATCAACGAAGCGCTTGACCACAGCAAATCGCCCTGGGGGGTGGGCATGGGATTTGCCCTGTTGCCTTACAGCTCTGTTGGGTACGATATTGAGAGCATCACGACCAGCCCCGATTATGGAACAACGTCCAATACCCTTAAAGGCAGTGGCGGCACGTACCGGATTCAATGGGGCACTGGTGTGCGCTACAAGAAATTTTCAGTAGGGGTGAACGCCGGCTATCAGTTTGGAAAACTGATCAATAGCCGCTTGGTCACTTTCGACAGCTTGGATAATTCTTTCAGTACGGATTTCTTAGACGAAATCAGCCTGAGCGGCTTTGTTTTTAATGTCGGGGTGCAATATACCCTCGAATTCAAAAAAGCCGGGCCAAATAGCACCACCGTACCCAAAGGGGAGCGGTTGATCTTCGGCGCATACACGAGCAACGGCGGGAACTTCAAAACCAACAGCAGTAAACTCTACCAGCGCGTCAACATTGCAGATTATGTTTTGTTGGATACCATCTTGCAGGAGACCGGCCGCAGACAGGAAGGAGCAATGCCGTCTGAATTCAGCGTTGGCATCATGTATGAAAAAGTTAATAAATTGCGCATTGGCGTTGACTATAGTACCGCCGCATGGAGTGGTTACCGAAATGAAGCCAAACCTGAAAACCTGCTCGATACCTGGCGTGCCGCTGTAGGGGTGGAGTACATTCCGGACATCATTTCCTACAACAAATACTCCCGTAGAATCCGTTACCGGGCCGGCGCTTTTTACAGCCTGGATCCGCGCAGCATCAGCGGTGAGCAATTGAAGCGGTATGGCGTGACACTTGGATTCGGTTTGCCGATTATTTTGCCGAGGCAGCAAACTTCATTCGTCAATATTGCGATTGAAGCAGGTCAGTTCGGGCTGACTGGCGATACCGGACTCCGGGAAACTTATGCAAAAGCAACGGTTGGTTTCACCTTGAATGATAATACCTGGTTTTTCAAACGCAAATTCAATTGATCATGAAAATGGTTCGCAGTTTTTTTGCAGCAGCCGCGCTGCTTTTTGTCATGACCAGCAATGCCGCTGGTCAGTGTCAAACGTGGAACGACTCTCCACGCAAGTCGGAGGCAGAGGATGCTCACGTTATTTATCGTCCCTTTTTGAAAGGCAAGGATGTTCCGGACCTGGTTAAAATGGATGAAGCCAATTTCAATATTGCTTATGACAACTGGAGAAAAGCATACGAAATTGCGCCTGCCGCCGATGGTCAACGTCCTTCGCACTACGCCGATGGCCGCCTCTTCAACAGAGCGCTCATGGAACGTACGACGGATGCCGCCAAAAAAAAGGAGTACGCAGCTATGGTCAGTCGTCTCTATGACGAAGAAATCCAGTGCTACAAAAACGAAGCTTATTTGCTGGGACGCAAAGGCTACGATATGTTTTACCACTTAGGCAATAGCTATTCCACCGAAACGTACGACGTTTTCAAAAAATCGTTGGACAAAGGTGGTAAAAACTCAGAGTACGTGATCCTGGAGCCCATGGCAGAAGTGGTCGTTTACCTGTATCAGCAGAAAAAGCTGACCAAGGAAGAAGCTCGCGCCATCCATGAAAAACTCACGGAAGTTGCCGAGCACAACATCGCAAACAACCAGCGCTACGGGCAGTATTACAAAGACGCCCTGACGCGTATGGAGACGCCTTTCCGCAAGATTGAAGACGAAATTTTCGATTGCGCGTTTTTCAAAAGCAAATTGCTGCCTACCTTCAAGGCAAGTCCGGACAGCATTGATCTCGTGAAATACGTCTACGTGAAACTCCGTCAGCAGGGTTGCGATTCCACCGATGTGGAATTGGTAGAATTGCGGCAGAAATACGAAGCGCTGGCTTCTGCCTACAATGCAGAAGTTGAGGCTCAACTGCGCAAGGATAACCCAGCTTACGACGCCAACAAACTCTATGAAGAAGGCAAGCATTCGCAGGCGCTGGCACGCTATCGCGAAGCCATTGATAAAGAAACCGACGCTTCCAAAAAAGGCGATTACTACTACCGCATCGCAACCATCCAGTTCCGCGAATTGCGCAATTTCGATAGCGCACGCGATAATGCACGCAAAGCTGCCAGCCTTAAATCGGGATGGGGCGCGCCTTACATGCTCATCGGCGACATGTACTTGTCTGGTAGCCGCAGCTGTGGCGATGATTGGAACCAGCGCCTGGCCGTTATTGCAGCGATAGACAAATATGCGCAGGCTCGCTCTGTAGATAGCGACGTTGCCAACGATGCCAACAAGCGCATTGCCAACGCCTCAGGCGCCCTGCCCAGCTACGAAGATGGCCACATGCGTGGCATCAAAGAAGGGCAGACGGCTACGGTAGGCTGCTGGATCGGTGAAACGGTGCGCATCCGCTTTAGCAAATAAACTGCCCGGTTTTTTCGTTATAAACCTGCCAACAAAGCTTCGCTTTCACAAAAAGCGAAGCTTTGCTGTTTAATTTTGCATGCTAAATAATTGAACCATGAGAAAATTGCTTTTCCTCTTCGCCCTCTTTGCGATCCTGCTTCCGGCCTGTACGCCCAAAACGACCGAGCCAGTGGTACAACCCAAACCTGAAGAACCCGTTCAGCCGACAGGGCCTAAAGAATGCGCCAAATTCTCCGATTTATCGGCGCGCGATAAAGACATTGCAGAGACTAATTTTGTGCTTTATCGGGATTTTATGAAGATAAAAGATTGGCCGCAGGCTTTTGACTATTGGCAAAAAGCATACGCCCTGGCGCCTGCTGCCACAGGTGAGCGACCAACCATGTATACGGACGGCATCATTTTTTATGAGCATTTTATTTCGGAGTCGAAGGACACAGCCAAATACCTGCCCGAAATCGAAAAGCTCTACGCCGCCATGGAAAAATGCTTTGCCCAGGGTGGCTATATCCAGGGCCTGAGGGCTTTTGATTATTATTACAAATACCCCGAAAAACCGCGCGAAGAGGTGTATGCGCTGTTCAAAGCATCTTTCGACGCCGATTACCCCAAAGTGCGCGATTTCATCATCAACCCCTTCACAGCGTTGCTGGTGGACCTCTATTTTAAAGAAAAAATACCGATGGCGGAAGCCCAGCTTTACGCCGCCAAGATCAAAGAAGTGGTGGCTGCGGGTATGGCCAACTGCAAGGACAAGGAGTGCGAACGATGGCGGATTATAGACGGCTATGCGCCGGTATTGCTGGAAAACTTTGAAACGGTAGAGCTATTTTACGATTGCAAGTACTACTCGGATAAATACTACAGCCAGTTTGAAGAGAACCCGACCAATTGCGATGTCATCCGCGAAGTGTATGGCCAGATGCGTTGGGGGCGTTGTTCGGAAGCTGATGAGCGTTTCAAAAAAGTCGTCGCTGCCGGCAATACCAACTGCGTCGTTGTCGGGCCGCTCCAGAAAGCCTATCAGGCTCTGCAGGATGCTCGTTACCGGGAGGCGGTCAAACTTTTCCTGGAAGCTTCCGAAACGGAAAAAGACAAAAGCAAAAAAGGAGAAATCCTCCTGCTGGTTTCCAAGATTTACTACGGTCATTATAAAGACTTCCCCAATGCGCGCCGTTATGCGTTGCAGGCTGCTGACGTCCGTCCAAACTGGGGCGAACCTTTCATCCTCATCGGACGCCTCTACGCTTCGAGCGGCCCATTGTGCGGCCCTGGCCAGGGTTGGGACAGCCAGATCGTGACCTGGCCCGCCATAGACATGTGGAACCGCGCCAAACGCGTGGATTCCGGCGTAGCAGCCGAAGCCAACAAGTGGATCAACCGCTACAGCCAGTACATGCCTACTCGCGAGGACGTATTCCTGCGCAACCTGACGCCGGGGTCTTCTTTCAAGATTGGGTGCTGGATACAGGAAACGACGACGATCCGGACGGCGGATTAAGCATTTTCACCACACAGGTTATATTTTTTTACCACATAGTTCACATAGGAGTTTT
>JBJXFD010000561.1:0-3933 GCA_046153985.1 Saprospiraceae bacterium
TGTTAAAAATAAATATTTTTGTACCACAAAGGTAGCGTTCTCCATTGATTCTGAGGGAGTGCCAGATACGACAACTTGGAGGGCTGATCACGACAAAACAAATTATTTATCTTCACGACATGAAAAAGGTATCCATCCTCGTTCCCGAATCGGCGGTTTTGGCGGCCATTGCCGACCCCCGCTATATGTTTACGGCAGTGAACCAATTTTTGGAAGCAGCCGGCAAACCAGCGTTGTTCGACGTGCAATTGGTCGGCTTGTCGAAAGAAATCCGCCTGAACGACGGGTTGTTTTCTATCCATACCGACAGGCTGGTGGACGAGGTGGAACAAACGGACCTGATTTTTATTCCCGCTTTGAGCGGCGATCTGAAAACGGCTTTGGCCATTAATAAAAGCATGATTCCCTGGATCATCAAGCAGTATAAAAACGGCGCAGAAGTGGCTTCCCTCTGCATTGGCGCATTTTTGCTGGCGGCAACGGGCTTGCTGAAAGGCAAACAATGCTCCACCCACTGGCTGTTTGCCAACGAATTCAGGAACATGTTCCCAGAGGTAGAACTCGTAGACGGCAACATCATCACCGAAGAACAGGGGATTTATTCGAGCGGCGGCGCGAATTCTTACTGGAATTTGCTGCTCTACTTGGTTGAAAAATACACCAACCGGGAAACCGCGATCTTAGCTTCCAAATTTTTCGCCATTGACATTGACCGGAGCAGTCAGTCGGCATTCGTGATGTTTCAGGGGCAAAAAGACCACGATGATGCGTCCATAAAAATGGCACAGGACTACATTGAGCGAAATTTTCAGGATAAAATTTCAGTGGACCAATTGGCCGACAAGTTCGTCGTGGGCAGAAGAAGTTTCGAACGCCGGTTCAAAAAAGCCACCAACAATACGGTCGTCGAGTACATCCAGCGCGTAAAAATAGAGGCAGCAAAAAGAAGTTTTGAAACGAGCCGCAAGAACATCACCGAAGTGATGTACGATGTGGGTTATACCGACACCAAAGCCTTCCGCGATGTTTTCAAAAAAATTACGGGCTTGACGCCGATTGAGTACCGGAATAAATACAACAAACAGGGGGTGGGCTTGCAGGCGGGATAAAAAAACAGCGCGGTGATCAAAGACCACCGCGCCGGGAGAAAGGGGGTATGCTCACCTACTTCACTTTACTATCAAGAGCTGCCGGCTTTGCGTCACTTTGCCGTTGCTCATCACGACTACATACAGCCCTGCATCGAGGTTGGAAACGGACAGGTCAACTTTGCCTTGTGCGCCGTCAATATTGTTGTAGCGCATCATTTGGCGTCCCTGTGCGTTCACTACGCTTAGCGAAAGCATTTCCGTTGTTGGTTCGCCCCACTGTATGGCTACTGCTGAAGCTGCCGGGTTGGGATACACCTGAAAAGCAGGCAGTGTAGGATTATCAACCCCAAAACCTGCCAAACCTGTAGCCGGCGCCGTTAACTGCAGGGCCGTGCTGAACAAAGTCCAGGTAGAATATTCGCTCGACTGGCCGCCGCCGCATTTGCTTTTTACTTTGAATTGGTATTTGCCACCCGGGGTCAAACCGATGATCAGGACTGCAGTGTTGCCTGTCAACGCATTGAAGGAAAAAGCGGGGGTATTTTCGTCGTCTTCCACTTCTACTTCGTAGCGCAGCGCGCCTGCAACCGGGCTCCAGCTGAGTTTGACGCTGGTGGTCGTTATTTCCGAAACTTCCAGGTTGACCGGTGTTGTGCAGGCGTTTGTTCCAACACCGCCACCTGTGCCGCCGCCGCCGGTTGTGCTGGCATTGAAGAAAATCCAGGCAGCGTATTCAGAGGAACCGTTGGCACATTTGCTTTTCACTTTGAACTGGTAGTTGCCGCCTGCCGCCAGACCAATTACTGCGATGGTGGTATCCGTAGTTATCGCGTTGAAGGAAAACAAAGGCGTGTTTTCGTCGTCTTCTACCTCCACTTCGTATTGCAGCGCGCCTGCTGCCGGGCTCCAGCTCAAAATTGCACTGTTGCTGGTCAGGTTGCTCACGATGAGGTTGGTTGGGATGTCGCAGGCGCCGCCTGTTCCGCCACCTGCTCCTCCGCCACCGCCGCCTGTACTTGCGGTTGCGTTGAAGAAGACCCAGGCAGAATATTCGCTTGACAGGCCGCCGCCGCACTTGCTTTTTACTTTCACCTGATATTGTCCGTTGGCTGCGAGGCCGGTCACGGTGATTGTTGTTTCGTTCGTCAGGGTATTGAAAGCAAAAGGCGCTGTATTTTCGTTGTCTTCCACTTCCACTTCGTATTGCTGTGCGCCAGCTACTGCGGTCCAGCTCAGGGTAGCTGCGCCGTCGGTGATGTTGCTAACGGTCAGGCCTTCGGGGATTGCGCAGGTTCCGCCTGTGCCGCCATTATTGCCACCGGTGCCGCCTGTGCCGCCGCCGGCTGAAGCCGTTTGAAATGAAATGTAGTCGGTCCAGTTTGATTTTTCGCCGTTGCATTTGGTGCGCACTTTAAATTTGTAAGAAGCATTTGCATTCAGGTTAGTAACCAGATAAGACGTTGCATTAACCGGGATTTCGATTTCATACACTTGCGGGTTGTTGTTGGCATTTTCTACCTTCAGCCAGTAGGATATCGCTCCCGGGACTGCGTTCCAGCTCAATAAAACGCCGTCGCTGTTGCTGAGTGATTGTAAACCGGTTGGTGCATTGCAGTTGGCCAAAATTCCCGACGTTGCCAGGAGGAAAAAAAAGAGGGTAGTTGTCAAAAAGCGTGTCATGATATTTTAGTTTTAAGTTGATTAAGTAATCAGTACGCCACAAATATGGATGCGTACCGATACCGAATACAACTTTATGGTTGTGAGCGGGAAAAGAAGGAAGCTGAGCGGGCATGGCAGGCAGTTGGGAGCCAAACGGGTTCCTGATCGGCGTGAATGCTTTTGAAGGTTTGAGCGTTTTTTAACCCAATTTTTAGAATTGTCCAAGGCAGCTTTAAGGGGCAGGGGCCTACTTTTGTCTCATCAAAAACAAATTTTTAAAAAGATAAGACCATGCAAAAGAACATCTTAGTGTCTATTATTCTTGGCGTCTTTTGGCTATTCCTACCCTCGTGTAGTTCAAATACAGACAACAATACCGAGCTCCAGGCGCCCGAAACTGAAAATGCGGAAATGGCGAACGACAAGGTTGACCCCGGCAAATATGAAGGTAAAGCTAAAACCACGACCCTGACCACTGCAACGGATGCCTCGGCGAGCAATATCAAAAATCTGTTAGCTGCCTACACTGGTGAAACCACTGCGAGTGCCAAATACGCGGCTTATTCCAAAAAAGCGCAGGAAGAAGGGCTTACACAAATCGCGCTGCTGTTTAAAGCCACTTCAACCTCAGAGAACATCCACGCCAACAACCACCGGGCAGTGCTGGAAGAAATGGGGGAAACAATCCCGGTCATCAAGCCGGAATATACGGTCAAAACGACCCTGGAGAATCTCGCCGATGCCATTGCTGGAGAATCCTACGAAATCACGACCATGTACCCGGATTTCATCGCCACTGCCAATTTAGCAGATAATGAAATTGCTGGTACCAGTCTGAAATACGCTTACAGAACCGAGCAAAAGCACAAGCTGCTGTATGAAAAAGCGTTGACAGCCTTGCAAACCAATCAGGTCAATACGCTGTCCACGGAATATGTGGTGTGCCCTACTTGTGGGAATACTTATGATTCCAAGCCGCCAAAACGCTGCCGGATTTCCATGACGAAAGGGGAGCGATTTATTAAAATCGAGGCTTGATTCCAAGGCGTTCACGGTTCTTTCCTAGGGCTAGTCCGGGTCTGACGTGAGTCATGCATGGGCGATCAATTGCTCCGGAGGACCCCGGCACGTTTAAGATTACGCAGAGTTTCGCGGAGTAAAAGGAGT
Organism: Saprospiraceae bacterium; assembly: GCA_046153985.1. GTDB lineage: Bacteria > Bacteroidota > Bacteroidia > Chitinophagales > Saprospiraceae > JABWAJ01. Next base: position 3,921 of record JBJXFD010000561.1, read on the forward strand.
TTCACAGAGTTTT
>JBJXFD010000231.1:0-6291 GCA_046153985.1 Saprospiraceae bacterium
TCGGCGTCGTCAACCGCACTTTAGACGACGCGTCCATCAATTCGCTTGTCGCAACGCTGAATACCTACCCCCTCACGGATACTTTTACGCCCCGGTACAATGTCTACGCTTTTTCTGCGTACAATACCCTCACAGCGGGCGCTTTTTCGTGGTATGCGGAAGCTGCTTACAAAACGGAAGAAGCGATGAATGACCCTTTCGGGGAAATCAAGCGCGATTCGATAACGATTGTAGGGGATAAATTCATCAGCAAACCCGGAACGGTATTTTATACCAGCCTGAGTTACGCGGCATCGGGCTTCGGCGTGACGCTGGAAGGCAAGCGCACCGAAAATTTTAGTTTCCGAACGCGCCCGCAGGAACAACTCAACCGCGGGTTGGTGAACTTCCTGCCTCCGATGGCGCGGGTGAATACCTACCGGCTCAATGCCCGCTACAATGCTGCCACCCAGGAATTGGGCGAATTGGCCTTGCAAGCCGATTTGCGGTATTCGTTCAACAAAAACCTGAAATTGAACGTCCACTATTCGTTTATTGACGACCTGAAAGAGACGGAGCTTTATCGGGAATTGTATGTGGAGATATCTTACAAAAGCAAACAAAAGTGGACTTTGCTGGGCGGCATCCAGATGCAGCGCTACAACCAGGAACGCTTCGAGTTCAAGCCCGAGGTTCCCATTGTGCAAACCATCACGCCGTTTGCCGATTTTCTGTACAAATTTGACCGCAAAAAGGCCATCCGCTTCGAGGCGCAGTACATGCTCATCGGCGACGATGAAAAAGCTGGCTTCAAACAGGATTACGGCGACTGGCTATTCGGACTGGTGGAGTTCACTTTAGCGCCGCACTGGTCGTTCACAGCAGCGGACATGTTCAATATCGAGCCGGGCAAAAACTCTCCCATCGGCGACGACGGCGTCAAAAAGAAACTGCACTATCCGAGGATAGACGTTTTTTATACGTACAAAACGAACCGCTTTTCACTTAGCTATGTGAAGCAGGTGGAAGGGGTGGTTTGTACGGGGGGGATTTGCAGGCTTGAACCGGCTTTTAGTGGGGTTAAAATGACGGTGAATTCGACCTTTTAACAGCGGCGAGGTTCCCGAACTACTATTAGAAGATGATTTTTAATTGCAGATTCAGACTATTCAACAACTTTAGAAAAATAGAAAGCGGAACATCTGCCTTGCCGTTTTCTACGCGGGAAATAAATTCTTTCTTTACGTCCGCTCTTTTTGCCAGGTCGGACTTCGAAAGTTTTGCTTTATGGCGTTCTTCTTTTAGCATCGCGCCTAAGTAGAATGCCAGAGCTTTATTTTCAAATTCTAAACGTTTCGGAGTACCTGGTTCGCCATATTTCAGGCGAAGCAGATCCTCAAAGTTTTTGACGTTTTTTATTAATGAATTCATAATGAGGTTGATAGAAATAAATTCAACGATTTATTGATGCTTTTAGATTTCATTTCAAGTGTTTTTATATTTTTTAAAGCAATAAATTCTAATTAATTGTTATTTTATCGATTTATGTCAACTATTATATCCAAAGGAGTCCACTCAATATAATTATTTTCTATTAAAAACTCTTCCGATTTCCCCTTGAGTTCTGTTGCAATTTTCTGCTCATCATCTGTCATATCGAGTCTCCAAAGTTCCGATAATCCTTTTCCTGTATAGTGAACCAAATGATTGTCTTCAACTGCTATTATGCCTGCATTTATCCTACGGCCATCTGAAAGCGTCAATACAGGAGTGTCATTGAATATTAATTTGGCAACAATATCAGGATTGATATAACCAGTTACTTCTTTTTTAAAATTTGGTTTACTTCCAATTTTTGGCTTCTCTATTTCTTCCATGTTCTTATTTTCAAATATTGGTTTTGTGCCCAACGTTGGTTTTTGAATTGCCGGTTCGTTGTAAATCTCTCTTAGCAAGTCAATATAACTATTTTCAAAATTCTCGTCATTTCGAGTGTCAATATGAATGAATTGTTGCATGAATTCAGGAATACTATCCTCTTTATTCCCTGCTCTTAAAACAGGAATTACTTTTTCGTTTGTGGTTTGATTATTATAAAGGCTCACATTCATTATTGAATATTCATATCCTACGCCCCCAGCTCTTTTATCTGCTTTTAATTTGTAGTTTGGCGTAAAGACGATAATTATTCTTTCAGCCTTCTCGATTGATTGCTCAACAAAATGAGGAAGATTTTTCCCTGGTTTCAAATAGTACCTATCAAGAATCACGTTAATCCCGTTAGAACATAGGCGGTTAGCTAAAGTTAAAACCCACTCTTTATGTTGTTCATCATCCCAGGAATAGGAAATGAAAACGATTGGATTACCAGAAGGTTCTTCTTTAGCCTCGGGAACAGTAACAGTTTCTTTATTTGGAGTGGGCCTTCCTAAAAGCTCTTCAATCTTCATAACTTTTTCTACTTCAAATGGCTTTACGATTTCAAGTATTCTGTCAACTATTTTCAATCTTATATCTTCTTTCAATCCAAGGAGAATGTCGTAATAGAAAATTTTTCTGCTTGTGCTTTTCCCTTCACGATTACGTTCTTCTATAAATTGAGCATAATCAGGAAAATATGGCTCAAATTCTTTGACTGTGCTAATAAACCTTGGCCCAGAAAAATAAACAGCCGAGTCACCTTGATTATTTATCAATTCAAAAAGCCTATTGTAAATTTCAATCCAGTCCATAGAGACAATATTAAGTGGTGTCAATTTGAAATTGTCTTCTCTTGCTTTCATTTTCTCAAATTTAGTGATGATTGTTTTACATACTTCCTCATTGGGAAAATGTCTTGCGTAATTAACTGCTTCATTAAGATTCTTACGTTTTACAATTTCAATTATTAGCGTTTTATGATTTTCTATGGAAAGGATGTAAAATTTTCCATGATTAAGAATATATAATGTATCAAGGTTGTCTTCAATGTCTTTTCTCTGAATTGGATATTCACTTACTTTTTTAAAAAATTCTTGCTCAAAAACAGTTGCAGCTTGTCGCAACATTGTGTCTGTTATAATATCTTTTTTATGCGTATATAGTAATTTCAGAATGACGGTCCACTGCTCTTTGAAAATAAGTTGGTATAAATTTTCTTGGTCTAACATCACAAACTATTGTTTTTTGTCATGTAAAAATCAATTAAATAATATTACCATAGGGTAATTTCGTTTCATAAACGTTTTTCGTTAGTATAACGCAAGTTTTAATAATTAAAATTCTGTTATCAATTCTCATATTGATAAAAATTTGGCGAACCTTCAACACCAACCGAATATTGATTAATGCTTAACGCCCTATAGGACTATCAGTAACTTATATAGTACATCAAGCAAGAATCGATAAAGCCTAAAGCCTTCTCAATCTCCATAAGTTTCAAAATATCTAAAGCATACTTATATGGATTGATTACAACAATATCGATTCTTGCCGTGTCAAGCTGTAATTCACTTAGAATCGTTAATCAAACAGTTAGCACAAGATTTTTAGATTCACCCCTTCGGCAGCAACGCTTTTTCCAGTACTTCTTCCATCCTTTCCACATAATGGAACGTCATTCCCTCAATATACGCTTTGGGTATCTCATCCACGTGCTTTTTATTGTCTTTACACAGGATGATCTCTTTCATGCCTGCCCTTTTGGCAGCCAGCATCTTTTCTTTGATGCCGCCCACTGGCAGTACCCGGCCGCGCAACGTGATTTCGCCAGTCATGGCTAAATAAGGCTTGACCGGGCGGCGCGTGAAAAGCGAACTGAGCGCCGAAAGCATGGTAATGCCGGCAGAGGGGCCGTCTTTGGGGATGGCGCCTTCCGGTACGTGAACGTGTACGTCGAATTCTTCAAACGCTTCCGGCACAATGCCGATGGCTTCGCTGTGGGCTTTGATGAAGCTGAGTGCGGTGGAAGCCGACTCTTTCATCACATCGCCCAGATTGCCTGTCAGGGTGAGTTTGCCTTTGCCTTTGCTCAGGCTCGATTCGATGAAAAGGATTTCACCACCAACGGAGGTCCAGGCTAAACCAACGGCTACCCCAGGCGAATGCACCTCCCGGTACATGTCCTGCGAAAAATGGGTCGGCCCCAAAATTTCGTTCAGCTCTTCCACTTTCACGGTGATGTTGTAGGACTCTTCCATTGCCACTTTTTTGGCGATATGACGCATCACTCCAGCAATCACCCGGCTCAGGGAGCGTACGCCTGACTCGCGGGTGTAGTACTGGATCATGTGTCCAATCACTTCACTTTTGAGTTTGATGTCGGTCGCTTTCAGGCCATGTTCCAGCAATTGCTCCGGAATGAGGTGGCGTTTGGCAATTTCGATTTTCTCTTCAACGGAATAGCCACTGATTTCGATGATTTCCATCCGGTCCAACAAAGCCGGCTGAATGGTGCTCAGCGAATTGGCCGTCGCAATGAACAGCACTTTTGACAGGTCGTATTCAACTTCGAGGTAGTTGTCGTGGAAAGTCGAGTTTTGCTCGGGATCCAGTACTTCCAGCAGGGCCGAAGATGGGTCGCCGCGGAAATCTTTGCCTACTTTGTCAATTTCGTCCAGGATAAAAACCGGGTTGCCAGCTTTTGCTTTTTTCAGCGACTGGATGATGCGGCCCGGCATGGCGCCGATGTACGTTTTGCGGTGGCCCCGAATCTCAGATTCATCGTGCAGGCCGCCCAGCGACATGCGCACAAACTGGCGCTTCAGTGCGCGGGAAACCGATTTACCCAAAGAAGTTTTGCCAACGCCCGGAGGGCCAACGAGGCAAAGGATAGGCGCTTTCATATCCCCTTTGAGCTTCAGCACAGCGAGGTGTTCCAGAATGCGCTCTTTTACTTTTTCCAACCCGAAATGGTCTTTATCGAGGACCGCTTTTACTTTTTTTAGGTTGAAATTATCTTTGGTGTACTCATTCCAGGGCAAATCGAGCAGCAATTCTAAGTAGTTCATTTGCACCGAATACTCTGCAGCCTGGGGGTTCATGCGGCGCAGGCGGGCCATTTCCTTATGAAACGTCTCTTCCGCTTCTTTCGACCACTTTTTCTTTTTGGCCTTGATGCTCATTTCATCCACCTCTTCTTCCTGCGGCGTCTGGCCCAGCTCTTCCTGGATGGTTTTCAGTTGCTGGTTGAGGAAGTAGTCGCGTTGTTGCTTTTCGATGTCGCCGCGAACTTTGTTTTCGATCTGGTCTTTCAATTCCAGCAATTGCAACTCGCCGTTCATCTGGCGGAGGATGATGTCCGCTTTTTCACCGAGGTCGTCAATTTCGAGAATCTGTTGCTTAATGTGCAGTTTGGCCCCGAGGTTGGAGGCGATAAAATTGAGCAAAAAGCTGCTGTTGTTGATGTTGCGCAGCATCACCATCGCTTCTGATGGAATATTCGGCGACAACTCAATGATCTGCTTGGCCAAGTCGAGGATGGAGGAGGTCAGCGCCTCAAATTCCAGCTTGTTGTCTGGTCTTTTGTACTCCAGCAGCCGCACCCGGCCCTCCATATAAGGCGATTTTCGGGTCACTTCCGTCAGGACAAAACGCTTGCGGCCCTGCAAAATGGCGGTGGTGGTGCCGTCGGGCATGCGCAGAATTTTCAGAATGCGCGCGATGGTGCCCACGGTGTAGAGGTCTTCCACGCCGGGGTCTTCCACATTGCCGTCCCGCTGCGACAACACGGCAACCAGCCGGCCTTCGTCGTAGGCTTTGTTGACCGCTTTGATGGATTTATCGCGGCCTACCGTGATTGGAATCACAATGCCAGGGAACAAAACGGTGTTTTTAAGCGGCAAAATGGGCAACACATCCGGAAAGGTGTCGTTCAACTGGCTTTCGTCTTCTTCCTCCATAGAGATCAAGGGCAGAAAGTCGCCGTCTTCGTCGAAGCCCTGCGGGGCTACCATCTCTTCAAACATATATTTTTTCATTCCAGAATTTTATAAGATTCAAGACCTAGAGCTTGTTCAGGATTTCGTGATTGAGCGAGGGCGAGGAAATTTTGTTTTAGACAAGGCGAATTTTGCAGAGATAGCCGGCAGCTATCTTGAAAAAATTCAACGCAGTATAAAATTAAATTTGCCGCTCGTAGCCAATTGACGAATTCCCGAACAGGCTCTTAGCCCTGCTTTTGTAAAAGTAAGCCTTATTCACCATCTCTTGACGACTATCCGGGTAATTCCGTGAAAATTAGCGCCATTCTGACAAAATGTCAAGTGGTTGTGCTATCCATTTTTTCCACAACCAGATTCCTTATGAGTCAACTTTCGTGCCATGCGCTTATTT
>JBJXFD010000576.1:0-2600 GCA_046153985.1 Saprospiraceae bacterium
CTGTACGACCATCATTTCGGACTGATCTGGGCGGGCGTCTATTTCGGCTCAATCCTGCCTTTTTTGTATTTCAAATCGGGCATTATTGACCCGGTTTTTAACCTGTTCATTTTCACCGGACTTTACCTGTTTATCCTATTTTATTGGAAAAAAGAGGGGTACGACAGCATTGAATTAAAAGCAAACCGCTGGACTTACCTGTTTTTCGGGGGACTGCTTGTCGGATTGGGCATTCTTACCAAAGGCCCGGTGGCTTATCTGCTTGCGGCGCTGACGATGTTTGTGTATTGGGGTTATCAGCGGTTCCGGTTCTACGTGAACGTGCCGCAATTTTTGTTTTTTACGGCGGCAGCCACCTTGGCTATGCTGGCCTGGTACGGCATAGAAATCTGGAAAAACGGCCCGGCATTAGTCATCCAGTTCAACGAATACCAATGCCGCCTTTTCAGCACGCCCGACGCCGGACACGCCGGCTTTCCCGGCTACCATTTTGTGGTGCTGCTGTTCGGGTGCTTTCCGGCGTCCATTTTTCTCATCCGGGCGCTGTTTCCAATGCCGGCACCCGGCCTGACCCACCAGAAAGACTTCCGCAAGTGGATGTTGTTTTTGTTCTGGGTGGTACTGATCCTGTTCACGATCGTAAAGTCTAAAATTGTACACTACTCCTCTTTGTGCTATTTTCCGCTCACTTTTTTGGCTGCAACGACCGTTTATAACCTGATAGAAGGACGCATCGCGCTCAACAAATGGATGAAAACGGGCATCGCCTTCATCGGCGGCATTTACGCGTTGTTGCTCATTGCCCTGCCCTGGATCATGATGCACCCGGAGCGGCTCAGCCCCTTGTTCAATGACCCTTTCGCACAAGGCAACCTCGAAGCCGCCGTATCCTGGACGGGTTGGGAAATGCTGCCGGGGATATGGCTGCTTGGCGTGTTGTGGATTTCGCTGCGCTGGATAGGGGAGGAGGGGAACGGCAAACGGCGCACCAAAGGTTTTGCCGTCTTGTTTGGCGGAACGGCTGTGTTTGTGATGCTGACCCTGATTTTTTACATCAACCGCGTGGAAAGTTATTCGCAGCGCGCCGCCATCGAATTTTTCCAAAGCAAAGCCGGCGAACGCTGCTACCTGATCACACACGGCTATAAATCGTACGCGCACTTGTTTTACGGCGACGTGCTGCCCAAAGCAAAACCCACGATAGAAGACCCGCAACAATGGAAAGATTATCTGCTGAACGGCGCGGTAGACCGCCCGGTGTACGTAGCTACAAAAGTCCACAAAGCGGCGGAACTGGCAGCTTCGGCGCCCGAATTGAAAGAAATTGGCCGCAAAAACGGGTTTGTGTTTTATGAGCGTAAAGGACCAAACTAAACATTATCGTATTTATTTACCACATGGTCTTCTATAGCTTTTTTACCACATAGTCCACATAGCACGGAGAAGCCGCCTATGTGAACTATTGTGAAAACAACTATGTGTTCTATGTGGTAAAAAAATATACATGATCAAAGGAACCGCCTTACACGAAATCCTGAACCTGCCCCATTATTGGGCAAAAATTAGTGCCGTGCCCGACAATGGCATGCAGGTGACCCGCCACGCCTATGGCCGCCATCCCCGCCAGTACTTCCTGTGCGCAACACCTCCGGGAAACCTTCAGAATAGCTCCGGGCAAGCGGTCGTGTTTTTTCATGGAGGCGCCTGGCGGTTTGGCACACCAGAGCAATTCATCGGGTACGCGAAGTTTTTTACCGGACTGGGCTACACCACGTTTTTGCCGTCTTACCGCCGCATTCCCGTTTACCACTTTGGACACCTGCACGAAGACTTAGTTGCCATGCTGGCCAAAATTATGGAGCTGACCAGCGCTCATGAAAATGGGACTAAGCTGATAGCCGGCGGCATGTCGGCAGGCGGGCACATGGCCGCTATTTTGGCGCAGGATCCTTTTGTATGGCAATTATCCGGGTTGAACCAAAACCCCGTGGCGGCACTCCTCGCTTGCGGCGCGCCGCTTGATCTGGATCAATTATCGAATAGCCCGGTATTACTGCGTTTGGCGGGGAGGCGCGGCAGCCCGCAGTACCACCGCGCTAATCCGGCCTGGCATGTTCGACAAGCGGAAACAGCTCTGCCGACTTTATGTATCCACGGCACAGCAGACGGCCTGGTGCCGGTGGCCTGCGCGCATTCCTTTGCACGCTTCGCAAAAGAAAAGCCAAACGACAACCTGACGTTTCACCTCATTGAAGGAGGAACCCATTTAGACGCCGGGCGCTGGGTTTTTCGGGATGATGCAGAAAGGCAGCAATTGGTGGGTTGGTTGAAGGCGATCAGGGGGTGCAACGAGTAATGATGTTCCTAAAAATGGAGTAGTTGGAATGGACTGGAGCTTTGATGCGAGCGGCAGGTTGCACACATCCTCAATATATCCGATCGCCGGGAACTCCCCCTTCGGGCAGAGGTGATCAGTTCTATAAAATGATGCTTAATCGTTCATTTTTATTTTTTATTGATGATTGACGATTACATGATTGATGATTGAAAATGGGCACGAGACGACCCAAAAAACATCAAATGTGTATAGGCTAAACACC
>JBJXFD010000586.1:0-4109 GCA_046153985.1 Saprospiraceae bacterium
TCCAGCTTGTCTTTTTTGACGCGGAGGAAAGCATCCGGCGCCAGGTTGGGCTCCAGAATGCGGTGCGCCAACACGTCCGAATAGCGGCGGATGGGCGAAGTGAAATGCGAATAGTATTCAAAAGCCAAGCCATAGTGGCCAATGTTGTCGCTGCTGTAAGCCGCTTTGGCCATCGTGCGGATGGCAATCGGCTCCAACATTTTCAGGGCCGGATCGGCTAAAGCAGCTTCGGCTAAGCGGTTGTAGGAATTGGCAATTTCTTTTGGCGTGTTGATCTTCATTTGGAAGCCCAATTCCTGAGCAAACAGCGCCAGGTCTTCCACTTTGTCCATGTTTGGTTCGTCGTGGATGCGGTAAACAAAAGGGATTTCCAACTGCCCTTCCGCTTTTTTGGTGATGAAGGTTGCCACCTCGCGGTTGGCCAGCAGCATGAATTCTTCGATGAGCAAGTGGGCTTCTTTGCGTTCTTTGACAAACATCGAAATGGGCGCTCCGTGTTCATCCAAACGGAATTTTACCTCTTCCGATTCGAAGTTGATGGCGCCTTTTTTGAAACGCACGGCGCGCAAGCGCTTTGCAATCTTATTCAGATGTTTTAGTTCTTCGACAAAATCGCCTTCGCCGGCGTCCATAATTTGCTGCGCTTCTTCGTACGCAAAACGGCGGTCGGAGTGGATGATGGTTTTGCCAAACCAGCGTTCCTTAATTTTATCGTTTTGGTCGAATATAAAAATCGCGGAAAAAGTGAGTTTGTCTTCGTTCGGGCGCAACGAGCACAGGCCGTTGGACAGTTTTTCCGGCAGCATGGGCAACACGCGGTCCACTAAGTAAACCGAGGTCGAGCGCAGGTACGCTTCTTTGTCCAAAGCAGTTCCGTGCTTCACGTAGTGCGATACGTCGGCAATGTGTACGCCGATTTCGCAATCGCCATTTTCAAGGTAGCGGATCGAGAGCGCATCGTCGAAATCTTTTGCGTCGTCCGGGTCAATGGTGAAGGTAGTGATCCCGCGCATGTCGCGGCGGCGCGCAATTTCTTCGGCGGGAATGGCTTCCGACAACGCCTCCGATTCGGCGATGACCTCTTCCGGAAATTCGATATTAAAGCCGTTGTTGATGAGGATGGCTTTCATCTCGATGTCGTGGCTGCCCGCTGCGCCAAGCACTGTGGTCACAACACCAACCGGGTGCTGGAACCTTCCGCTCAGCCATTTCGTGATTTTTACCACGACTTTATCGCCTTCGTTCGCTTCTTTTAAATCCTTGAGGTCCACCATGATGTCGATGGGCATTTTGCCTTCCACCGAAACAATCCCGTATTTGGGATGGAGAAACAGGGTGCCCAGGAAATGTTCGGTTGCGCGTTCGATCACCCTCACCACTTCGCCTTCTTCGCGGGAACGACCCCGCGGAATCCAGACGCGCACTTCCACCCGGTCGCCGTGCATGGCGGTGTTCATGGATTTTACGGGCACGTATACGTCGGCTTCTTTGCCTTCGGATACGATGTAGGCAGCACCCGTTCGGGTCATGTCTACCACACCCACACGGACATTGCCGCTTCCACCGCCACTTCCGCTTCTTCGGGCGGAAGCTTGTTCCGCTGCAAAGGCTCGATTGAGTTGATATCTGAAATCCGGCAGGGCTACCAATTGCTGGTCTTCTGCCAATTTATTCAGGGCATGCGCTACGGCATCCTTGTTGGTCTCAAATTTTAATTTTTGGATGACCTGTTTGGGGTTCAACTGTTTTTTAGGTTCTCTTCGAAACAGGGAAAGCACTTCCTTTTTGAGGTCTTTGGCGCTGAGCTTTTCACCCGCGGTTTTTGATTTTTTATGTTTATTCATTTTTTTACTTTAAAATTTTTCACCACATAGTTCACATAGTTTTTTCACATAGAGCACATAGCTGTACGAGATTCTATGTGATCTATGTGAAAACTCCTACTGTGATCTATGTGGTAAAAAAACACATAAACCCGAGTTTCTGAAAATCATCCCAAAAATCCGGATAAGATTTCTCCACCACCCCGGCGTCAGCTATCGCAACCGGTCCCAGCAAAGCCAGCGGTGCAAAAGCCATCGCCATGCGGTGGTCTTCGTACGTATCGAAAACCGGCGTGCCCTCTAACTCCGATTTTCCTTCAATCATGTAAAACTCTTTTTCCGTTTTGTTTGAAAAACGGGCAGGCAGTTTGCTCAGATACACTCCGGTCTTTTGCAATTCCTTTTGCAGAGCGGCGATCCGGTCCGTTTCTTTGATGCGCAGGGTATCCAAACCGGTGAACAGGCCTTGTGTCCCCAAAGCAGCGCAAACGACGGCTAAGGTTTGGGCAATATCGGGGCATTTTACAAAATCATATTCAAAAAAGGCCGGCGGCGGTGTCCCCGGCGTTTTGACAATCCGGATACCGGAAGCTTCAAAATGCGTTTGCACCCCAAATTTCACCATGATGTCTGCCAGTACCGCGTCGCCCTGCAAGCTGTTTTCGTACAAACCGCCCAACAGGATATCCGCTTCATCTGCTATTGCCGCCAAGGCATAATAATAGGAAGCGGCTGACCAATCTGCCTCAATTGTAAAACCCGTGTCTGCGCCTTTAGTTCTATATGTTTGTGGTTCAACCTGGATCGTGTTGCCCTCCCAGCGGTGCGTCACACCAAAATTTGCCATCAGGCGCAACGTCATTTCGATGTAGGGTCGGGATACGATCTCGCCTTCTAAGGTCAGGTCTAAGCCATTTGGCAGCGCCGGCGCAATGAGCAATAGAGCGGAAATGTACTGGCTGCTGATGTTGGCCGGCACGCTCAACGCGTTCGTTTTTCCCATCGCGGCAGGCGATACGATGCGCAGGGGCGGATAGCCCTCGTTTTCAACGTATTGAATATCAGCTCCGATTTTCCGCAGGGCATCCACTAAGGCGCCGATCGGACGTTGCTTCATGCGTTCGGTGCCGGTTAGCACTTGTTCGCCATCTTGCAGGGAAAGCCATGCCGTCAGAAAGCGGAAGGTTGTGCCCGCCGCACCTGCGTCCAGCACAGCGGCTTTTGAATTCAAAAGACCATCGAGTAGTTGGGTATCTTTGGCATTGGCGAGCCGGTGGATGGTAAAAGGTGCTTCACTCAAAGCGCGGATGATGAGGATGCGGTTGCTGATACTTTTGGAACTCGCCAGTTCGATCGAGCCCAGAACGGTCCGATCAGATTTGCTTATTGTTCGGGTCATGTGTGCTATAAAAACGTTAGATGCCAGACATCAGAAATCACATAAACTCGCAGTCTAAAATCTGACATCTTGCTATTTAGTCGGATGTCTGTTCTTTAGAGTTCGAGAGCAAGGCATGTGAAGGCCCTACGTTTCGACTTCGCTCAACGAGCGTTCATTGAGTTGGCGGCTGAGCGGAGTCGAAGCCGAGTCGAAATGAACGCAGCTATTCGGACTATAAAGACAGACATAAAAAATCAGTCTACTAAATCCCGGTAGTGATCTGCCCAGTCAGGTTTTTGCACCCCGCTGGTGGCAGCCGAATGGCCGGAGAGGAGTTGCGCTCCTTCTTTCAACACTTCGTAATATTCGACTACGCCCAAACTCTGCCAGGCTTTGAGCAATTGCAGAAACTCGTTCTGCTTTTCCGGATTAATGCGTACAGCGTATTCCACAAGCTATAAAATTTCTGCCGGCTGCGCTTCTTCAGCGTTGTCCAACCCTGCAAGTGATGACTGGTCTTCGAGGCGAGAGGATCCATTCCTCAGACTTCTCCTTTTATGGATTTCCTCTTCTTCTTCTTCAAATCTTTTGCGCGCGGCTTCATCGGCCCGTTCATAAGCCTTGATGATTTCTTTCACCAACCGGTGGCGAACCACGTCTTCTGCATCTAAGTAGATGGTTGAAACGCCTTCCAGGTTTTTCAACAGGTTGATTGACCGCTGCAACCCCGATTTCTGGTGGTAAGGCAGGTCAATCTGCGATAAGTCGCCCGTAATAATGCACTTGGCAGAAGGCCCCATCCGCGTCAGGAACATTTTCAACTGCATGGTGGAGCAGTTTTGCGCCTCGTCTAAAATGATAAAGGCGTTGTCCAATGTTCGCCCACGCATAAAGGCCAGCGGCGC
>JBJXFD010000237.1:0-11711 GCA_046153985.1 Saprospiraceae bacterium
TGTTAACATTCAACCCCATTCGGGGTTCGGCGTTACCCCGTTTATGCGACCAACCCCCGATTGCATCGGGGGCTATTCACCTTCAACCACTTCGTGGTTATCCCCCACTAAGTTGACGACATTAGACCTTTGGTCACATACGGGTTAAGGCTGCGGGTTCAGCCCGCCGTCAATAATCCATGATTTTTATTCCAAAAACCCTCCTTTCTGTCTATCTTTCAGGGCATAAAACCAATGAATATGCGTTACAAAATACTTGATCAGCATGGACTTAACTTTTTAACCCTCACTGTTGTTGAGTGGATTGACCTTTTCACACGCCGCGCCTTTGCGGATATAGTTGTTGAAAGCTTACGTTTTTGCCAACAAAATAAAGGGCTTGAAGTTTTTGGCTTTGTTATCATGCCGAGCCATATACACTTAATTGCCAGAGCGGGCAGTGAAGACGAGCTTTCATCAATTCTGCAAAGCTTTAAATCATTCACTGCTTCAAAGATCATCAGTTATTTACAAGACACCACTCAGCCGGAATCGCGTAGGGAATGGTTGCTTAACCATTTTGCGTTTAATGCGCGGAAAAATAAGACCAATAGCCAACACCAGGTTTGGCAACGCGACAATCACCCCATCATTCTGTATAGTCCGCACGTCATTCGACAGAAGCTTTTGTACATTCATCAAAACCCGGTAGAGGCTGGCATCGTAAGTTTGGCGGAACACTACCTGCTAAGCAGTGCATCCAACTATGTATCGGGCGCCGGGGTGCTTGATGTCTTGCTGCTCGATGATATTTGGAACGATATTGGGTTTGTACCGACAGCCGGGATTTGAGTTAGTTTTTTTTGTAGCCGGGCTGGAGCCCGCAGCTTTGACCCGTATGCGACCAAAGGTCGCAACGAGCGAGCGATTTTGACGGAGTGCAGGTTGGTCGCGAGCGGGGCGCACATCGTATACCAAGGGCTATAAAGTTTTTAAAACCATAAACTCAACAAATGCGATTACTTCTGATCAACTCAATGCTATTATTTATTACATCTCCTTTATCCGCACAGGTAAAGGATTTTGATGAAGTGAAAATTCAATTTTATCCTGAGATATTTTCTCCGGGAAGAGGGAGTTGTGATCACAACGAAAATGAAACCCGGGTTAGGGCTTCCATCTGCATTAGTATTAAACAAAAGGGTGAAATATATGAAATAGCTAGAAAATTACTTGACAATAATTTACAAAAAAGTCCTCATAAGGTGGAAAATTTTGCATGCCAGATGGTTGTTGATTTTATTAAGTCGGGTAGAATCAATCGAACTATCGCCATAAGTGCATTGAATGAAGTTCGGTTAGATGAAGATGAAAGTGAATATTACAGGAGTAGTGATTCAATTTTGGCTTTTTATAAAAGATATTTACAATTCTTCTGGGAAGAATAACTCTCCGCTAGAGCTCAAGCTGAGAAATGTGATCACCTGGCAACATCAACAAAACAGGCAATACCAAAAAAAATTAATAAAATTAACGTGAGTTCGGGCATTTACTCCCTGATAATGAGTATTTTGTTATTTGGCGGCGCTTCTGTTTGTGTACTTTTTGCACCTTTGCTGGAAATAAGGCGTACTAAAGCCCGCGAAACAAGGCACGGCACCCTTCGTTTCGCGGGCTTTAGCCCGCCGCTCCTTAAAAAATGCCCGAGTTCACGTTAAAATAGATAAAGACAAGGCAGTGATTGAGGAGTTTCTTTGTGCAAATTATTAAGCCAACACGCTGTTGCGGCAAAAGAATACGCGCTGCGGAATAATAAAGCCTTCACGCCCTTTAGCGTGAAGGCTTTTGTTTTTTCTCACAGAAACTTCCAACCCATCACTCCCTTCCCTGCACCACCACCCGCTTCACCGCATCCGGCAGCCCTTTCGACACTGCCCGAACAAAGTAAATGCCGTTTTCGTAGCCGGAAAAATCCAGTTGCTGGGTAGGGAATAGGGCGGTGTCTATTTCCAGCCGTTTCAGCATTTTGCCCTGCGCATCGTAGAGCAATAACTGCACCGCCTGGCTGGCATAACCGCTGAGGTTGATGGTGACGTCGCCCGTAGTGGGATTGGGGTAAAGTTGGAGTTCGGGTGCAGGATTGGCCGCAGGCAAAATGGCAACTTCTGGCCTGGCAAGCAGGGGCGCGATATTACCGGTCACGGAAACCTGGTCAAAAACTGCTGTAGTGATGATATTGGCATTGCGGCCTTCTACAAAAATACCGGTTTGCACACAAGCGGCTAAAGACAGGGTAAGGGTGTTACCGACCTGCTGCCAGTTATCGCCATCGGAAGAAACGAAGCACTTGAAGCTGTTGCCGGCCCGCACAATCTGGAGCCAGATCGGGCCGGGCTGCGTTGCCAGCTGCTGCGATTGGAGCGGAACGCCGGGCGCGGTACGCACCATGCGCCGCACCAAAGTGCCCAACTGGGTTCTGAGCACCACCTTTCTGCTGCCGGAGGTCGTATTTTCACGCATCTCTATGCCTGCCCAACCTGCATTTTCAATACTGGTCACCCGGGCAATGATCCTGCCATCGCCACACAGGCTGCGAGAGGCGCTGTGCTGAAGATCGAAAAGGCCCGATAGCCCTCTGGAAGTAAGCACAAACTGGCCTTCAGCAGCGCAAATATCATGCGTCGCGCTTCCCTGCGCATTGCCGACGTTGTAGTTGTGCCAACCTACCGGTAAACTGGTTTCGGGTGTCAAAATAATGCTCACTGAATCAGTCAATGTGCAGGTGGTGTCGCCAGGAGAGATGGAGACAGACACCTCATAGTCTCCCACCGGCAGATTTTCGAAGATGCCAGTGTCATTGCTTTGGGTTACCGGGCCAGAGATGGAATACGTTATAGGCGGACTGGTGGTATTTGCCAGAACAGTGATGCTGCCATTGCTGGCTCCTGTACAGTTCTCATTTACAGTGGTGATTTTGGCGAGGACTACATCGCAAGGCGATGCACAAATATCAAGACCCCAATTATACACTTCCCCGTAATCTAATTCTGCGAGGTCATATACGGTTAAAATCCAATCGCCTTCCATTTGTTCGCCGATAAATGCAGACAGAGGCTCGGATGGCTGGAAAGTACCCAAAATGGCAATTGTATTCGTATTGCAGGCTTGTGCAAGATCGGAGGCAGTCAGGACGGCATCGTCGTCAAAAGTGACGAGGATGTCATCCTGCGGACAACCAACCCCTGCACCATCAGGGCGATCTTTCAATACGACGACTGTTCCTGCTGGCGAAGTCAGTGTGATCTTCAAGTCGCCAACCCAGGTGTGCTCAATTAGGAGGTTGGACACTTTTATATTGGTAATTAGCCCAGTTTCAGGTATGTGCAATATTGAAATCGCCGTGTCGATGGAAGAGCTGAGCACAACAGGTAAATCAGTTGCGTAAAAGTCCGTACCTAAAAGGACAACTGCTTGCACCTTGCAATCGTTTATGCCTTCCAGAATGACAGTCACCTCATAAGTTCCTAAAGGTATATCCGTAAAAACACCGGTCTCGTTAGTTTGCACTACCGGGCCGGTAATGGTGTAGATCGCTGTATTGGGAGAATCTGTGGAGACGAAGACGGCAATAGCGCCCAAACCATTTTCACATTCGCTCGAGTGATTGAGATTCAGACTGTCAAGTACCAGGTCACATGGCCGGGTACACACTTGCAGCCCCCAGTTATTGAGGGAACCGTCGTCCCCGGGCGCCATATCGAATACCGTCAATGTCCATTCGCCGAACGCATTTTCTCCTATAAGAGCCGATAGCGCTTCCACAGGCATAAAAACGCCGCCAAGTGTTGGAACCGTAACGTTGCAGTTATTTTCAGTGGAAGGGTTGTCCGGATGATCGTCAAACCACATCAAAAGGTCATCACCTGTGCAGGTACCATTCCCGGGGCGATTGAGCAGCGTGAGGATAGTACCTTGAGGAGAAGTGAGGGTTATCCTGAGGTCGCCTACCCGCGTGTGCGAGATGTCTACCCCCAGAACAGTAACGTGCGTTATAAAACCTGAAGTAGAAAAATTCAGGGTAGAAGAAACAATCTGGGCGCCAGGATTTGAAATGGCCAGAGGAACATTTGTGCTCGTAACCGTTTGACAGTCTGTGTGATTGAAGAGGAGTGGCGACCGAATTCCCATAGCCTCTGTAATTCCATCCGCCCCACCAATCGTAGTGGAAAAGCCCGCACCATTGGCGTAAAGGTTGGTCATGCAAAGCATGTACATCAGAAAGGCCCATCCTGCTAATAGTTTCATAAGGTTTAGTCTTGACATGGAAAGCACATTTTGTTATAAACAATGATCATATTTAGAAACTTCAATATCATAAAAGACGGCTTTACGCAATCGGTAAAGCACTTGCTCAATCAGAATAATAGACTATACTCGAACGGCAATGGGTAAAATCGCGACCTTTTAAAGGTCAAAATTCATCAAATATATAGCAGCCTTAATATAGAGGCAGTTAGAAAAATTTTGGGAGGGCCTCAGCTTTTCGCTTATGAGGGCAAAGATAAAGGGAGAATTTTTAAAATGCCTGCGCGATTGAATAAAAATTATTGTGCTTCGTACACCAATGGGGAGGTGAACGGTCTACTAAATAAAGCAAGGCTGGCCCGGGCAAAGAACAATCGTAAATCCAATTATCGTTTCAACCTAAAATAAATCCCCGGGCCGCCTTGCCTTAGTCAAAATAGAGTCTTTTTTATTTGCGCCCCTTTTTGTCCGGAAGACTTCCCCCGTTGAGTTTGGTCATGATGTCAATCAATTCGGCATCGTTCGGATCGAGTTCAAAAGCTTTGCCAAAATTGGCTTTGGCTTCCTCTGCCAGTTCAAATTGTACAGCATAATAGCCAAGGTATTTGTAGGCTTCCAGCAGCGCTTTTTTGTTCTTTTCAGGATCGGCGATGCCCAACTCCACCACTTTTTCATAATGCGGTTTCGCCAATCCGGTTTTCAATTCCGGATCGAGTTGCACATTGGATTTGGCGCGCATCAGGTAGCCCGTGATGTAAGCAGGGCTGAGCTCGGTCAGCTTGGCAAAAGCGGAATCGGCTGTTGCGTATTTTTTCTGGTAATATTGGCTGTAGCCCAAATAGAAATAATCGTTGGTGGTGGCTTTCTGGGTATTGATTTTTTCCAGAAAATTGGCTTCGGCATTCGGGTAGTCTTTTTTGTCGTAGTAGGCTTTCGCCAATTCATAGCGATAGAATCCCTGCTTTTTTGGATAAGCGGTTTCCAGCTCCGCTATTTTGGATTTGGCATCGTCGAAATTGCCCGTTTTCAAAGCGGATTTGATGAAGTAGTCGTAGTCGAATTCGTAAATTTTCCGCCCGGTGCTGCTGGCAAAAAACTGCTTCATGACCGCAAAAGATTTATCGAACACCCCTTTTTCATAATAAGCGGCGCCGAGGCTGCGGAAGGTGCTGTAACTATCTGCTTTTTTGGCCAAAACGGCTTCCCCCTGTTCGATGGCGCGGTCGTATTCGCGCGCCTGGAAGGTCAGGTAGCGCACCAATCTTTCGCGCGCTTCGAGGTCATCGCCCACTAATTTGGTATAGCGTTCGAGGGTGGGTACAATCAGGGAATATTTTTTGGAATAGTAATAAACGTCGGTCAACTCGCGCAGGGCGGGCGCATAGTTTGGGTCCACGGCCAATCCCTCCAGCAGCGATTGTTCTGCCTGATCGTAAATGGCAGCCTCTTTCCATTGAATGGCGCGCTTCAGGTAATTTTTCGGATCTTGTTTGTCTTTGCCGGTCGCAATCTCATATTGGCTGATGCCTTTGCCAACGTCGCCTTTTTTGATGTAAGCATCGCCCAGCACGCTGTAATAATCGCCATTACTGGGGTCAATGGAGATGGCCTTTTCTAAGTTTTCAATCGCGGCCTGGACATCGCCCTGATTGCTTTCTAAGTGCGCTTTCCCCAGTTCGTAATAGATGCGCGCGTCTTTGTCTTTGGCAATTTTCCGGGCTGCCTCAAACTGCTTTTGCATTTCCATTTTGTTCCGGCTGTCCAAAGCTAATTTGCCCAATCCGACATAATTTAACCCCGACTTCGCGTCTGTGCGTGTTCCTTTCCCATAATAATAGAAAGCCGAATCGGCATTTTCATTCTGGTAAAAGGTTTCTCCCAAATAAAAACAGGCTTCAGCCGGTTTTTCATTTTTGGCAAGCAGGGTGCGCAGGACTTTTCGGGCGCCGGAATAATCCTCTTTTTCAATCATGGAGATGGCTTCCTCAATACTTTGCGCCGGCAATGCGATCGCCAAAAACAGGAAGCCGAAAAGGCTGAAATAAGGCGCTATTCGATTATGCATGGTAATTTTTTTTGAGCATGAATGGGTAAAACATCAGTTGCTATGCACCGTTCGTTGGGGAAGCGTAGCCGACAAAATACCCGATTTGAGCAGGATCAATTGTCCTTTCGGACTGGCCACGTAGGTCGCCAACCCGGTGACAAGGCCGGATTTGCCTTCGCAGTTGATGATTTGCAACCGCCGGTAAAGCGGGTATTTGCCTTCCGAGATGTTGATTTGATCGGGTTTGAAATAGCGGTCTTCCCCGTAGTTTGCCAGGCGCAGGTACACGATGCTTAACCGGGATTCCAACTGCCTGCGTTGCGCATCGCCCAGGTCGCTGATCCAGCTCATGCCAACGACGCCGATGGCCTGCCGGTTTTGGCTCACATAGTCCAATACCTGGGCATTCGTTTTTAAGGCGTAGGCGTTTGATGGCAATTTTTTGACTCCGAGCAGGCGCATCAAACTGGTCACATTGCTGGAAACCTCGTGATCGAAAACCAGATCAATTTTCCCCTGGTGGCTGTGCGAGGTCAATTTTTCCCAGGTGTTGATCTTTCCGTTGACGATGGCTTGCAATTCCTCAAAGCGGAGCAGGCTGTCGGGGTTGTTTCGGTTCACCAGCAGTACGATGGCGTCTGCCCCGATGTAGACGTAGCGCGGCACGATTGCTTTCCGATCGAAATGCGCTTTTTCTTCGGCACTCAGCTCGCGCGCAGCGATGACGGCGCGCACGCTGTCGCTGAGCAGGGCTTTGAAAATTGCTGCTTCCGGGGCATATTGGCAGTCAATTTTTGCTTTGTCGTAAATGCGTTCAAACGCTGCGATTTCAGATTCGACAAAAGGTTGCAACGTTGCGTCAGCGGCAATGCTGACCCGCCCGGAAACAGGCGTATCGGTCGGCGCTTCCGGCGCTTCTTTTTTGCAAGCGGTGAAACCCGAAAGCACGAACAAAAGCCATACAAGATTTTTCATCGACAATTGGGTTTGGATGAAGGTTATTCTAATTCCTCAAGCTTTTGCTGATACGAAACGTAAGCGCGATACATTCGAAAAAGTCCGTAAGCAATACACAGGATGCCGAATGCAATTTTCGTCCCGATGGAAAAATCGCTCCAATACGAGTTAAAAATCAGCACGGCGCCCCCAATGGAAATGTATAGAAAAGCCAGGCCGGCGTAGAGCAGAAAAATGGCCATTGCCCTTGTTCTGTAGCGATTTACGCGGCTTTCTTCCTCCCGATTGTCCATGTTCATGATTTGCATTGGATGATGCTTATTGCAGTTTGAATTTGACCGGCAGGGTAAACCATACCTTTACCGGGCGCCCCCGTTGTTTGCCCGGTTTCCATTTTCCTGACAAGGTGTTCACCACGCGCAGAGCCTCCTGGTCGCACCCCCCACCAATGCCCCGGACGGCAGTTGCCTGGGAAACATTCCCAACTTCGTCCACAACAAATTTGACGACCACGGTGCCTTCTATGCCGGTTTCACGGGCCATAGACGGGTATTTGATGTTTTCAGCAACATACTTCATGAGTGCGGCCACACCGCCTTCAAATTCCGGTTTTTGCTCCACAACGGTGAAGATTTGTGTACTCGGTTTTTCTTCTTCTTCCACCACAGGCGGCGGCGCTTCTTCGGGGGCGTCAATTACGCCTTCGCTCGCACCTTCTTCAGCGCCTTCCGTTGTTTTATTGCTGATGTCTACGTTCGCCAATTGTTCCACCGGCGGCGGCGGTTCTTCGTTCACCACTTCTTCATCCTTTTTCGGCTCCGGCACGATGTAGCGGATGGTAGCTTTCATAGGGGGCGGTTCTTTCGGCGGCGGGGGCGGGGGCGGCGTGTCTTCTTTTTCGGGTGGCAAATCCAGGTTTTCCATATTGATTTCCACCGACACTTCCTGGTCTTTGCCCTGGTTGATGATGCCGTTGATGTAACTGATGATCAAGGGCGCTGCGATGGCGACTACACTAAACAATCCAGCAATCAGCAAGGCCCGAAAAAGGTGCCGGTTGTAGATTTTACGCAGGAAATAAGCGCCGTAGGCCTGGTTGCGTCCCTCAAAAACGATGTCGTCCAAAGGGACTTGTAGCACTTTTTGCGGATCCATGGTTTTAGTTTTTATAAGCTATGGCGTTCACCAGCATCAAGGAATCAGCTTCCGAAAAATCCACCAAAGCAAATCGTTTGATTTGCGCGATGTTGACTTCGTCTAAAACATCCACCATGTTCCGGTATTTGGAAGCGTACATCGGCTTGATGAAAAGCAGCATGGAATCCCGGCTGCCCCATTGTTCGATCACCTCTTTTTCGCGGGCTTCGATCACCGCGCGAATGTTTTTGGAAGACGAAAAATCAATGCTGTCCACCGTGATGTTTTCAATCCCACGAAAGTGGTAAAGCCTGTTATCCGTGCCCAGCACAAACTGGACGACTTTGGAAGCTTTAATTTCCGGAGTCTTGTCTTCCTTTTTATCGTCCTTCGCCGGCAGGTTCAAATCCATTGCAGAAGGTTTGTTGAATGTAGTCACCAGCACGAAAAAAGTAATGAGCAAAAACCCCAAATCCACCATTGGCGTCATATCAACGCGGGTAGAAGCTTTTTTAGACCGTTTTCCACCTTTATGTTTGCCACCGGAATCCCCGGTATTCATCTCTGCCATGTCCGTCAGATTTTTTTCTGTTTGTTAATGCCTCCGTTATTCTTCGGCTGCCATGGAATCGCCACCCTTGAGGGCAGTCACCAGGTTGAACTTGTTCACCTTCTTTTCCACCAGCGTGTCCATCACCTTTTTGATTTTCGGATAATCGGTACTTCCGTCGCCTTTGACCGCTACGGCAATGCCTTCTGATTGTATTTCACCCTGCTGCCGGAGTTCGTTGTCGGCAACCCGGCCTGCAAAAATCCAGTCGGCTAATTCGTTTCGCTGGTAGCGGCTCGCTGTGGAATCTACCGGGATGCCCGGCGCTGAGTCGTCGTTTTTGATAGCCCCGTCGAGCAGGGCCGGAAGCTGTTGAAAAGGCACGCCAAAGCTTTCGGTTGTCGCGAATTTCAATTTTTGAGCTTCCGTGAACGCCACATCCGGATAGGTAGCCATCATGCGTTCCAGCATGCGGGTGCGCACTTTCTGGTTGTCTACCCCGAAAAAGACCTTCCCGTCTTTGTTCACCGTCAGGATCATGATGTTTTGTTCGGCAATTTTACGCTCAGCGCGCGAACCGGGCATGTCAATTTGAACCGGCTCCTGTGGCCTGAACTTGGACGTCAGGATGAAAAAAGTGAGCAGGAGGAATGCAACGTCGCACATCGCCGTCATATCCACCAAGGTGCTCTTGCGGGGAATTTTTACCTTTGGCATGTTATCCTATTTATGTTTAGAAGCGAAAGTTGAGGCAATGCTAAACCCGGCTTCGTCAATCGCGTACGTCATTTTATCAATGCGCCCTGTGAAGTAGTTGTACATGATCATGGCCACAACGGAAGTGGAAATGCCCAGTGCCGTGTTGATCAAAGCTTCGGAAATGCCCTGCGAAAGCGCCACGGCATCCGGATTGCCCTGCGTTGCGAGCGCTGCAAAAGCCCGGATCATCCCCAAAACTGTGCCCAGCAGCGCAACTAAGGTGCCCACAGAAGTGATGGTCGCCAAAATCGGCAGGTTCCGCTCCAGCATCGGAAGTTCCAAAGCGGTTGCTTCCTCAATCTCCTGTCGAATGGCCAATACGCGGTGATCGGTGTCCATCCGATTGTTTTGTTCCATATCTTTGTATTTTTCCAGACCGGAACGCACGATGTTGGCTACCGAACCTTTTTGCTTATCGCATTCGGCAATCGCGTCGTTGGTATTGTTGGATTCGAGAAAAAACTTGATGCGGCGCACAAAATTAGAAGTGGAGCCTGTTCCTTTGGCCTTACCGAGTGTGAGAAAGCGCTCAACCGAAAAAACGACTACGATGAGGAAAAGCCCCATCAGCAGCGGTACGATGAATCCGCCTTTGTAAACAATGGCCAAATAATTGCCTTCTTTGGCGTGGCCGGCAGGGTTGTTGCCTTCAAAATTGGCTGGATTGCCGCACACGAACTGCCAAAACAGGTAGCCCGCGACGAGCGCCAACGGAATAACGAGGGCGGAGAGGTTGAATTGAATGCTTTTGGATGCAGGGACTTCCGCCGAGATTGCTTGTTGATTCATGATGATAGATTAAATGATCAAAGTAGGGTATTGAAAACCGGACACCGGAAGATCGGCCCGTTTTCAGGAATGACCCGGATGTGGGAAGGGGTCACTGGTTTTTGGAGCTTTTTTTTTACCACATAGTCCACATAGGGGTTTTCACATAGGACACATAGTTCTGATGCACCCAGGGATTGTTCCTATGTGATCTATGTGAAAAAAACTACTGTGAACTATGTGGTAAATAGATAATAAAAAAAGAAGAATTCTGTGAAATGCCTGATCGTAGACGATAATCCGATGGCGCGCATGGTGCTGCGACAAATGGCAGCGAAGGTGGCGTGGCTCGAAGTGATGGGCGAATGCGAAGAAGCCGTTCAGGCCATTCACCATTTGCAACAACACGAGGTGGATTTGCTTTTTTTGGATGTGGAGATGCCGGAAATGACCGGGTTGGAATTGCTGGAAAGTTTAGTGCGCAAACCAATTACGATACTCATCACCTCCCGCGAGGAGTACGCGGTTAAAGCTTTTGATGTCAATGTGGCGGATTATTTGGTCAAACCGGTGAGCTTTGCCCGGTTCATGACGGCCGTTCAGCGCGCCAAAGAAGTGTTCGATCTGCAAAACCGGGAAACGCCCAACCCCGGCGGCAATGATTATTTGTTTGTACGCGCCAATAACGCCCTCACCCGGGTGCCCCTCGATCAGATCCTTTTTGTGCAGGCCATGGACGACTACGTGGTCATTGTCACCAAAACCCATAAATACATGGTGCATACTACGCTGAAAGGCATTGGCGAAAAGCTGCCGGAAGCGACGTTTTGCCGGGTTCACCGCTCCTACATCGCGGCGATTGATAAAATTGACAACATTGCCGATAACATGATCACGATTGAAAGGCAGGTGATTCCCCTGAGTGAAAGTTACAAGCCAGCGCTCCTGAGCCGCCTGAATTTAATTTGATCCCTAAAACCCGGCTGCCATGAAACGCTTCCCGCTGATCGCATTGTTTTTCAATCCGGAATACCGGGTCGAACTATCCGTGGTACTGTTTTTGGCGATTGGGTTGTCCATTTCGATTTTTGTTCACCAACTTAACCTGAATGGCATTGAAGATTTGTTGAGAACGATCAACGAGTCGAGCCGAAATTATGACCTCAACGAAGCGCAGTTTCAAACGATAGAGAGCACCCTTGCCAAAAT